>NFUN01000059.1 GCA_002197525.1 Acidobacteria subdivision 13 bacterium RH2 MAG17b | reverse complement strand
TGCGCGAGATCGGCGATGCGTGGGCCGCCCAAGGCCGGTCAGCAGCGCTCCAAGTTCCGAGCGCAACCGTTCCTGCCGAGCATAGCTTCCTTCTTAATCCCAGGCACGCTGAGTTTTCCAAACTCCGCATCGGCAAACCATCTCCCTTCCAGTTCGACCCTCGTTTGGCAGGTAAGCGCTGAGCTGACATCAATTTACATTCACGTAACGCTGGCCTAACGCTCGTCTTCTAGCATGGAAGATGTGAGTGAATTAACCCCGGAAAATAATCGGGAACCCCGCGGGATTTGGCGGCATCCTAATTAATGAGCAGAATTGTTATTCATGCTCCGAGAGGAGGCGCCTATGCTTGCCACGCAAATGAAGGCTACCCTTCAGCGCGAACTTCTTGCTCGCCTCGCACAAGCCCGGACCGAAACCGATAAGCTCTTCGAACTGGTAAGGCCGGATTCTTTTTATGAGCGGCCCATTCCGGAGAGGCACCGGATCGTTTTTTATCTTGGCCACCTTGAGGCATTTGATTGGAATCTTCTGCACAAGAGGATTCTCGATTACCGGTCCTTCAACCCGACATTTGACCATTTATTCGCCTTTGGCATCGACCCGGTAAACGACCGTCTGCCCTCTGATCACCCCACCGACTGGCCTTCTTTAGCGGAGGTCTGTTATTACAAGCAACGGGTTCGTGAGATTCTTGACGACGGATTGCAGCGGGCTCTGCTTTCCGGCCCCGCGCCCGGCGATGACCAGGAACTTGTTGCAAGCGTACTGCTGAATGTTTCCATCGAACACCGGCTGATGCATGCGGAAACGTTGGCATACATACTCCACCAGTTGCCTCTTGAACGCAAGGTCCGCGGCTTGAGCCGGCCTCTTGCGACGGGCGTTTCCATAAATCCAGGAATGATTGAGATTCCCGAAGGCTCCGCGACGCTCGGGCTTCCGAGCGATGAAGGCGGCGCCTTCGGTTGGGACAACGAATATGAAGCGCACACAGTCCCGGTTCCCCGTTTCGCCATTGACCGTTACAAGGTAACGAACGGGCAGTACCTTGAATTCATGGCCGCCGGGGGATATGAAGACCAGGCTCTTTGGCAGGAAGACGGTTGGAAGTGGAAGACGGAACACGCCATCGATCATCCCGTATTCTGGAAGCGGGTAGGCGACGAGTGGCATTACCGCAGCATGTTTGCTGAATTACCTCTGCCGCATGACTGGCCCGTATACGTGAGCTTTGCTGAGGCGAGTGCGTACGCGCGCTGGGCGGGCAAGGCGTTACCTTCTGAAGCGCAGTGGCACCGGGCAGCCTTCGGCGCTCCGCAAGGCTCTGAGAGGCTGTACCCGTGGGGCGCCGAGCCGCCAAGCCCAAGGCGCGGTAACTTTGATTTCCAGAGTTGGGATCCCACGCCCGTAGGTGGATTTCCCGAGGGGCGGAGCGCCTTCGGCGTATCCGGGCTTGTGGGGAACGGATGGGAGTGGACCCGCACCACTTTCGGGCCGTTTCCCGGATTTCAGCCATTTCCGTTCTACCACGGCTATTCAGCGGACTTCTTCGACGGCAAGCATTACGTCCTCAAGGGCGCGTCGCCGCGAACGGCGGCCTGCATGGCGCGACGGTCCTACCGCAACTGGTTCCAACCGCACTATCAGTACCTCTATGCAGGGTTTCGCTGTGTGAGTAATTGATTTGAGCCAGGGTTGCCTCGTTCGGCGATTCGTCACTAGGTGTCGCCTTTCATAAGCGCGGCGACGTATTCGAAGATGCCGCCCTCGCCCCCGGGTGGGTTTCGAAGGAGGAAGACTACCGGCCCTCTCCCAGGGGGAGAGGGTGGACCGCGTCGCGGGACGGGTGAGGGGTTACTGGCACAAAGAATACGGCGCCGTAATTCCGAACAGCAGCACTAAGCGGGAAAAGCCCGGCGTCGAAAAACCAGCATAAATCCGTCGCGAGGGAAAACCCTGCAGGCGCGCTATCGTGCAAGGCGTTGGGTGCGCGCCATTCCTCGTGAAGTATTATGGAGCGGGGGACGGGGATCGAACCCGCGACGTCCAGCTTGGGAAATTGACCCTTGATTGAAAATAAAGAACATAGGGTCTACCGCGTTGATTTTCGGCGACTATAACTCTCCTATTTTCAAAGGGCTGCTCCGGTACTCCCGTTAATGGAGTACAAATGGAGTACAAAACCCCGCGCTTTCGGGAGACCTCGGTTAATAGCCGAAGAGCGGTTTCCTCCCAAAATATTGAGCAAACCATAAGCCAGTTCGTCTCTGGACTCAGAGGCCGTTTCCAAGACCAGATTGCCCGCGATCCACAGGGATTCAAGAAACAAATCATCCGGCTAATCCGGCAGCAGCTACCGCCGAGGCGAGGGCGCCCTAACAATCCCAGAATAGATGCCGCCGTCCGAATGGTCCACCAAGGAAAGACCGTCAAAGACGTACTCCGGTCGCAAATCCCAGGGTTCAACAGTTTGGACACCTACGGACGTTACTTGGCCGAAAAGGGACTACGCGCCGCCATCGCGCGGAGGCGGGGCGCGCCACGACTGGGTGACTCGCCAAAGTAATCCAGTCGATTTTCTGCTTACAGAAATCCCGCTAATTTGCGGGGCTAGACCGCGAACCCCCGCGACACCTATCATGCGGGCATGAAGACCCTAACACGCAAACAGCTTCAATCTCGAAAGGCCCAGGCCGTTCGCTTCACCCGCGATGTTCGCGAGGACGACGACCTTGCCGACGAAATCGATGACGAATCGCTTGATGAATACGCCGAGCGACGGCACATCAAGCTTGTGAATCCGAAAGGAGCAAAGAAAATGCCAATCCCAACCCGACGCGAACTGATGGAACAAATCAAGGAATTGGAGCAGCAGAACGAAGAACTCCAAAGCCAAGTCGATGAAATTGCCGATATCGTAGCCCCGTCCGAAGAAAAGGAAGGCGAGGACGACGACCAGGGGGAAGAGTAGCGCGCCAGGTGTGCGGCGCGTCCTGGAGAAAGCCAGCCCACCAGATCACCGACCGGGCGAAGCGGTACCGGGCTACAGCGCCCGAGTGTCGCCCGCCCGGACCCGCCAAGTGTGCCCTCTGTGGATCATCTCGCTTTCTTGTGATTGACCACATGGACGGAGACGAGTCGAATGGCTCACCCGAGAACCTTCGCTATCTCTGCAAGAGTTGCAATACACGGCTCGGACGGGCGATGGCGCGCTCTGGCCAGGGTGTGCGTACGCGCCAGTACAACCCCGGAGCCTGGACGCTCGCGCAGTATACCGAGGCCGCGCTTCAGCACACCCGAGGCCAGCACGACGCCGGCGGTAAGATCATCCACGAGACACCCAAGGAAAAACGGGAGGAGTTCGCCGCTGAAATCTGGCGACGCCGCCGGGCACGCGGCACCGACCGCCGACCCTGACGGTCCGCCTGCACGCTGAACCGTGAACCTGAAAAAATCAATAAGAACCGCAAAGAACCGTTAACCCATGCACTCCCACCGACCGTCAGGCCCGCCAAGAACCGTCAAAAACTGCTTGGAAAAACCGTGAAAAATATCGGCAAAAATCGTTCCGAAGCTGATTCTTGCAGCGCCAGCGAGGCCGCGAGACTGTTGGGCGTTTCGATCCCCACCGTCAAGCGCATGGTGGCAGACAGCCAACTGGAAGGCTTCAGGACCCCAGGCGGACACGTTCGGATTACGGCGGAGAGCATTAAGGCTGTGCGGGAACAGCGGCAGGCCCGACCCCGCCCCGTCCGCGAAGCCTCACCCGTCCTGCAGAATCGGCGAGAGCGGCTGGAGGAGTTGACTCTTGAAGCCCAAGAACACCGGGCACGGCGAGAGCTGGCGAAGCTTCGGCGGGAGGAACAAGAGGAAGCCGAGCGACGGGAGGCCGAGGCCCAGGCCCGCGAGGAGGAAGCGGCCCAGCGCGAGGCCGAGCTTAAACTGGAGCGCGAGCGGCTGGAGCTTGAGAAGGCACATCAGGAGCGGGAACAAGCCGAGGAGTGGGAGAAGCATGAAGCAGAGCAGGAACTGGCAGCATTCCGTTGCCGATGGCAGGCGAAGGCGAGCGAAGCCGTGTCCGCCTACCAGTATCCATGGCTTTCAGCCCCTCAGCGCATGGAAGTGCTTGAGGGCTTGGAGGCCGAGATCGAGAAGCGGCAGGCCGCCGACCAGCCGAGAATGGCTGCAATTATCGCTCGCAGCCTGGAGGCCCTAATCGAACCCTTCCGAGCCGAACGGGACGCACAGGAACGCCGCCAGAGGCTCACGAACGAGGCTCTGTGGAGCTTGCCGTATTCCGCGACCGAGGCCGAGAGGGTGAAGGCGACGGCCGCGATCCGGGACGCCCTTGGGCGCTTGGACAGCTCTGCCGACGTATGCGAAATGCGCGTTGCCATACAGGAAACCGTCCAGCCCGTGCGCCAAGCGGTCAAAAGACGCCTGCTTGATGCCGAGCTCCTTCGGTGGGCATCCCTCAGACTCCCCTGGAGCCGGACCGACCTGGACAGAGCACGGCTTGGCCGCGAGTGCGTCGAGATATTGGCAGAACTGCCCCAGGATGTTTCGGAAGCCGAAGCTAAGGAAGCCCTGGAGCCGACTATCCGAGAAGCGTGCGCGGAGATCGAAAAGCGGCAGGCAGAGAAGGAGCGCCAAGCCCGCAAGACCAGCCTGATTCAGCAAGGAGTTGCTGAAGTTTCAAACTATCTGCTAGAGCTAAAGCGCGTGGGCGAAATCTCAGACGAAGACTCTTGGAACAGCGAATTCAATGCTGACTTGAAAGAAGCCGTCCAGCGAGGCTTGCAAGCCAGATTGTCTGGCAATGAGACCACCAAGGAAGTCCGCGAACTGGTCCGCGAGATCATTGACGCTGAACTGGAATAGCAACTCCCCCTTTGGAGCGATGCCCTCCGCCGAAAACCCTTGATTCCCGCCTTGCTATTCTGAATAATTGTTGTTTGAAGCCTCTCGCCAGGAATAAATGCCTTTCACTCCCGTAGACACATACCGCCGCGAGATCGAGCGCGAATTGCAAGCGGGCAACGCCACCGAGCACACTCACCGCCCGGCTCTCAAGACCCTCCTTCAATCTCTCGCCGCGAAGATCACCGCCACGAACGAGCCTAAGCGTGTTGAATGCGGAGCACCGGACTTCGCGCTCACGGAGAAGCGCGCTCACGGCCACGTCACAATTGGCCACCTTGAAGCCAAGGATGTAGGCAAGAGCCTGGATGAAGCTGAGAAGTCGGAGCAAATGAAGCGGTATCTTCGCGCTCTGCCCAACCTGATTCTTACCGACTATCTGGAATTCCGCTGGTATGTGGACGGCCACAGGCGGGCGGACCCGGCCCGGCTCGCCCGCGCCGACAAAGGGGGAAAGCTCGTCCCGGAGAAGGACGGAGCCGAAGCCCTCACAAGCCTGCTCACCGCGTTTCTGGCCCAAGAGGCCCAGACTATCAACGAACCGAAGGCTCTGGCCCTTCGCATGGCCCAGCTTACGCATTTCATTCGCGACATGATCGTTAAGGCTTTTGAAGCGAAAGCGGCCTCTGCCACTCTCCGCGACTTGCACCGGGCTTTCGAGACGGCGCTTATCCCTGATCTGCCCATCCCGCAATTTGCCGATATGTTCGCACAAACCTTGGCCTATGGCTTGTTTGCGGCCCGCTGCAATCATCACGGGCCAACAGGCTCGTTCAAGCGATTGGGCGCCGCAGCCGAAATTCCGAAAACCAATCCCTTCCTTCGCCAACTCTTTGAAACCATCACCGGCACGGCTCTGGATGAAGAGCCTTTTGCCGGATTCGTGGATGACCTGGCCCAGCTCTTGGCCGATACCGACATGGAAGCCGTGCTCGCAGACTTCGGCAAGCGGACCGCCCGCCAAGACCCGGTTGTACACTTTTACGAAACCTTCCTCGCAGCCTATGACCCCAAGCTGCGCGAATCGCGCGGAGTCTATTACACGCCGGAGCCGGTTGTTTCATACCTTGTCCGGTCCGTGGATTATTTGTTGAAGACCCGTTTCGGATGCGCGGATGGACTCGCAGACACAGCGACAATCGAATACGAGCGCGAACCTGTAGCGGCGGTCTATGACCGCCCACAACAAGATCGCCGCTCGCAGAGCGGCGCTACAACGGCGGCGGGGACGCCGCCGCTACTGAAAGCCACTTCCCCCCGTGTCCTGATTCTTGACCCCGCGTGCGGGACCGGCACATTTCTTTACGCGGTTGTTGACCTGATTCGCTCCGAATTCATGCGGCAAGGCAACGCCGGGATGTGGTCCGGCTATGTGCGCAATCACCTGTTGCCCCGCATCTTCGGGTTTGAATTGCTGATGGCCCCCTACGCCGTAGCGCATTTCAAGCTGGGAATGCAGCTTGCCGGAAACGATCTTACTCCGGCACTGCGGGAGAAGTGGGCTTACGATTTCGCTGGGGACGAACGCTTGGCAGTGTTTCTCACGAACACGCTTGAAGAGGCAGAGCGGCGAGCCGAAACCCTCTTCGGGCCGTTGCGCGTGATTACTCAGGAAGGAAATGCGGCCGCAAAGATCAAGAGCGAGTTACCAATTCTCGCCGTGATCGGCAACCCGCCGTATTCGGGCCACTCCGCCAACCGGAGTTGGGAAGTAAAAAACGGCAAGAAGGAACTGACCTTCATCGGGCGACTGATTCAGGATTATTACAAAGTGGACGGCCAGCCTCTTGGAGAGAGAAACCCCAAGTGGCTCCAGGATGATTATGTGAAATTCATCCGCTGGGGGCAGTGGCGCATTGAGCGGACCGGCGCGGGGGTTCTGGCTTTTATCACCAATCACGGCTATTTGGATAATCCCACATTCCGGGGCATGCGCCAGCAGTTGATGAACGCCTTTTCGGAAATCTACGTTCTCGATTTGCACGGCAACTCGAAGAAGAAAGAACGAGCTCCGGGCGGCTCAAAGGATGAAAACGTCTTCGACATTCAGCAGGGCGTGACCCTCGGAGTTTTCTTCAAAGAGCCACACAGAGCAGGACCAGCCAAAGTGTTCCACTCAGAGCTCTGGGGGCTTAGGGAAAGTAAATACATGTTCCTTTTCGAAAGAGAGTTGAAATCAACTCAATGGACGAGTCTTTCCCCGCAGTCGCCCTTCTACCTTTTCATAGCCCAAGAGGTGAGCATGAGGGCCGAGTACGAAAAAGCGTGGAAGCTGACGGATGCCATGCCCTTAAACGTTCTCGGGTTTCAGTCTCACCGAGACCATTTCGCAATCGATTTTGAGGAGGCCACCTTAAGAGGTCGCATAGGAGACTTGCGACGAGATACCAAGACTGATGAAGAATTACGCAGCCTCTATGAATTGCGCGACAACCGGGACTGGCGACTCACAACTGCTCGAAAACAAGTGCGCAAGGACAGAGACTGGGAGAGCCACTTCATTCGATGTCTTTACCGGCCTTTCGACAAACGTACCTGCTACTTCAGCACGGTTGCGATGGACTACCCACGCCGTGAGCTGATAGACCACGTGGAGGGCAAGGAAAATCTCTGTCTAAATACAGTACGCCAGACAAAAATGCCCTTCTGGAAACACGCGGTCGTTTCTGATTCACCGGCTCCGGCAGTGTATGTCGAGTTGAAGGACGGTTCGAACCTATTTCCTCTCTACCTATACCCCCAAGCCGCGACAAAGAATGCTGGGCAGGGGCAGCTTACGGTCCAAGCATCGCATTGGCAATCTGGCAAGAATGGGCGGCAGGCAAATTTCGACCCTGAATTCGTTGCCGACCTCGAAAAGCGGCTGGGGCTGAGGTTTGTGCCGGAGGGCAAAGGCGACCTGGGATCGGCGCCAGCCGCTACAGGGACCTTTGGGCCGGAAGACGTTTTCAATTACATTTACGCCGTTTTCCATTCACCCACATACCGGTCCCGCTACGCGGAATTTCTGAAGAGCGATTTCCCGCGCGTGCCGCTCACTTCAAATGTGAATCTATTCCGCTCGCTCTGCGGCTTGGGCGCGGAGCTTGTGGCCTTGCATCTGCTCGAATCGCCTGTGCTCCAAAATCCAATTGCCCGGTATCCCGTCAAAGGCTCGAACGTTATTGAGAAGGGATTCCCGAAGTATCGCACCCCCGGCGAGCCGGAGCCGGGCACGGGGAAGCCACTCGAAGCGGGCCGCGTGTATATCAGCAAGGACGATCCGCAAAGCGGAACGAAGGGGCAATACTTCGAAGGCGTGCCGCTCGAACTCTGGAATTTTCACATTGGCGGCTATCAGGTTTGCGAGAAGTGGCTGAAAGACAGGCGTGGCCGGACCCTCACTTACGATGATCTGGAGCACTACTGTAAAGTCGTCACGGCACTGAGTGAGACGATCCGCCTCATGGCCGAAATCGACGCCGCCATCCCCAAATGGCCGATTGAGTAGCGGACAGCACTCTCATTGTTATGACCGGGCAGCGCGTCTCACATCCCCAGATTCCAAGCCCAAGGAAAAACGAAGGCCCGTCGGCAGATATCTTCGCCAGACTCGAACATCGCCGCATCGGGATGACCGCCGCTCCTTCGACTGCCCCAAAAGGGCAAGACCGCCGTGAAAGCCGTAAACCATTTCGGCGATGAAGCACTCAAGGTCTACGCGGCACCGCAGGGGGAGACCCATTTCCGGTACGGTCCGTTGGAACCAACGAACGGAGCATTTGAGCTTCCGCATCCGAGAATCCCGACTGACCCTTTTGGCTCCAGAGGTACAGGCCATAAAGCCATTCCAATGTTTTGTAATGGTCGAAGTGTAGCCTCTTCCGAATTTTATCCTGCAAGCGCTTCACAGCGCTTTGCAGGGTTTTCTCGCTCTTCGAATACCGGCGCAGGGGAATATCGCAGCCGTTCTGAAGATAGTGCCACTCGGAGGCGGTTACGGGCGTGCCAGGCTTCCGTGCCCGCAGTTCTTTCGCCCTTTCGGGTGTCACCGTGATGATATACGGCAATTTCTCAGGTTGAGCCAGTAACTCTTGCAACTTGGTATAAATCCCCCCATCAGGCCACAGCATAGGGATGATTAGCGAGGCGCACAAGAGCCGCTCGGCGATTTCGGTTTCAGCGTTGCCCGCGCGACTGGTTTTCATGTGCGGAGAGCGGCTAACACTCTGACGGGCAATTTGCGCCGTTGTCTGCAAATAGTTTTCCCACTCCGCTAGGCCCTTTTCGAGCCGCCCGTCAGGGTACTTTCTGCTAAAAGCTTCCATCCGGCGGACAATCCGCAGGACTTCCCTCACCTGGGCCTTGAGCGCCCTCATTTCCTCGCCGTCGCGGACCGGGAACCATCTTGCATCAAGCAGATAGGAAAGAAACCGCCCCAGGACTTCAGGCACGTTCAGTTCCACTTCAGTTCCACCGTTGGCTGCAATCCGCGAACCAAAAAGGTTCGCGGATTGAAGGTGTACATCAACTAAAGGTTAAGGCATCCTCCGGGATGAAGCAATCAAGTTGCACCCATTGAGGAATGCGATGAGATTTCCAAATTTGTTGTGGGCAATCCGAGAGAGCCGGATGGCTCAGTATCAAGTAGCGGCCAAGGTTGGCATTTCGGAATCCCGCATGAGCCGGGCAATTAACGGCAGGATCGCCCTATCGTCTGGGGAACGGGAACGAATCGCCAGCGTGCCGGCATACCACGCCGCGTGGCTATTTCGAGCTATGACGCCCCCCCGCGCAGTGCAAGACAGAACACACGACACGGTTTCTAACGACCGACGGGGGCGTACGCAGTGACCACTCAGCACTCGCTGAAACCATGCGCGAGCCCAAAGGACGGTATTGCCCGTGACTACTTCAAGTTTCCGAATCAAGTTGTTGACGCCTTGATGCACCACGTTTCAGGCGCTCAGTTCAAGACCTTTGTTTGCATCTGGAGAATGTCGTTTGGTTTTCGCCGAAGTGAATTTCCGATGTCACTGCGCGAGCTCGCCGTAAAGGCAGGAGTGGGCCGTGATACTGGGCTTCATGCCTTGCAATTCTGGGAGCGGACCGGCCTCATCGAGAAAACTACAAAACTGGATGGGCGCAGCGCGACCGTATTCCGGCTTGCATCCATCGAAAGCGTCCTCAGTGGACTAAATCGACTAGCGGATAAATCATACCAGTTGACTAATTCGACCAATGCCGGAAGGAAAAATCGGGTCCAGTTGGTAGGGTGGTTCGACCCATCTAAAGACAGTAGTCAAAAACAGAAAAACACAACTCCCAGCGAAGACCCTATCCAACTGACCAGCAACCCGGCATCAGCTTCAGTTGAGCCACTCCCGCCGCGACGACCGCGAATCCCAGACGGAGCTACACTGCCCGATTCCGACCCTTGGGAAATCGTCAAGCGGGAACTCAAGCGGACGATGAATCCGCAGTCCTACTCAACGTGGGTCGCAGCCACGGGGCTGGCCTACGTTCGCGAAGACACTCTCTTTGTGCGCGTGCCGAATAAGGAATGGGCGTACATGCGTGAGCAGTTCGGCGCTGCGATCGAGAACGCAATAAATGCGCTAGCCCTCCCGTATTCCGGATTCGATTTGGACTACAGCGTGCCGTTCGATGATCTTTGTTAAGCGAGGCGAAGGAAGTGTCCGCCGGAACATAAAGGTGAATTATGACAGCCCATGATGAGGTTCTCACCGTGGCCGAAGTCGCGGCAGAGCTGCGATGCTCCAAGGCCCACGTACACAATGCGATCAATGGCAAAGTGGCGGGCGTCTCGGCGCTTCCAGCGATTCATATGGGCAGGAGGAAGCTTGTCCGCCGCTCCGCACTGGAGCGATGGAAAAGAGCAAATGAAAGAGGCGCGTTTGATGCTATGATGCCCGTGTCGCCGGAAGTCGGCGCCGCTAGACCCATGAGAGGAGAGTCTCATGAGTCGTAAACGGCATCAGGAAGGAAGTTTGAAGATTGCTCGTGGACGTTGGATTGCCCAATGGTGGGAAGAAGGACACCGCCGAAACAAACTGCTTGGGAAGGTCAGCAAGGTTACGAAGTCCCAAGCAAAGGACAAGCTGGCGGAGATTTTGGCCGCCATTAACACGAAACAGGATGGCCCATCGGAAGATTGGAAGTTCGGTGATTTCGTGAACCAAGTCTATCTCCCCTGGTATCGCCGCAAGTGGAAGAGTTCCACCACGGCGTGCAACCTAGACCGCCTGGAACATCACCTCACCTGCGAATTCGCCGACTTCGCATTGAAATCATTCAAGGCGAGCGAATTGCAGGATTTCTTAGACCGGAAGGCCATCGCCGGATTGTCGTTCAGTACGGTGGATCATCTGCGATGGGACATGAAGCAAATCTTCGGCATGGCGGTCGTCGAAGGCTACTTGCAGAAGAATCCCGCCGCTCTTCTGTTTACGCCCAACAAGACCCTGCGCCCCGTTCAGCGTGTCATGACGTGGCAGGAGGTCAGGTTACTTTTTTCGGTCCTTGAGGCAAGAGAACTCGCGGTCTGCATGCTTGCCACCATAGCAGGTATGCGGCCCGGCGAGATCTTCGGCCTTAAGTGGCGGCACGTCAATGCCGACCACATCGAGATCGAACAGCGTTTGTACAGAGGAAAGATAGACTCTCCCAAGACGAATCAGTCCAAACGGAGTGTCGCGCTTTCCCAGGGTCTACAGTCCGAGATCGCCCGGTGGAGATCGCGATCCGGCGATCCCGGCCCGGAGGCGTGGGTGTTCCCTTCGGAGACCCTGAAAACTCCGCTGTCGAAAGACAATTGCTGGAGACGGTGGATTGCACCCAGGCTGAAGTCAGTTGGCCTCGAATGGGTGAATTTCCAGGTGATGCGGCGCACCCACGCATCCCTTATGCGAGAACTGAAGGTCGATCCAAAGATAGTGGCCGACCAGCTCGGGCATTCAGTTGACGTAGACTTGAACGTTTACACCAAGACCGCGCTTGGCCTTCGCAAGGAAGCCTTGAACACCTTCGAATCGGCCTTGCGCGTCATGTAATGGAGTATATTGGAGTACGCCCTTTGATCAGTTTCTCTAAGTTGTTGAAAAGATGGAGCGGGGGACGGGGATCGAACCCGCGACGTCCAGCTTGGGAAGCTGGCATTCTACCGCTGAATTACCCCCGCGTGGCCCATCGGAGTTGAAAGTATACCGTCATTAAGAGCGTTATGACAAATGATGGAACATGCCGGTAGTGGGTCAGTTTGCCGTAGCGGCGTCTGTGGCCAGGGCACCGCACATTCCGGTGTGGGAAGCGGCAGAGCCGCAGAACACTTCGCGAAAGGCAGACCGTAATTTGGACAAGCTTGGTCTGTGACCGCCGGTCTTTATTCTTCATTCTTCAAGTGCTTCGGCGCTCCCCGACAGCGTCGGGGCAGACTCCGAGCGCCGCACCAACTCAAACAGGCAGTTTTCACACAGACTCTTTAACCCCGCCAAAAGCATCGCTCCACCCTCGGCCCTAACCCTCGCCCGCCTCAGCGGGAGAGGGGGGACCGCAAAGCGGTGGGTGAGGGCTTTGGCGGCTTTCACAAACTCCAAAACATACCTGCGATTCCCTGCGCGCCTTGGCGCGAGGCTTTCTGCGTTGTGAACTTAGGATTCTAACGGAGCGCCCCGGCAGAGTATACCGGAGAATTGGAAGGATGCCTGAACACACCCGGGATTTTCACGCCGCAGAACGTGCAATGACCATCTTCGCTGATCCGCACGTCGCTCACCTGATGCCACCAGCGCTTCACGATCGTGCGTTTGCATCCTGGGCATAGGGTATTTCCGCCCTCGGAATAGATGTTGCCCTCGTAAACGAACTTCAGGCCCATCTCCAGGGCGATTTTCCGCGCACGGTGCAGCGTCTCCGGCGGGGTGTTCGGCTTGTCACGCAGTTTGAAGTCGGGATGAAAGGCGGTAAAGTGCAGCGGAACGTCATCGCCAAGGTTTTCTAAAATCCATCCGCAAAGCTCTTTGGTCTCATCAGCCGGATCGTTCAGCGTGGGAATCATCAGGTTCGTGATCTCGAACCAGACGTTCGTTTCGCGCCGGAGCGCCTTGAGCGTGTCTAGCACCGGCTGCAAATGCGTAAGCGTGGTCTTGGAATAGAAATTCTCCGTGAACGCCTTCAAATCGACGTTCGCGGCGTCAATGTGCTCGTAGACCTCCGCGAAGGCTTCGCGCGTAACGTATCCGTTCGTCACCATCACCGTCTTCAAGCCCGCCCGGTGCGCAGCTTTGGCAATGTCAATCGCGTATTCCGCCCAGATGGTCGGCTCGTTATACGTGAACGCGATGGACGGGCAGCCGTACTGGATGGCGGCGGCAACCACTTCTTCCGGGTCAAGATGAGTCGAATGAACCTGATCTGACTTGGACTTGGAAATGTCCCAGTTCTGGCAGAAGAAGCAGCCCATATTGCACCCCGCCGTGCCCATGGAAAACACGCTGGTGCCGGGCAAAAAGTGGTTCAGCGGCTTCTTTTCAATCGGATCAATCTGGATGGCCGCCGGCTGCCCATAGCCCAAGTTATAGAGCTTGCCGTCGATGTTCTTGCGGATAAAGCAGAAGCCGGTCTGCCCGTCGCCGATGTGGCAATGCCTCGGGCAAAGAAAGCAATGCAGCTTGCCGTTTGGCAGGGTTTCCCACCAACGGCCCTCGTGCAGATTCTGTACCGGAAGCGTTACGGACGCGCCCATGCAGGCATCCTCTTCACTTAATTCTCCGCCGCAAGGAGTGGGTTGTCAAACCGGGTGAAAGATCATTCGGTCGATACGTTATGAGGCAGAAAATCCCACGGAAGGAGACTCCAGCACGGCACGGGCGAGCTCCTGACCGTTCTGGCCTCGGATAATGTCGAACTTGCAGTTCACGAAATAGACGTTCTGCATATGCACAGGCCCGCCGCGGTATATGACTGTACAATTACGAACTATGATGTTTCTCATGTCCATGCCATCGATGGCGAATACGCCATCTTCCACGACTACAAATGCGTTGTGGACCGGATTGCCCTTGTTCAGACCCGATCCGATGTGTTCGAGTACCGCTGACTGTTCAGGAGGTACATTACCATACGCAATCAGTGTGGGTGCCTTTCCACTGGGGCTCCAAACCCCGTAGTAGGTGACGCCAGGGTGCACTATAAATTCAGGACCAGGGGTGCTTGGGGTTGCACTGCTGTTGAGGAAAGAGCGATAGTTGAGAAAATCAGTCGCGATCTCCCAGATGGAAGCTTGTGACGGCTGTGTCGCGGCCAGATCGATAATGCGCTGCCCTCCTTTTGCGACAATTCCAGGGTCAATTGCAACCTTTGCTCTGCTCGCAGCTATCACCGCGGCCTTTAGGTCCGGCAATGCCGCTTCAAGCTCTTTTGGATTCAGAGTTGCGCTGCTTCCAATCCGACGCTCGAGCCTCTCTATGATTAGCGGATCGAGGACTTTGAGTTGCCCCTTCATCTGCGAGATATCCTTTGAATTGTCCGAGATTTGCTGCAGGGGAGCATCGAGCTTCTGGTCTATGTGCTTGTCGAGTCGATAGAGAAGGTTTCCCTCGAATTGGGGCTCCAACAACATAAACCATGTAATGCTCATCGTGAGAAGCGAAATGACAAGCACTGAAACTGCCGAGTTCCTCTTGATCCAATCCGTAACAGAGGCCACGCCTATTACACGGCTCGCGGTCCTAATCGGTACCGGGTCTAAGGACCTAGAAATGTCGTCCGCTTGCTTTCTTCGCTTCCTGCTCATGCCGCCGGAGTATACCACAGGCTCTTGGGTAGGCAAATGTTCGGCGGCTGTGAGAAGAGCTGGCTCAAGCATCGCCCTAGATCATAGCCTAGCTAGGCTACCTTCATGGAGACAAATGAGACGGATGAGACAGTTTTTTTCGCTGGGTTCTATAAAAGGGGATGTCAAGAGAAAACACAAATCCTCCTCCGCCGGTCAGGAACGCTATAATTGCTAGACATGGGGGCGAAGCAGGATATTTCGCCTACGAATGCAGCAGAGTAAATCTATGAAATATCGTTGTCCAGTGTGCATGTTTCCGGGGCTGCCTTATCCGCCCCGGGATTACCACATTTGCCCCTGCTGTGGGACCGAGTTCGGTAATGACGACTCCGAGTTTACCCATGAGCAGCTACGCGAAATGTGGGTCGCTGGAGGGGGGCAATGGTTTTTCGGCAGGCCTCCCGAACACTGGAACCCATGGTTGCAACTGATCGAAGGGGGGCACCCAGAAGCCCTGCCGCCGATCCAGACTAAATTTAGGCCTTCGCTGCTCCTCGAAGGGTCTGTATCCGCCCGCATTGTTTACTTACAAGAACCATACATTGCGCTTGACGCGCGCGCTGGAGACCATGCCACGACTTCTAGTATTTGTACCGTGTGAAAAGATAATCCTGGACGACCGCGGGAATGCGAGCCTCGTCATACTACTGCAAGGCGTGGGTGTGCAACTGGGCAAAGAGGAAACCATCCAAAAGAATGCAATTACTCCCAAAGAATGGGCCGTTTTTACGCTGTGGGAACCAATACCAGAGGATCGTGGCAAAATGTTCGATCAGGTTATTCAACTACTTTGGCCTGATGGCAACGAGTTCAGCAGGTCGAAACTTCCGTTTCGTGTGCAAGAGGGCAGGACGCATCAAAACAGTGCGAATATCATAGGATTCCCGGTAGGGCAGGCTGGTAAGCTCACCCTAAATATGTGGCTCGAAGAGGATTCTCACAAAGTGGGCGAAGTATATTCTTATCCTCTGAGCGTTTCTCATGAACGCCATTCATAATACATTTTGGCTGGGTGGCGCATACGCGGCGCAGTTTGCCGTGTATGCGGGCGCGCCCGGGAAGGGCGAAACCTCAGTCCCGCCGGAACGAGTCCCCTCACCCGTCCTTCAGACACCCTCTCCCCCCTGAGAGGGAGAGGGCTATGACTGAATATTAGGGCGGGGCGGCCCAACCTCCCTTGACAGGACATTATCTAGCGTAGTACACTACGCTATCAAAGGCAGGCAAGCCATGAGGCGCTTAATTCAAACGCGGAACACCACCCATCCGGGCAGCGAAATAGTGGCGGGAGCCTTGCCAAACCGGGTTCTGTGTCCCGAAAAAACTGCTCGGGGAAGCGCACTCTGGGCAAAATGCCCGTTTTGACTGAGCAAACCCATTCAGCGTTGAAAAAAAAGAGTTACCTTAGAAACAAACCCATATTAAGCCATATCAAACCCATCCCCTCGGACAAATAGCCAGATTCTTGTAACTAATTGATTATACGATAGATATTTAAGATTCGCGGTGAGTTTATCTAGCCATGTGGCGGCATGAAGCCGCCTCTACATTCAGACCGGCCGAACGCCATCAAATCCCGGGCATAGGTTTCAAACCCCGGGCTTTGATAGAATCGATCTGTGCAAAACGGCCTGCGACGATGACATCCCAACACAAGCCGCCTCAGCAGAAGATTCACCCGGCCTTCGGTTCTCCGAAGCGGTTGAAGCTCGTGATCTTCTTCGTGACTTCCGTCTGCAACGCCAAGTGCCGCACTTGCTTTTATTGGGAGGAGCTGAACCAGCGCGGCGACCTGAGCTGGGATGAAATCCAAAAACTTTCCGCTACCATGCCGTCCTTCACGGACCTGTGGCTCTCGGGCGGTGAGCCGATGTTGCGCCGCGAGCTCGCGAAAATCGTGAACCTCTTCTACCGTGCGAACGGCGTACGCTGGATGAATCTGCCGACGAACGGCCTGATGCCAGCGCGCACTGCCGAATGCGTGACGCGCATCCTGACTGAAAATCCCGAGCTTCGCCTGGACTTGAACGTGGCCCTGGACGGCCTCGGCGCGATGCAGGATTCGATCCGCGCCGTCCCCGGCAATTTCCAGAAGACGCTCGAAACCCTGGAAGCCATTCAGCCCTCCCGGCGCCGTTTCCGGAACTTGCGCGTGAATGTGAACACCGTGATCTGCGCGGAAAATTTCGATCACGTTGTGGAGATCGCGGACTTCGTGAAGGACCATTGCCAGGTGGACGGGCACTATTTCAACATCATTCGCGGCAACGCCAAGGACGCGGGCCTGAAGCAAATACCTGTTGCCCGGCTCCCTGCGCTCTATAAGCAATTGCAAATGTATTACGCTCACTACGCGCCCACCATCGAGCGCCGGTTGAGCGGAGCCGGGCGGCTGCTCGGCAAAATGGTTTACCAGGGGACGCTCGCTTTGCACAACAAGATCCAGCTTCAAAACATCGAAGCGCCGCATCCCTGGCCCATGCCCTGTACGGCCAGCGAAACCTCCGTGGTAATTGATTACAACGGGGACGTCCGCGCCTGCGAGCTGCGCGGCAAATTGGGAAACTTGCGGGACTTCGGCTGCGACTTTGAAAAGTTTTGGCAAGACCAGAGGCGCCAGGATGAGGCCGGCGCGATCCGCCGCGATCAGTGCTGGTGCACGCACGTCTGCTTCATCCATGACAGCCTGCGCCATTCCGCAAAGGCGATGCTTTACGATGTGCCGCTGAGCTATTTGCAGTCTAAGGCCGCCGAGCTGATGCGCTAAAGAACCCGTTTTTCCTGTTGCTGACAGCCTACATCGGGACGGTGTAATGTATGAAGGGAAGATGGACTGGCGTGAGTGAGCCAATCGCAGTCCGGCGGAGGAATAACTGAGCCAGGAGCACTACCAAACCTATCTGTCGGACCTGAAAGAGGTCTTGGACCAACTACCCATCGGGGAGGCGCAGCGGGCGGCCGAACTCCTCTTTAGCGCTTACGAAACCAACCACACCGTATTCTTGTTCGGTAACGGCGGAAGCGCGGCCTTGGCATCCCATATGGCGGCTGATCTCGGCAAGGCCACACACTTCCCCGGCCCCGCCTGGCTTGCGTCCGCCAAGCGGCTGAAGGCGCTCTCTGTTGCGGACAACATGCCGATGGTCACGGCGTGGGCCAATGACTCCGAATACGAACAGGTTTTTGCCGGACAGATTGAGAATTTCATCCAGACTGAGGATGTGGCCTTCGGCATCAGCGGCAGCGGCAATTCGCCTAACGTGCTCCGCGCGCTGGAACTGGCGCGGCGCAAAGGCGCAACCACCGTCGGCCTGGTAGGATTCGGGGGCGGCAAGATGAAGGCTCTGCTCGATTGCGCCATCGTCGTGCCCTCCCATAACATGCAGAAGGTCGAAGACGCGCATCTAGTCCTGTCGCATATGATTTTCCTCGACCTAAAGCAGCGCATTGAATCGCACGCTCAAGCTTCCCGAAGTCCAGGCTTGTGATAAGGCTATTCCGCTCAGGCCGGTCTCCCTCACGGCCGGAAATGACCAGAAGTGCGTGACCATGCCCGGTAGAAGCTTCACAGACGCAGCCCCATCCGCTGCGGAAGACCGCCTTGCCGTGAAGCCATCCCTGCTCATGCCCGCCGAATGGAAGCCGCACGAGGCCACCTGGATTGGCTGGCCGCACAACGCTTCTGATTGGCCCGGCAAA
This sequence comes from Acidobacteria subdivision 13 bacterium RH2 MAG17b, assembly GCA_002197525.1. Lineage (GTDB taxonomy): Bacteria > Acidobacteriota > Terriglobia > UBA7540 > UBA7540 > RH2-MAG17b. The sequence continues at coordinate 24,657 of NFUN01000059.1, read as the reverse complement.
TTCGCCCCCATCCCCTGGGTCTACGCGGAGATTGCCCGCAAGATCGTTTCCGGCGAGCTTTTGCGCGTGCTGGTTAATTCCGCAGCGCATGAAGCGCGTGCGCGGTCGGTTCTGAAGAGCGCCGGCGTGGACCTCTCCCTCGTCGAGTTTTTCCATTTCCCCACCAACCGCGGCTGGACTCGCGACTTTGGCCCTCTCTTCGCGCGAACTTCCGAATCCACCGTGGGGGCTGGGGTCGCAATCGTGCGCTTTCAGTTCAACGCTTGGGCCAAGTATTCCGACTGGCAATTGGACAACCAAGTCCCAGAGCGCGCGGCCGCGGCCCTGGGTTGCCCGATGGTAACCGCCAGCGTAAACGGCGAGGGGCTGGTGCTGGAAGGCGGCAGCATCGACGTCAACGGCGAAAGAGCCCTGATAACCACGGAGGAATGCCTGCTGGACCCTGCCGTGCAGCCGCGCAATCCGCAGCTTACCCGCCGCGAGCTAGAAGCAGCGCTGCACACTTATTTGGGAGCGACGCAGGTAATTTGGCTGGGCCGGGGCATCGCAGGCGACGATACGCATGGTCACGTGGACGATCTGTGCCGCTTCACAGGGCCTCGCACCGTGGTTCTTTGCCGGGAAGACGATCCGGGCGATGCGAACTACCGCCCGCTCGAAGAGAATCGGGAAAGGCTTGAGGGTACGCGGCTGGCGGATGGCTCAAAGCTTGACGTGATCCATTTGCCCATGCCGTCGCCGCTCTATTTCAAGGGCCAGCGCCTTCCGGCGAGCTATGCTAATTTTTACATTTCGAACGCCGCCGTTCTGGTACCGGCGTTCAATGACCCGAAGGACCGGGTCGCCCTCGGAATCCTGGGCGAACTATTCCAGGACCGCGCAGTAGTGGGCATCCACGCGGTTGACTTGATCTGGGGACTGGGAACCTTGCATTGCCTTACACAACAGCAGCCGCGAGCGCGCAATGCCACGGGTGAAGATCACCGCTGATTCACCTGCCTGCTGCAAGCCATGGCCCGCGGTGGGATAGAAAAGCGTGTGGTTTGCCGCCGCAAGGCGCGAACGGTAGTGACTCAGTAGCGCCGACCTTCAGGTCGGCATTTTGAAGGCTGTGCCGGGCTGAAGCCCGGCGCTACAAAACCAAAATGAGTCATTACCGCGCGAACCATCACCTTCAGCGCAAAGTAACCGTTGTGTTACTATTCAAGGCTTGATCCGGTCGCGAGCCGCTCCCGTGAGAGGAAGGTCGTTCATGCAGATTGAAATCCGCAACAGCTATCTAAGAACCGCTGCCGTGGCGCTTGAAGTAGCGGTTTTCGCCTTCGCTCTGGTGTGGATCGCAAAGACTTACTTCGGAACCCTGGTCGCGGAGCGCCCGACGGCGGCGAACCTCAACTCCGCCGCGCGCCTTGATCCTGGCAACGCTGATTACGCCTTGGGCTTGGGACGGCTTTACGAATACAGCGTGATGAACGCGCGCCCGAATCTCGCCATGAAGGAACTGCTCCGGGCCGTCGAGTTGAATCCATACAACGCCCAGGCGTGGCTGGATCTGGGAACCGATCTGGAACTTCAGGGAGATACCGCCAGGGCGGAGACCTGCCTTCGGCGTGTGGATCAGCTTGCGCCCCGCATTCCCAAATATCAGTGGGCGATCGGGAACTTTTATCTTCTGCACAACAACATAGATGAAGCGTTCCAGCACTTCAAGATGGTGCTTGCGGGGAATCCTGGGTACGCGCAGGCCATTTATTCGACGGCATGGAAGGCGTCCGGCAGCGCCAGTCAGATTCTTTCGGAACTAATCCCGGAAGACGCAGGGAGCGAGCTGAACTATATGAACTATCTGCTCGGCGTCCACCATTTGGATGACGCGGCTCCGGTTTGGAACCGCATCGCCAAAAGCTCTGGAAAATTCGATCCTGGTCAAGCTGCGCCTTACATGGACGCCCTTATTGGGGCTCACCAAGCGGCTAACGCCTATGCGGTATGGAGCGTCCTCCGCGACAAAGGGCTTATCCCGGTGACGGATGAAGCAACGCCTCATAATCTGGTGGAAAACGGCGATTTTGAAAACCACCTGCTGGGAATAGGATTCGATTGGCGCGTAGCTCCGGTGAACGGCGTGTACGTGGGGTTGGACGAATCAAACTTTCATTCGCCCGCCCACTCCCTGCTGATCCAGTTTCCGGGCGCTCAGAACTTTGACTATCACAACATCTATGAATTCGTTCCCGTTCTCCCGAACCACACGTATCAGTTGCTGGGTTTTGTGAAGACGGAGAAAATCACCACAGACAGCGGCGTCCGGCTTGAGGTCCGGGATGCTTACAATCCCGCTATGCTCGACAAGTATACCGAACAGATCACCGGCACCTCGCCGAGTTGGTTGCCCTTGAGCGTTGAATTCAAGACCCCGCCGCAAACGAATCTCGTCCTTGTCCTCATCGCCCGGCAGGCGAGCCAAAAACTCGACAACCAAATATCCGGGAAAGCATGGGTGGACGACGTAAGTCTGGCTCCCATCTCCAGCCAAGGCAGCAGCTCGGGCTTCTAAGCGTCGTTTCAACCACGCAAATCGCGGCCGTTTCATAACTTGCGCGTGGTGTCGGCCTTTCATTTTGGTGGAACAGATAGGCCGACTGGATGCTACTAGAGTATAAAAAATACACACACTATGTATTTTTTATTCAGATAGCAACTGGTGCCTGAAAACTATAATACTTATTATCAATAGGTTGCAGACATTAGAGTTTGGCCTGCGAGTTGCCTACACAAATATTGCGTGGCTATTTCTGGCTGTGGTGCTTCGGGTGCGCTAATCCAGAGAATGCTAACGCCCGCGGTTCCCCCCTCCCCGCGGAAAACTAAACCTCTTGGTGCAGATACGCCAAGCCGTTCAAATACTGGACGGCTTGGCGATCTGCCCGGGAGTTTAGGCCCACCCAGAGCTAGCAAATCCCCAGAACCGGTGCAGCTTATTGAATACCGCCACGCCGTGATAATGTTAGAGAGTAGAGTTGTCCTTGTTGGCGGCCGGGCAGGCTGAATGATGATTACCTCAAAGCTGCACCTCAGCTTAATTCGTTCTATGAGAGTTCTGGTGGTGATCTTCAGCTTTGCGCTCCCCTGCGTGGTGCGGGCACAAGGGTTGGCGCGCGAGGCGCTTTCCTGCTTCCCAGCCGACACGGTACAGATCACCTACGCCGACCTCGGCCAACTCCGCGACCTGCCCAATTACAACCAATTGCGCCGCGTCTTATTCAGCCGCCCTGTGCAGCAATTTGAGGAGATGCTTCAGCCCCTCGGCACTGATCCGGAGAAAGACGTGGATGAAGTTGCGCTAGGTTGGCGCGGACCGATGGCGAGCAACTCGATCTTCTTCGGCCTGGCGGAGGGCCGCTTTCATCCTACTCACGTGCAGGACTTCATGACCCGCGAGCATTTGCCTTCGCAGCAATACGAGGGTTACCTGCTAACTACCTTTGGCTCCGGACTTAATTCCAATGATCTATTCTTTACATTTCTTAGCTCTGATCTTGCCGCGTTCGGACGTCTAAGCGACCTCGAAGCGTTGGTGGACGGCTATCTCGGCAACCGGGTCACGCTCAACTCCAACTCGCAGTTTGTCAATTGGGAAGCGGAGCTCGAAGGCTCCGGGCCACAGTGGGGGATTACGACGGGAAAGGCCGCAGCAAATCTGGCGGCGCCGTGGCTGGCGAGCGGCTCTAAGGACGCCAAGGCCGATCTCAACAGTCTGTTTGCGCCAATTCAGGCAGTGCTTTACCAGGCGGACTGGAGCGATAACTTTTCCGCCCAGATTGATGTCATCTGCCAAACCCCACAAAGCGCCCAGACTTTGGCGCAACTTCTCACGCTCTGGCGCGACTCGGCCTCTTCAGCACGTTCACGCTCGCCTGAGATGACAAACTTCATTCAAGACCTCCAAATTGACACGGACGGCAGACGGGTTGAACTGGCCGGTTCCGGCCCTCCGGGCGTCCTCAACCAATTCCTCAGCGGGGTTACTGGGCGCTGACCCCCAGACTTGCGATAGGGCTCCGCCCTCTATTGAGGTTTACAAATTATAGTGACAACATCCGCTGGTGCGGCGCTGTCCTCAGCGCCGAAAGACGCCGGTGAGGACACCGGCGCTACAAAAAAGCCGTCACTATAATTTGTAATTCTCAATAGAATGGCTGCTATGCAGCCATCAAGGCTGTTCCGTCAGGCGGCGGTAGTCTTCCGGATCGTCAATATCGAGTATTACACCGGGATCTTCGACTTCCAGCCACTGAGCCGCTGCATGATGCCGGCGGATCACGGTGCTCGCTCCCTGGCCCGGGCCCAAGTTCATCAGTTCCGGAAAGAGCGCGCGTCCAATCACCACCGGATGCCCTCGCCGCCCCTGGTATACGGGAATCACAACCGGGGCACGGGTTTCAAGGAATCTCGCGGTCAGTTCACGCATCACCTCCGGCCCGGCAGCGGGATGGTCTACGAGACTGAGGAGCGCGCCGTCAATATCCGCCGCAGCGAGCGCCTGAAGTCCCGCTTGAAGCGAGGAAGTTTGCCCCTGGCGGTACGCCGCGTTCACAATCACTTCGACGCCGGAAAGGTCAGCCTGCCGCTGGATTTCGGCAGCGTGATAACCCAGAACCACAACAATCCGAAATATGCCGGATTGCCGCAGGTTAGCGAGGATCGTATCCAGGAAGGTCTTGCCACGGTATTCCACGAGCGCTTTGTCCCGGCCCATGCGCGAGGATTCCCCAGCGGCAAGCACGAGACCGGCAATCCCGCTCATGGAGCTTGATGCGCCTTGGGATGAAAAGCCAGGGAGGAAATCGAAGGCGCGGCGTTCCGCCGCACTGCGACCATTTCCGCCACCACCGAAACGGCGATCTCTTCCGGCGTCAGCGCGCCGATCTGAAGGCCAGCCGGAGAGTGCACGCTTTCAAGCTGTTCCCGCGCTACGCCTTCATGCTCCAGAACTTTGAAAAACTCAATCAGCTTGCGGCGGCTGCCGATCATGGCCACGTAACGCGCCCCGCTGGTCACCGCCCAGCGCAGGCAGGCAAGATCACCTTTGTGGCCGCGCGTCGCGATGACCAAGTAAGAAAATCCGTTAGGTTGAAGCTGCGGGAAAATTTCCTCCCACGGCCCGGAGCAAAGCCGCGCCGCGCCGGGAAAGCGCGTGGGATTTGCAAAAGCTTCGCGGTCATCCGCGATGATTGTCTCAAACCCGGCAATCTCCGCAATGCGCGAAATTGCGAGCGAGACATGCCCTCCACCGAACAGATAAAGCGCCGGCGTAGCCAGGATGGGCTCAACGAAGATATCGAGCGAGCCGCCGCACACCAGGCCGTCGTTATCGTCGGGTTTATCGTTCAGGTTGAAGTGCAGGCGGCGCGGCTTCTCTTCGCGCATCACATCCTGCGCCACTGCCCACACTTCCGCTTCCACGCAGCCTCCACCTACAGTGCCCACGATCGAGCCGTCGTCTCGAACCAGAATCTTGGATGATTCATAGCTCGGAATCGAGCCTTGCACCTGAATGATGGTCGCGAGCGCAGCCCTGCGGCCTTCCTTCCGCAGCTTGGCGATTTCGGCGTAAATGTCGGCCATGGCGTCGAATTTAGGGTAATCGGCGTCCGGTTCCCCTGTCAAACCCAGGAGAGACGGCGGATCACAATAGAAGCCCGCGTTTCCCGTCGAAAAGTCTAATGTTGCGCTTACAGCCCCCTCTCCAATTCCAGCTCGGTTGCATTGCCCGCCCGGATCTCGAAGGCGCGGAGTGCACGGGCGGCGGGGCTGTGCGGCGAGACGATGAAATAGGCGCAGGAAGGATAGTAAGCGAGTTCGATATCGCGGCTCGACGGAAAGTTTTCACTGTGCACATGGGAGTGGTAGATGCCGAGGTGCTCCAGCCCGCGCTCGCGCATCGAGCGCAGCATAGCAATTAATTCCTGCGGCGCGATGAAATATTCACGGCGGGAAGCGAGGGCGTTCCTGGCGCGGAACATCTGCGTGATGGTTTCCTGAGAGCCCGCGAGGAGGCCACAGCATTCCGCCGGAGATTCCTGGCGAGCGTGCTCCAGCATTCCGTCGAGCACGCTCGCGAACACCTTCACCCGCCGGGCCACAGGATTACTTAAACTCCACCTTCTTGCGGCGCATAAAGGCCGGAACCTCATAGTCATCGGGCGGGAGTTCCGCGGCCATTTCTCCAATGCCTGCCTCGATGGGGAGCTTGTCCTTGCGCTGGACCGCGGTTTTCAACGTCTCCTGCATGGCGCGCGCCGCGCTCAGACCTTCGGGCCGCGCCGCAGCGGCCAGTTTCTCATTCTTGATGCCGGTAGCAATGACGGTGACTTTCACCTCATCCCCCATGGACTCGTCGTGCACGGCTCCGAAAATGATATTGGCGTTGTCCGCCGCGGCTTGCTGGACGATTGTCGAGGCGGCGTGCACTTCATGAAGGGTCAGCTTGCTCGATCCCGTAATGTTCATCAAGATGCCGCGAGCGCCGTTAATCGAAGCGTCCTCCAGTAAGGGGCTGGAAATGGCGCGGTTCGTCGCTTCGACCGCCCGATGTTCTCCGCTGGCGGCTGCCGTGCCCATCACTGCGTAACCCATTCCCTGCATGATGGTTTTGATGTCTGCAAAGTCACGGTTAATGATGCCGGTGATCGTGATGATGTCCGAGATGCCCTGCACGCCCTGGCGCAAAATGTCGTCCGCAATGCGGAACGCCTCGAAGAAACTGGTGTCCCTCTCCACGAACTGCATCAGCCGTTCGTTGGGAATACAAATCACCGTATCCACGGCTTCGCTCAACTCAGCCAGACCCTGCTCAGCCTGCGCCATGCGTCTTTTACCCTCGAAGGCAAAAGGTTTGGTGACAACGGCCACGGTGAGCGCGTTCAGCTCCCTGGCCAGACCGGCCACGATGGGGGAGCCTCCGGTACCCGTTCCTCCGCCTAGTCCCGTCGTAATGAAAACCATGTCTGCGCCATCGAGCACGTCCAGAATCTTGTCCGTGTCTTCGAGCGCAGCCTGGCGGCCGACATCGGGGTTGGCGCCCGCCCCGAGTCCCTTGGTAAGCTTGGCGCCCAACTGGATTTTGACGGGAGCCTTGGAGGTGCTCAGCGCCTGGAGGTCCGTGTTGGCGACGCAGAACTCCACGCCTTCCACGCGGGCGTCAATCATGCGGTTCACCGCATTGCCGCCGCCGCCTCCCACGCCGATGACCTTGATCTTTGCGCCACGGCGCAACTCATCCGAAAAATCCACGCGCAGATCGGCATCGCCGTTATCAGTTGTCATGCCCGGTCCTCCCTGAATCCCATCGCCAAGTCCCCGGCCTCAGATGATGTGAGACCAGGTCTTGCGGGGTCCTTGCTTATCGCGGGAACTCAGTTTCCGCGGAATATCCCCCACAACTTGCCGCCAAAGCCTCCTGCACGCGAGTTGTTCACCACCCGCAAGTGATGGCCGTGTAATGCCAGACCTACAACCGTGGCATAGGCAGCATCAGGAAGCGTGTCTCCCATGGCTTCCAGCCCATACGGCTGGCCCAGGCGCGCCGGCAGACCCAGCGCCTGCTCGGTCATGCTGACGAGGCCGCCCAACTTGCCGCCGCCGCCGGTCAGCACGACGCCACCGCCCAGCAAGGTACGGAAACCGGACCGATCGAGGTCCTGGGAAACAAGCTCCAGCAGCTCCTGTGCTCGTGGTTCGATGATTTCACCAAGCATGGAGTAGCTGACGATGCGCGCCGGCCGCTCGCCAACGCTCGCCACTTCCAACTGGGAGTCGTCACCCTGCGAAGGGTCGCGCTGGCCCCATCCCACTTTCATTTTCTCGGCCTCCGGAATTGGCGTGCGGAGACCCACCGCGATATCGTTTGTGAAATGATCCCCGCCGACGGGAATCACGCCGCTGTAACACACTGTTCCCGCATGATAGACGATGAGGTGTGAATTGCTTCCCCCGATATCGACGAGGGCCACGCCCAGTTCGCGCTCATCGGGCGTCAGGCACGCCTCAGCCGCAGCCAGCGCTTCGTATACTGTATCATTCACCACTATTCCAGCCCGGTTCACAGCCGCGACGACGTTCTCGTGCGCTGTGGTGGACGCAGTCACAAGGTGCACGTTCACTTCCAGCCGCGAGCCTACCATGCCGGCGGGGTTGCGAATGCCATCCTGCGAATCGAGCAGATATTCCTGCCTCTCTGCATACACAACTTTGCGATCGGCCGGCAAACTTACCGCTTGCGCCGCCTGGAACACCCTGCGCACGTCCTCGCCGGTCACCTCGCGCGTCGTCTGGGTGGACCGGCCGAGCGTGATCCCGCCGCGCGAGTTCACTCCCTTGATGTGCGGCCCGCCCACGCCAATAAAGGCGTTGTCCACCGGCGCGCCAGCCGCATCCTCAGCCGCCTCGACCGCCTTCTTGATAGAGAGTAGCGCCGAATCAAGGTTGACGATCACACCGCGCCGCCAGCCCTTGGATTCCGCCATGCCGAAACCGGCAACACGCAGCTTGCCGTTGTGCACCGGCTCGCAAACCAGCACGCAGGTCTTCGTGCTGCCGAGATCAAGTCCGACGATGTATGAGCCTTTAGACGGCATTCAACCCAAAATGCCAATGCGGGTTCCATTCCGCCATTGGCGCCTTATCGCTGTCTTATTTTACATGCTTCCCGGCTGCGCTTTTGAACCCAGATCACTTCGTCTGCGATTGCAGCGGCGTGTTCGCCTTGGTCTCTTGTCCGTCTGGCGCGGCGGCAGGATCGACCACCACTTCGTTGTGGTAGCGAAGATCCATGGAATCAATCCTGGGATTGTCGGCCAACACCCGGGGAGCAAGCGCGGCGAAGGTCTTAAACCGCTGGTTGAAATCCTGATCGCCGAAGTGAGCGAGGATTGTTTCGCTGCCTTGCACCAAAAGTAACTGAAGGTCGTTCGGGTCTCCGAGACCGGCTTCCGAGATTGCCCATCCTGAGCGCGCCACAGCGTCGTCCGCTTGCTTCATAAATTTTACGTAAGGTTCGAGCAGGCGTTCGCGCCCGGCGGAGTTCGGGGCCGCGTCGAGGCCGTGAACGACGGGAAAATCGAATACGGCCTTTCCCGGCCTCTCCAAAAATACCCCGCTTTTATCCACCAGCATGAGACGGCCCGAGACGTTGGCAAACGCCAGCGGCTTGCGTTCGACAACGCTCACAACCAAGCGATTCGGGAAGACGCGCGTGACTGTGGCCGACTCGACCCAGGGGATACGCTCCACCCGGCGGCTCTCCGCCGCCAGATTCAACCCGAACATGTTGCACCCTTCTCCTGCGACAAAGCTTCCGAATCCGAGTGCGGTGATCAAATCCTGATGGGAAACGAAGTGGTTTCCCTCAAACGTCATATCGCGCTCCGGATTGAACTGGAAATGGGTGGCGGCGGAGTGCATAACAACGCGATACGCGCCTGCAACCAGCGCAATCGGCAGCAGGACTCCGAAAAGGCCCGCTTTCAATAGGCGCCCGCCTATACCCGCGCCACGCCGCACGCCCACCGCCTTCTGCCTTCGGCGGTACGGGGACGGCGGCTCGACAAGAAGTTCATCCGGCAGCGGAATCTGTTCTGCGTAATTCAACGCTGTTCCCTTCATGCAACGTCTGTTGCTGTCAAGCTTGAGGCCTCTGCCTCCAGGCCCCCGCTGGGCGCTCATTCATAACTCGCTAGAGCGCCGGCGGCTTCGCCTGAACCGTTGTGCCGGACGCGAGCGCTTCTGCCAAGGCGTCCCCGATTTTCCATACGCTGCCTGCCCCGATGGTCAGAATAAGTGTTCCTGGGCTGGCTTCGTGCAGCAACTCGCGAATGAGATCAGTTTCCGACGGAGCATAGCGCGCCGCAAAACAGCCGAGTTCACGCATCCTCTCAACCAGCGCCTGCGCCGTGACGCCTGGGATGGGATTTTCACCCGCAGGATAAATCTCCAGCACGTCAACACGTTCGCATCCAGCGAACGCGGGCGCGAATTCATCCATCAGGAATTTGGTGCGCGTATAGCGGTGAGGCTGGAAGACCGCCCAAATGTTCCGGGCGCCGCGCCCCCGAGCGGCATCAAGGGTGGCGCGAATTTCCGCCGGGTGGTGCCCGTAATCGTCCACCACTGTGATTCCCTCCACTTCGGCCTTCACTTGAAAGCGGCGGTCTGCGCCGCGAAACTGCTCGATGCCCCGGCGAATCTGCTCTGCATCAAGACCCAGCTCCAAACCGACGCTCACCGCCGCAAGAGCGTTCTGCACGTTATGCCTCCCCGGTACCGCAAGCCGCGCACTCAGAAGCCGCTGTCCGGATTCCCGAACGTCAAACACCGAACCTCCGCCTTCAGTTTCAATTTCAATGTTTTCGGCGGTAATCGCAGCGCCGGGCTCAAGACCGTAGGTGATGAGCCGCCGCCGCAGACGCGGCCGGATAGCTTCCAGCGTGTCCCGCCACGGAGGGTCCGCGCAGGCGATTACCGCGCCGTAAAACGGCGTTTTGTTCATGAAAGAGACGAAGGAGTCCTTGATCTCCTCGAAATCGTGGTAGTGATCCAGATGCTCGCGGTCGATATTCGTAACTACGGCGATCGAGGGCAGAAGCAACAGGAACGATTTATCGCTTTCGTCGGCTTCGGCCACCATCAACTCGCCCTTGCCGAGCCGGGCGCTCGACCCGAACACGTCCAACCGGCCGCCGATTACAGCCGTGGGGTCCAGGCCAGCTTCGGTCAGCATCAGCGCAATCATCGAGGTGACAGTAGTTTTTCCGTGCGCTCCAGCCACCGCCACGCTGAACTTCAGCCGCATCAGTTCTGCCAGCATTTCCGCGCGCGGGATCACAGGGATTCCGAGGCGCTGAGCCTCCAGAACTTCGGGATTCCGTAGGGGGACTGCTGAAGAAATTACCACCACCTGTGCGCCGTGAACGTGGGTGCCGGCGTGGCCGGCGGAAATCCTGGCCCCGAGGCGCGCCAAGCGATCGGTGACCGTCGTCTCTTTCAAATCGGAGCCTGAGACCGTGAATCCCAGATTCAGCAGCAATTCGGCAATGCCGCTCATGCCGATACCGCCGATTCCAACGAAGTGAATTTTGCGAATTTTGCCTAGCATCTTATCTCTGCGCCGCTACAACACACGAATTGAAGGTAGCACTCTGACTTCAACGGCTTGCCGCCTCAAGGCGGCCTCTACTCATTTAATCACCATGGCCTCAATCAAATCCGCAATCCGGGCAGTCGCGTCCGGACGGGCCAGCGACCGCGCGCCGCGTTCCATTTCCATGAGGATTTCGGAACGGCTCACAAGCGAGCGAATCGCCTCAACCAGACTTTCCGGGGTAAGTTGGCGCTGCTCCATTACCCGCGCGCCCCCAGCGCGCTCCATCACTCGAGCGTTCTCGATCTGATGATTGTCGGTCGCCGCTGGAAATGGAATCAACAAGGACGCCCGTCCCGCCGCCGCGAGCTCGGCCACGGTCGAAGCGCCCGCGCGGCAGATCACAAGGTCTGCGGCCGCAAAAGCCTGGGGAACATCGTCGATAAACGGGCGAACGTCTGCCTGAACTCCTGCCTCCGCATAAGCGCGGCGGACCCGCTCGAAATCCTGCTCACCGGTCTGGTGAACCAAAGTGAATCGGCCTGTCTCGCGCGCCAGGATGGGCAATGCGCCCGCCACAGCGGTGTTGATCGCCATTGCCCCCTGGCTGCCACCGAGCACCAGCAGTGTGAAGGGCGAGGCATGGCGCTTCGCGGGAATATTATGGAACGCAGCCCGCACCGGGTGCCCGGTGACGCGCGCTTTTGTGCGGTAAAATACCGCCGCTTGCTCAAAGCCAACAGCCGCCAACCGGATGAACGGAGCGAGCGCACGATTCGTAAAGCCCGGAGTCGCGTTCGGTTCAATAAGCAGAGTTGGAATGCGGGCTAATGAAGCCTCCAGCATGACCGGACCTGCGACGTAGCCTCCCATTCCTACCACCACGTGCGGGCGGAAGCGCGAAAGCAGCACCGCGGCATCCCAGAAGCTGCGGGGAAGCACCGCCAAGTTACGCGCCTTGCGCGCTCCGCCGATACCCTTTAGCCCGGCCGCGGCGACCGAGTGCAAAACAAATCCTGCGGAGGGAATCACGCGCGATTCGAGTTCCCTTCCGCCGCCCACAAACTCAATCCGCCATTGATTCCGGTTCGCCACACCCTCTGGTTCCGCCTCGCCGCGCCGTCGCAGTTCCTCGGCCACCGCCAAGGCAGGAAAGATGTGCCCGCCCGTACCGCCCGCCGCCATCAAAATACGCCCAGCGCAGGGACGGCGCGCCGTTGAAGAAGTGCGGACCGGCTCTGGCGCCGTGCGGCTCATGGGTTGCATCGTTTCTGTAACCGGAGAAATGCTTGCCTCCCTTCGGTTAAACTGAAAGCCGCGCAAGCCGCTCCGCAGCGCGCTCGAAAAAACGGGCAGTGTCTCAGTTTGGCCTTTGTAGAGGCGAGCTTACCTCGCCATGTGGCGGCGTAAAGCCGCCTCTACGTTCAAACTGAGACACTACCAAAAAACGATGAGCCTTCCGCCCGCCGTTACAAAAGCGTATTACCGCTGGCGTGTTGCGAGATGTTCAGCAACACCCCGGCAGCGATCAGATTCATCAGCAGTGACGATCCGCCGTAACTGACGAAAGGCAAAGGAATGCCTTTGGTCGGCAGCAGCCCGATGACGACGCTCATATTGACCAGCGCCTGCCCGACCAGCAGCACCGTGATACCAACCGCCAGCAATCTGCCGAATCCATCCGAGCAATATGCCGCTGTCCGCAGACCCCTCCACAGAACGATGGCAAAGAGAACCACCACCACCACAGCTCCGATGAAGCCAAGCTCCTCGCTGATTACAGCGTAAATGAAATCTGTCTGCGGCTCGGGCAAAAAGAACAGCTTTTGCCGGCCTTCCATCAGGCCCGCGCCCAGGATACCGCCAGAGCCCACCGCGATGAGCGATTGAAGCATCTGGAAACCCTTGCCGAGCGGGTCGCTTTGTGGATGCAGAAAGCCGAGCAAGCGGTTCAGGCGGTACCTCACGTGGAAAATGACGAAGTAAAGCATGGGAATAGCGGCGACCACGGACACTGCGAAGTATCGCAGGCGAAGCCCGGAGGCGAAAAGCATGGTGGCGGCTATCAACACGATAGCCAGCGACGTCCCCAGGTCAGGTTCCTTCAAAATAAGGAGCACGGTGACGCCCGTCACAAGCCCCAGCGGCAACAGCGTGTGGTGGAAATCGTTCACCGCGTCTCTTTGCCGGTTCAGGAAATAGGCAAAGAAAACTACCAGCAGAATTTTTGCGAGCTCCGAAGGTTGAAAACTCAGCGGTCCGGCGTAAAACCAGCGGTGAGTATCGTGGCGGCGCGGCATTAAAAATACCGCTACAAGCAGCAGCAGTTGGAAGCCCAGCGCCGGAAAGATGAAGCGCGGGTTGGCGAGCCGCCGGTAGTCGAAGTTCATCATCAACACCATCGCCGCCATTCCGAGCGCCGCCCAAATGCCCTGGCGAAGGAGAAAGTAGTAGCTAAAGTGGTATTGCTGCTGCGCCACCACCGCCGAAGCGCTGAACACCATGACCAGACCGAACACCACCAGCACCACCACGGCGCCGAACAGGACGAGATCAGACTGCAACTTGCGAGCCATGAACGGTTCAGAATCCTTTTCCCAAGCGTTTTTCCGGGGCGATCGAGGAGAAAAGATCGGGTTGCCCTTGATTTCGAACATCTGCCGATCCCGACGGTTGCGGTGCATTCTCTCCGGGCTCTGGAGCCATTGCCTTGGAATTCAGCTCGCTTGCGGGAGGACTCTCGATCACTTCATAAGGTGAAACGGGTTCGATTGGAGGTTCGACTGGACCAAGCGAAACCAGGCCCGTCGATTCCACCGCCTCATCGGATTCGGCAGTCACATACTCTTCAGGACTCCCCGCTATCTCTTCCCCGCTGACCTCATAAACGTAGCGCGGTTCGCTGGGAACCGCCTCAGAACGGGTCTTGGGTTTCTCGGCTGTTGGCGCAGGCTTCGGCGCAGCAGGCAAAGCCTGAGCAGGCGCCAGCCTTTCTGCGGGAGCCGCGAAGCTCGGCGGAGAAACAGCCAGCAGCGGCGCATCGGGTAGTTGCTGAACGATTTCCTTAAACGCCCGTCCGCGCTGCTCGAAATCGTCAAACTGGTCGTAGCTCGCACAAGCGGGGGAAAGAAGAACTATGTCGCCAGACACAGCACGCGCGAAGGCTTGCTGCACCGCAGTCTTCAAATCGCCCGCGCGGTGAAGGTCAGCGCCTTCGAGATCAGCGGCGATTTTCTCCGCTGCCGAACCGATAAGGTAGACGGATTTTACGCGGCTCTCGATGAGCGGGCGCAGCGGAGTGTATGGCGCGCCTTTGTCCTTGCCTCCGAGAATCAAGTGCACGCTGCGCTCGAAGGTGGAAAGTGCTTTAGCGGCGGCGTCCACGCTGGTGGCCTTCGAATCGTTGTAAAATTCAACTCCCCGCACGCTCCGCACGCGCTCCAAGCGGTGCTCGACGCCTGTGAATTCGTGCGCTACGCTCCGGATCGCCTTGAAGTCCGCGCCCAACACGCAGGCCGCAGCCGCAGCCGCCATCACGTTCTGCACGTTGAAACGCCCGCGCAGCAGGACTTCCCGCTCTTCAACCAGAACGCGTTCAAGGTGCGCCACGCGGTAAAGAATCCGCCCGCGGGACAACAAAACCCCCTCCGGCAAGTCCTGTTCCAGACTGAAGAAAACCTTGCGGCTGACGAGGGCTGGGACAAGGCTCATGACCGTAGGGTCATCGGCGTTCAGGATCGCATAATCCTCCGGCTTCTGGTTGCGGAATATCTGCGCCTTCGCACTTACATACGCGCTGAAAGTCCGGTGGCGGTCAAGGTGATTCTCAGTGATGTTCAGCATTACCGCGACGTGAGTCCGGAAATCCTGAATCGCTTCCAGTTGGAAACTGCTCAACTCCGCCACGACGATGGATTCCGGAGCAAAGAGGTCTACCGCCGAGATCAGCGGAACCCCGATGTTGCCTGCCACAAAAGAGGAATAGCCTGACGCTTCAAGCATCTTGCCAAGCAGCGTGGTGGTGGTGGTTTTTCCGTTCGTGCCCGTCACCCCCACGAGAGTGCCCTGAAAAAACCAGCTCGCAGCCTCTACCTCCGGAACCACTTTGACGCCCTGGCGCCGGGCCATGTCAAGCTGCGGCAAATCCCACGGAACGCCAGGGCTAACCACAATCAGATCCTGACTGAGGAACGTTTCCTCCCGGTGGATCCCGAGCTCGACGCCGGCTTTCTGGGCTAGCAGTTCCTTTAACACCGCCGGCATAAACGAAGATGGCGGGCGGAGGTCAGTCACCGTCACTCTGGCGCCCTCCCGTGCCATGCGGTGGGCCACCGCCCGGCCGCTGCGAGCCAAACCGATCACGAGAACGCGCTGGTTGCGCAACTCGATCATGAGGAATTCCGTTTGCGGCCGTGCCCGTTTTTATTGAAGTAGCCGTCCAGAATCTCGGAGATAACTTCGGAAAGAGACCGGCGGTTCTGCCGTGCCAGCCGCTTCGCGGTCGCCACCGTCTCGCGGTTCAGCGTCAAGCTGACTCTGGTCGGATTACGAAAGGATTTTGGCCTGGCCATTTAGCGTTGCGCGTCTAACGGCGTCAGCCTGCAACCCTCGGAACAGATTCCACAGGGGCTGAAGCGCTCGTTAGTGCGTATTTTATGCGCAGAAATACAGCTCGTCAACCGGACATCCCGACTTGCCGCGAACAATTCCTTTTCTTCCTTTGCGGTTTCCAAGTTCCCGAATTGCCCGCTGGCTATCTCGACCCAATCTCTTGCCAGCGGCGCGCGGCCCGGCTCCCGATTACCGGAGTTTCAGCGTGGTCAAGGCGAACAACGCAAAGACCAACGCCGCGATCCAGAAGCGCGCAATGATTTTGGATTCCTTCCAGCCCAGAAGCTCAAAGTGGTGGTGGATGGGCGCCATGCGGAAAATGCGCTTCCGCCGCAGCTTATAAGAACCCACCTGGAGAATTACCGACATCGCCTCCACCACGAAGATGCCTCCGAGGAATGGCAGCAGGAGTTCCTGTTTGATGATCACAGCCACCGACGCCATGGCCGCGCCCAAAGAGAGCGAACCCACGTCTCCCATGAAAATCTCCGCCGGATAGGCGTTGTACCAGAGGAAGCCAAGACTCGATCCCACCATGGAACCGCAAAAAATAGTCAATTCTGCCGAATTCGGTAAATGTTCGAGGTCGAGATAGTTCGACCACACCGCGTTCCCGGTGATATAGGTGAGAACCGTCAACGCCGAAGCGGCGACGATGACGCAGCCGATCGCGAGGCCATCGAGGCCGTCCGTCAAATTCACGGCGTTTGAGGACCCAACCACAACCAGGATCACCAGGCCCGCAAAGGGCAGGAAGGCAAGCGGCGCCAGCCACCCGCGGTGGAGTAGCGAGTCGATCAGGAAATCCGGATGAATCTTTTTGAAAAAAGGAAACGTCAGTTGGGTCGAATAAGAACCGCGTCCGGAAAGCGCCGCCAGCGCTGCCGCCAATAGAAGGCTAACAAGGATTTGCAAGGAAAACTTGGCGCGGGCCGTCAGGCCCAGGTTGTGCTTCCTGCGCAGCTTCAGGTAATCGTCCCAAAAACCGATCGCCCCGAAAGCCAGGGTTACCCCGAGCGCCAGCCAGACAAACTCGCTGCGAAGGTCGGACCACAGAAGCGTGGGGATCACGATGCACAGGTTGATGAGCACTCCGCCCATGGTGGGTGTCCCCGCCTTGGCCAAGTGCGACTGCGGGCCTTCTTCACGGATATATTGCCCAATTTGAAACTTCTTCAGCCAGCCGATCAGCCACGGCCCAAGAAGCAGTGAGAACACGAGGGCGGTGAGGCTGGCATACGCGGTGCGAAAGGTGACATAGCGGAAGAGGTTGAGCAGGTGAAACTGAGCATGAAATTTCAGGTACAGATAATAGAACATCAGCCGTTAGAGGTGAGCCGCCAATTTCAGCCTCATCCTTTCGATTATTCGTGTTGGCAAAGGATTGTCACGCCGCTTTAGCTCTGGGATAGCAAGCTTCATTGCGTCGTCGCAAGCGGGCCTTTTAAGATCTCGATAGCCCGCTCCAGGCCAACTTCGCGCGAACCCTTGACCAAAATCACATCTCCAGGCTCAGCAACAGTCCGGCAGAATCGCCCACACTCTCCGGCGTCTGAAAAAAACCGGGCCCGGCTGGCAGGGAAGCCCGCCTCTGCAGCGCCTTCCAGAAAGAATCGGGCGTCGCCTTGAACTGCCAAAAGCCAGTCGACGCCAGCCTGAGCCAAATCGCGGCCGATTCGCCGGTGCCAGTCCGGCGAAGACGGCCCCAGTTCCAGCATCTCCCCGGCCAACACCAGCCGCCGGGCAGCTCCCGGCCAGCCTGCAAGCGTTTCAATCATACGTTGCATGGCGCGTGGGTTTGAATTATAGGCGTCGTTGATGACGGTAATGTTGTGCGCCAGGGTCAGAATCTCCATTCTTTGGCCAGGGGGCCTTGCCGCGGCGAGAGCCGTTCGAAGAGCATCCACCGGAATGCCAAATAGGCTTGCAGTAGCGATTGCGGCGAGCGCGTTCTCCACGTTGTGGCGTCCAGGAAGCGGAATGGAAAACCTGCCGGCATACACCGGTCCTTCCACCTCAAATTCCGTGGATGGAATTCCTCCCTGGGTATCATGGGAGCCGCAAACACCCGTGGCGCGGTAATCGGCTCCCTCACTTAAACCGAACGTAACAACCTGGCCCCTGAAGCCATGGGCGAATTCCCGCACCCTCGGATCGTCATGATTCAAGACAGCGGCGGATGGAGGTGAAAGATGGTCGATCAGCTCGCGTTTTGCGGCGGCAATAGCCTCGACAGAGTCAAAAAATTCCAGGTGAGCCGGGGCTACGTTAGTGACCACTCCGGTCTGAGGTTCGGCGAGACCAGCCAGCATCGCAATTTCTCCGGGCCCTGACATGGCCATCTCGATCACCGCGACTTCATGCTCGGGGTTCAGCCTCAGAAGCGTCAGCGGTACGCCGTAATGATTGTTCAAGTTGCCGGGCGACTTGAGCGTGCGATAGCGGGTGGCCAGCGCTGCCGCGATCATTTCCTTGGTGGTAGTCTTGCCGGCGCTGCCGGTAATGCCGATCACTCGTCCCGCCCATCGCTGGCGGACCGCATGGGCCAAGCGCTGCAAGGCTCGAGTGGTATCAGGAACGCGGATCAGCGCCGCAACCTCGCCTGAATCCCCAGCCTGATAGGATTCCTCCACCACCGCGCCTGCCGCACCTTTCTCGATCGCTGCCCCAATAAAGTTGTGCCCGTCGAAGTGTGGCCCGCGAATCGCGAAGAACAGTTCGCCTGCCGCCACCGTGCGTGAATCGATGGAGTATCCCCGCACCGCGCGCGCTGTTCCCTCCAGGTGCGCGCCTAAAATGGCCGCAATCTCCCCCATCGTAAGTTGCACGCTGAGCAGCCTTATCAGGGTCGCAGCCACCCGTGAAGATTTCGCCGGATGCGCCTGCGTTTTTTCGCGCCTGGCAGGCGCTGGGGCCGTCCGCAGCCATCCGCCCGCATCGAGTAGCGCCGCCTCCCAGGCGGCGCCAACGCCCGCGCCGCGCGGACGCTACAGACAACCAAGATTCAGGGAGCGCCGCGGTTGAAGCCCATTTCGCGAAGTACGTTACGGGCCGCCTGGCGGTCATCGAAAGGAAGGGTTCGATCCCTCAGAACCTGAGTGGTCTCGTGCCCCTTGCCAGCGATCAACACCGTATCGCCCTCGCGGGCCTGCTCAAGAGCCTTTCGGATCGCAACTTCGCGGTCCACTTCCGCAAGGTAGGCGCGGCCCGACTTCTGCAACCCTACCATCACGTCGTTCATGATTAGAATCGGGTCTTCGCTGCGAGGATTGTCCGAGGTAAGCACCACGCTATCGCTCAGATTTCCCGCGACTTCACCCATCATCGGGCGTTTCGTGCGATCGCGATCTCCGCCGCACCCAAACACCACGATCAACCGTCCGCGCGTGAATTCCCTGGCAGTTTTCAAAGCGCTGCGCAAAGCGTCGTGGGTGTGAGCGTAGTCAACAATCACCAAGAAGGGCTGCCCTTCGTCCACCTTTTGGAAGCGGCCAGGAACCTGTTTTAATCCGGCAATTCCTTCCTGGATCTTTCCCCTGGCGATTCCCAAGCCGTCCGTTACAGCGACCGCCGCTAGAATGTTCTCCAGATTAGCGCGTCCTATGAGGGGTGATTCAATATCAAATCGCTTCTCCAGGACCGCGAGTGTCATCTTCATCCCTGCCGGGCCTTGGCTGAAATGCCTTGGTTTCACATCCGCGTTCGACTCCACACCGTAGGTGACATGGCGTGAACTGGGACCATCACGCAGGAGCGCGCCCCAGGAATCATCAGCATTGATTACCGCCAGTTCGGGCGGCGGCGTTCCCATGCCCTCAAAGAGCCGGCGCTTGGCAGCGAAGTAATGCTCCATGTCCTTGTGAAAATCCAGATGGTCTCCGGTGAGATTGGTGAAAACCGCCGCAGCGAACCGGAATCCCCAAACGCGATCTTGCGCCAGGGCGTGAGAAGAAACTTCCATCACTGCGGCCTGCCCGCCGGACCGCACGATCTCCGCCAGGTACGCTGCGAGATCCGGTGATTCAGGCGTCGTATGTGGGGCGGGCAGCACCCGGTCCCCAACCCTGTACTCAATCGTGCCGAATAGCCCGGTTTTGAGGCCTGCCGCCTCGAAAATCGAGTGTATCAGGTAAGCCGTGGTGGTTTTGCCGTTGGTTCCGGTAATGCCGACGAGCATCAGGGCTAGGTCCGGCTGACCGTAAAAGGCGCGGCTCACCTCCGCCATGGCGCGGCGAACCGCAGCAACCCTAACCCAGGCGACCGGAAAACCCGGAGGAGGCTCAATTTCGCTCACTACACCCACGGCGCCTTTTTCAAGAGCCTGACCGATATACCGGTGACCGTCCGTGCGCTCACCCCGGATGGCAAAGAAAAGCCCGTCCGCCCCGGCCTCGCGGGAATCGTAGGCTAGCGAACGAATCTCCCGCTCCGCGCCGCCGTACAGATCAAGGACCTCTGCGCCCCGCAGCAAATCTCCAAGGATCATCGTCTAGCCCTAGTATACAACTTCCCATTCGCCCGGCCCGCACCGCAGGCGGCCTTACCACCGGGAGCCTATCTGCCTTTGATTCCTAACGCGCAAACAAAACTTCCACCCGCGACCCTTCCGGCGCTTTCGCGCCCGGAGCAGGGTTCTGTTCGACGGCCAACCCGGAGCCGCTCAGTGTTAGATCGAGGCCTAACGACTGGCACTCGTCCGCCACTTTTCGTTCATCCAAGCCCGAAAAGTCCGGAACATTCACTGCTGGGCCGGCGTTGATCACCACTGTTCCCTTGCCTCCGGAGGAAGACGCAAAAGAGACCGGTTTCAGTTTGCCACCGCCCCCCCCGGCAGCAAACGCATCAGCGCCAGGCGCGGAACCCATGCGCACCGGCCGCTTCTTTGCCATCAGGACGGGCGGCGCGGTGAGCGGCTGATCGCGCGGCACATTCAGATAGCTCAGAGCTTGCTGGGCGATCTGTTTCCAGGCCGGCGCTGAGACTTCCGCGCCGTA
Source organism: Acidobacteria subdivision 13 bacterium RH2 MAG17b (assembly GCA_002197525.1). Lineage (GTDB taxonomy): Bacteria > Acidobacteriota > Terriglobia > UBA7540 > UBA7540 > RH2-MAG17b. Next base: position 3,912 of record NFUN01000059.1, on the reverse strand, counting down.
GATTCCGCCCACGGGGCTGTCGATCGCTACCAGAATCGTGAGCGCAGGATGGCTTACCGGAGCAAAGCCGATGAACGAGGCCACGTAATGCTGTTTGGAATAGCGCCCGTTCGCATCAACTTTCTGCGCGGTTCCGGTCTTGCCCGCCGTGCTGTAGCCATCCAGTTGCGCCGCCTTGCCTGTGCCGGTCAGCACAACTCCCTCGAGCATCTGACGCATCGTCGCCGCAGTCTTCTGGCTGACGATCGTGCGCCGTAGAGGAGGCGGGACCGGAACTTCAGCGTTGCCGCGGAAAACTTTCTGAACAATCTGCGGCTGGATGAGCGCGCCGCCGTTCGCGATAGCCGAGTAGGCATCCACCAGTTGGAGCGGCGTAACCGAGACGCCCTGCCCCATCGCCATCTCGCCTATCGATATTCCGGACCACCGATCCGGAGGCATCAGCAATCCTCTCTCTTCGCCCGGCAGCGCGACGCCGGTTTTCGCGCCGACGCCAAACTTGCGCATGGCGTCATAGAAACGGGTTTCGCCTAGCCGTAAGGCCAGCTTGATGGCTCCAACGTCGCTCGAATAAGCAAGAATCTGGCCGACAGTAAGATCGCCGAACCTCTCGTGGTCATGAATCGTGTGCCCCGCGAGGACGATGCCTCCCATTTGGCAGTCGATCACGTCGGACGGATGGGCTAGACCGGCTTCAAGCGCCGCGGAGACGGTAACCAGTTTGAAGGTCGAGCCGGGTTCATAGATCCAGCCGACACCACGGTCAATGCGGTTCCGGGGGGGACTTTGCTCGTAGTGATTCGGGTCAAAGGAGGGAGAACCGGCCATCGCCAGGATTGCTCCCGTGTTCGGATCCTGCACGAGCGCCACACCGCCCGCGGCGTGCCATTTTGCTACGGCGTCGTTGAGCGCCTTCTCGGCGATGTACTGAATGCCGGCGTCAAGGGTCATCTCAACATTCATGCCTGGCTGCCCAGGATCAGCCTTGGATTCGAAGGTTCGCCGCCGCGCGTCCTCCATAATCAGCGCTCGCCCAGGCTGTCCTTCAATCTCGGAATTCAGCGAGTATTCAATCCCGGCAAGGCCGCGGTCGTCCATCCCTACGTAACCCACGACGCCCGCCGCCAGGTCTCCCATCGGATAGAAGCGCTTCACCTCCTTTTGAAAGTAGATTCCCTTCAGATTCAGGGACCGGACGAGAGCAGACTCCTGGGCGGTCACCTTGCGCTTAACCCAGCAAAAAGAGTGGAACGCCTCGAAGCGTCCTTCCAGGTCGCGTGTTTCTAGACCAAGGGCGCCTGCCAGTAAGCGCGCCGCCTGCGCAGGATCATCCAAACGCGAAGGCACGGCGTAAATCGAATCCACAGGCAGGCTCATCGCCAGCGGATGAAGATTACGGTCATACAGCGTCCCGCGCTGAGGGGCAAGTTCGATCGTGCGCTGCTGCTGGCGTTGCGCGCGCGCGAACCATTCGACATAGCGGATGACTTGGAGATCGTAGAGGCGGCCGGCGATTAGCAGCATCCAAAATGCAAACGCCACCGCCAGAAACAAGCCGCGCCTCAGCAGGGGCGAATCGTCAGACCGGTTTGGAGAATCGTGAAGCTTGCGCCGGGGCATCTAAGGCTCCCGCGGCAGTCCTCGAGAAGCGGGTGCGAGCGCCGCGAAGTTACTGGCGAACACAGGGGCGCCCTGGGACGCCGGCTGGGCATCGGTCCCGCGCAGATAAATCACTTGGCCGGGCTCGGATGGCGCCAAGCTCAAATCCTGGCGCGCCAGCGTGTCGATTCGCTGCGGATCTGCGAGGGAAGCCTGCTCCAGTTGCAGCTTTTGATTCCATTCCTTCAGCGCCCGGCGCTCGGCTCTGAGGTGCTCTATCTGGTAGCCGTAGCGCACGCATTCAAAGTGCTGCACCGCGAACACAAAGATAAAAAAGAAGACCGCCGCGGCGGCTCCTAGCATGGAATAGCACTGGCGGCTGCGCGTCCTGTCCACTTCCCGGACGAGGCGGGAATTATCGATCTGCTTGACGAACACGACGTCGGGCGTGGAGTAACGGCCCGCCAGCCGCACTGCGGTCCTGCGAGGAGCCCTTGTCGTTTCGGGAATTGCTGACGGCGCCGTAGCCATGCTCTGCCTCTTGAATCTTCAGAATTGCAAGCCGTTCAGACTTAGTAAGGCGCTTCAGAAGCGCTCAAGCTGTTGATAGATTACGGTCGCGGGTTATTAGGCTCGAGCACTCGATACGGCTCCCGCCCAGCCATTCAAGCCGCTATCTTTTCCGCAGCCCGGAGCTTGGCGCTGCGCGAGCGCGGATTCGAACGAATCTCTTCCTCGGACGCCCGCACAACTTTCCGGGTCAGTATCCGCGCACTGCCCTCTGCTCGCCACCGCACCATGGCCTGCTTCACCAGCCGGTCCTCCAGGGAATGAAAGCTCAACACCACCAACCGCCCTGCCGGAGCCAGCACCGAAAGCGCCTTCGAAAGAAACTGCTCGATGCTCTCAAGCTCCTCGTTAACCGCCAAGCGAAGCGCCATGAACGTTCGCGTAGCCGGATGAAGGTGGTGAAGGCCCGCCCGGGATGGGATTGCTCGCGACACCACCAGCGCCAGTTTGGTGGTTGTATCGATTGGGCGGGCCTTCATAATCGCTCGCGCTATACGGCGCGAGTGGCGCTCTTCTCCAAGCCGGAAAATTAAATCCGCAAGGTCCCTTTCGCGGCTCTGGTTCACGATCTCCGCGGCAGTGAGCGGACTGGATGGGTCCATGCGCATATCGAGCGGTCCTGGCTTCTCAAAACTAAAGCCACGGGCGGCGTCATCCAATTGCCAGGAACTCATGCCGAAATCGGCGAGCACGCCATCGGCAGGCGGCAGGCCGCTCGCAGTGTGCAGCGCATCTATATCCGCAAAATTCCCCTGTTGTAGCATCACCTTCTCACCGAATTCATCGAGCCTCGTGCGGGCTCGGGCGAGAGCGGCTGGGTCACGATCAATGCCGAGGAGTTTTCCCTGCCCAAGCTTTCGCAGGATCGCCTCCGCGTGACCGCCCCCGCCCAAGGTTGCGTCAATGTAAATCCCGTCCGGACGCACGTTCAAATACTCGAGTGCTTCGTGCAGCAAAACCGGAACGTGCATTTTGCCGCCCCTTCGCCGGCTAAATATTCAGATCGCTAAGCGCTTTTTCGTCTTCTTCGGTGATCGGGTTCTTCTCCAAATGCTCGTCAAAGCGCTGCGGGTTCCAAACATCCAGATACTCCAGATACCCGAGCACCGCCACCTCGCCGCGCATCTCGGCGGACTCGCGGAGCTGGGATGGAATCAGAATCCGGCCTTGAGCGTCCATCCGCACCGTCTGACCCCAGTAGTTGGTGCGGTCCAAAAATTTCTGCTTGAACCTGTTCATTGACGGAAGCGCTGCCAGCTTTTCTTCGATCTTCCGCCACGCAGTGAAGGGATAGACGCGGACGTACTGGCCGGTCAGGCTGGTCACGTAAAAGTCCGGTCCGTATCGCTCATCCAAGATGGATTTAAAGGCCGTGGGAATCTTGAGACGCCCTTTCACATCCACCGTAGCTGCATGCCTACCCCGTAACATCTCTGCATCCTCAAAGGCGTTCCAGGTCCTTTAACAATCTATAAATGCCACTTTTTTCCAATTTTTACCACTTCCGTCCCCCAATCTATGCCCGCATGTGGATGCATGTCAAGACTTATTTCGCTTAATTTTTACTAATCTTAAAGCTCCGCTCAGACGGCAAGAAATCCGTCGATGTTTTGAGGCGGTTTAGAAGGGTTCAAGCCAGCGAGATGTGCTCGTCCAGAATGCATAGTGACACTCTTGGTAGAGTGTCACTATGCAGATCAAAGGCTTAGGAATGCCCCGCTCCAGGTACCTGGAGCGGGGCGC
>NFUN01000058.1 GCA_002197525.1 Acidobacteria subdivision 13 bacterium RH2 MAG17b | reverse complement strand
GCTTGGGGTCTCTCAGATAATAACTGTTCCCTTCCGGATCAAACCCCCCCCCTCGCCCGCCGCGTCGCGTCACCCCCTCCCCGCAAGCGGGGAGAGGGTGACGCGAAGCGGCGGGTGAGGGGGGGTATTTGATCCGGAATGGAACAGTTATTATCTGACAGACCCTAAGCGGAGATTGCATTGCAGCGGGAAATCCGAGCGTGGTTACGAGCTGATTCCGGAAGAAGCGTCCGTAGGTGGCTGCGACGGCGTTAATTTGTGCGTTTGAGCACCGGCGGCTGGTCTCCAGTATTCCCGCCTTGTGGAGCGGGAGGCGGAGTGCCGGTCGTTTCAGGTTGCTGCTGGCGGCGCTCGAGGGTCGGGCCGCTGTTCTTCTGATTTTTGCGGTGCACGGTCAGCAGAGTCTCCAAGCGGCTTTTCATGTTGACAAATTCCGAAGTCGAGATCAGATATTCACTCCGCTTGGGAAGAATGCCTTTAATTTCTTCTTCACACTTGATGATTCGATCTGGCGTAGGTGGGTGGTTTTCAAAGATCGAAGCAACACTTCCCGGGCTCTGGCGTTCCTCATTCAGGACTTTCCCGAAGAATGCCAGGAACTGGTTTGGATCGTACCCCGCCTTCCACATGTATTGAACACCCAGAAAATCCGCTCCCGCTTCCTGGTTGCGGTCGAACTTCAAGAAGGCCAGCGGAATGCCGTTCATTGCGGCGCTGATGCCGTAATAAGCGCCCATCGACATCGGGGTGAACATCAGGGGTATCATGGCGTACTGCAAGATGGTTTGCTTAGTCATCTGCGAGGCCCAGGAACGCTCGGCAACGTGGCCAATTTCATGCGCGAGGACCCCGGCCAGTTCGGCCTCGTTATCCGCGGCGAGAATCGTTCCGCTGTTCACATAAATAAAGCCGCCCGGCAGCGTCATGGCGTTAATCGTAGGGTCATCGATGATCTTCACGCTGATGGGAATCTTGGCGTCTGAATTCCGGGCCAGATTCTGGCCAACACGGTTGACGTATTCATCGACGACCGGATCCTTGATCAGCTTCGCGGAGTGGTCAATCTGATCCGCGTATTGCTTCCCAATGGCTATTTCCTTTTGTTCGGAAATAATGCTCCACCCGGCTACCTTGCGGTTGCCAATGTCATTAGGGTTGTCCTTTTTGTTGTCCGCTCCAAGGGGCAATGAAGCGCAGAGGAACAGCGCGATCAAAACGGATGCGAGTAGACGCCATTTCCTCACGATGAACTCCCTGGCGGGATTGCCGCTTTTCATTATATACTAACCGCTCTGTCAACTTCGCGGGTTTCCGCGCCACGCCATTCATGCCGCTCGATCTTGAATCTTACCGCCAGCAATTTCCCATCACCCGCTCGATGGTCTACTTGGATCATGCCGCCGTGTCCCCAATTCCGGTCGTGGTCCGGGACGCGATGGTTGGCCAGATTGAGGACGTGCACCGGTTCGGTATCGAGCATATCGACCAGTGGCTAAGAACCATCGAGGACGCGCGGTGCGCGGCGGCGAGCCTCCTGAACGCCGGGCCGGACGAAATAGCCTTCGTAAAGAACACGTCCGAAGGCATATCTTCCTTTGCCTATGGGTTAGAGTGGCAACAGGGAGATGAGGTTGTCTCAGTCGAGGGAGAGTTCCCGGCCAACTACTATGCTTGGAAGCTGCTAGAAAGAAAGGGCGTCCGGTTGCGGTTGATCGAGCAGCCGGAAGGCTGCATCAATCTCGATCACATCAAGCGCTCGTTAACTGCTCGAACCAGGGTGGTTGCGGTAAGTTTCGTCCAATTCCTCTCCGGCTACCGCCTGCACCTCGAAGAACTGGGCGAACTCTGCGAAGAACGCGGTATTCTGCTGTTTGTGGACGCCATTCAGGGGCTTGGCGCCTTCCCTCTTGATGTCAAAAAATCCAGGATCGCTGGTCTTTCTGCCGATGCTCATAAGTGGTTGATGGGTCCGGAAGGCTGCGGAGTGCTCTTCGTGCGCCGCGATGTAGTGGAACGGCTTACTCCCATAACGGTGGGCTGGACCAACTTCGAAGGCTGGCTAAATTTTGCCCAAGGCGATCCGGTATGGCGAAAAGGCGCCGGGCGGTTCGAGTGCGGGGCTTTGAACAGCGCTGGAATTCATGGCTTAGAGGCGGCGCTCAACCTGATTTCGCAAATCGGCGTCGCCACCATTGCCGAGCGCATCCTGCACGTGACTCAGCGGCTGCGGGAAGGGCTGCAGGCGCGCGGATACCGCCTGTTTGGGCCGATGGCGCAACAGGATTGCTCTGGCATCGTGTCATTTTTTCCGCGCAGCACAAGCGCTGAAGCCCTATCCGGGTTTTTGCGCAGCCAGCAGGTAATGGTTTCGGCAAGGCGCGGCCTAGTGCGGATTTCTCCTCATTTTTACAACACGCTGGAGGAGATTGATCAGGTTCTTGAGTTAGTCCGCTGATTGCTCCGCTAAGTTGGATTGTTCCCCAGCTTACAAGATTGCGCTGGGTAGCCAGCACGGAAAGGGGAGGCATTTATGGGCGTTCCGGAGGTCAAGCCGGGGCAGATTTGGCGCTCCGATCAGAGCCATGATGATTGGCTCGTGACCAGGACTTATCACCAGCTTCTGGACCTATATGTAGTTATACGGAAAGCTGAGGGCTCGGAAGAGGAATCGCACCGTCTGAAGGCCCAAAAGGATGCCGATGGCTTCCGGCTGCCAGGGTTTACGCTGATCGAAGGATAACATTAAGCGCGGTCCAGCCGCGTACGCATCTCCAGCTTCCCGCGCCTACCCAACTATGACGGCAAACTCGCTTGAACTCCTCGGGCGTTTCATTACGATGACCATCTCTCATGCTGGATATCCCGGCATTGTCGGCTTGATGGCGCTCGAATCCGCCTGCATTCCCCTTCCCTCTGAAGTGATCATGCCGTTCTCGGGCTATCTGGTCTTCCTTGGGAGATTCCGCTTGGTGTGGGTTACGCTTGCCGGCGCGCTCGGCTGCAACGTGGGCTCGATCGTGGCCTACGCGGTGGGCGCGGCAGGGGGAAGACCACTGGTTGAAAAATACGGCAGCTATGTGCTCATTTCGCGGGCGGACCTCGCGATGGCGGATCGCTGGTTCGCGCGCTTCGGCGATTGGACGGTTTTTTTTGCGCGTCTGCTGCCCGTCGTGCGAACGTTCATCGCCCTGCCGGCCGGGGTGGCGCGGATGAACTTCGTGCGGTTTAACGTGTACACGTTCCTCGGGTCTCTCCCCTGGTGCTGGGCACTAGCCTACGCCGGAGTCAAGATGGGGGATCACTGGGAGCGCCTGGGCCCCTACTTCCATCGCTTCGATGGAGCCATCGTGGTTGTGATCATCCTCGCGGCGGCATGGTTTGTCTATCACCGGTGGACGCACCGCGTCACCGCACCAGAATGAACGGCCACGCGTAACGGCGTTGGGGTTTCTCGCATCACAACAACACGTATGTAGCTGGAGGAGATAAAACCGCATGGCGGCGTGGCGTGGCGTCAGCTTCGGCAAAGACCTTCGGGGACCAGCGGCGGCAGCGCATAATGACCGGCCGGAAAACGCTTCCGCCGGATCGGGCGGCGGCTTTGCGGCGGCTTTGCCTGGACTTCATCAAGGCGCGCCGGGAAGGGTTCGGCCGGTTCCATTTGTTAAGCAGGTCGCTTTGTTCCTTCTGCTCGGTACGGCATGTACACTCGTAGCCGGCGCCCGAGCGCTGTCCGCGGCGGCTTCGCCCCGCCCCGTGCCCGTCTCCAAGGTAGAATCCTCATCGATTAGCGCCTCGTCTCTTCCTGCGGGAACCATCCTATACGTCCGGCTTAAAACTCCGGTCAGCACCACTTCTTCCAAGGTTCATCAAAAGGTAACCGCGCAAACCGTGAGGCAGATTTTCGTTAGCGGAAAAGTTGTGGCGCCCCTCGGCGCGCAATTGACCGGCGAAATCGAGAAGCTCCACGCCAGTTCGACTCCGGACGACCCTGCTTTGATGGTCATTGACTTTACGCAAATGGAGCTTCCTGGGGAAAAGCCGGTCAAAATCTCCTGCCACTTGCTCAAGATTGAGAATGCCCGCGAGACCGTGCTGAAGGATGGGACTATTCAAGGCGTTGTCGCGAGTGATCTGGGTTCCACTTATGTGGACAAGGCGCTCGGCAAACTGGCCCAACAGCTTCCTTCGCTGAGTGACGCGATCCAGGGCTTCGAAAAGAAGCAAGTTGGAACCCCCGACACGGCCATCAACTACCCGGCAGGCGCCGATATGCAAGTAGTGCTGGATAAGCCCTTGCCAGTCGAGAAATCCTTCGCTCCGGCCGCCACCGGGGAGCTTCCGGCAGCAATTTTAACGGCAGTCCATGAAGTTTTGGCGAAAGCTCCCCAGCGCTCCTCAACGCAGAAGGGAACGCCCGGCGACCCCGTGAATCTGGTGCTCATCGGAAGCGAGCAGAAAATTCGCCAAGCCTTCCAGCAAGCCGGATGGGATATCCCCGCCTCGCAGCAGACGCAATCCATTGTGAAAACCGTGCAGGCCGTCGTCCAGGGCCAGGGATACGGAGTGGCGCCTATCTCCAATCTCTATCTCTATGGCCGCCCGCAGGATCTGGCATTCGAAAAGGTGCTGAACACCTTCGCGATGCGCCACCATTTGCGGCTTTGGCGTGCTCCCATTGCGGCGCCGGGCGGCGATCTTATCTGGCTCGGCGCTGCGGTTCACGACACAGGCTTTGATATTCACCCCGGCGTGGCCTCGCACGCGACAAGCCCGGACCTTGACGCCGAGCGCACCAAGGTAGGAGCGGACTTCCTGGCTGCCGGCTCCGTTGCCGCGGAACAGCTTGTCACGCCGCCTCGCCCGCTTAGCAATGGAGTAACGGGTACTGGAGGCGCCTGGCAGACCGACGGACAACTGCTCGTCGTCGATCTCAAATCGAAATGAAAATGCTTGCGGCGAGTGATAGCCAAATAACCCACGGTTGTGAAAGCGCCAACAGTGGCTTGTATCTATCCGCTATTGCATTCAGACGCGGTCAGTTTTATGTTATCGGCCGGTCGAGACGAGAATTGAAAACCGAAATCTCCGCTGTATAATTTTCCCTTCATGCCAAAGGCCGACTTCCGCGAAGAAGTTGTAAACGTTACTCTGGCTGAACTCCTTGAACAACGCGGGATGCTCTCCGTTCCTGAGATAATCCGCAAGTCGATTGCCCGCAAGACCCGCGACCTGCCCGATATCATCGTGGCTGATCTGCTTGGCATCCGGATGGTTATCGAGGGAAGATTTAACAGCGGTCACAACTCCCGCGAATCGTTGCTGAAAGATTCGAGAGAACGGGTTGAGCAAGGTATTTCCCAGGTGTGCTTGGCAGCACTTTACACTCCCGAACTGCGAAGCGCGGAATCCTTGTCTTTTATGTATGCGCCCAGCAGCAAAGGAGGCTAAACTGTTCAAGTGCCCCGGCAGCAGCATTACCATGGCCTCAATCATCTGCATTATCTGACGGCGAGCATCTATCGCCGTGCCCGCATCTTCGATTCGAAACGATTCATGCGGCATTTGACGAAGACGTTGGATGACTTGCGCGCGGAGCTGGGCTTCAGGATCATCGGACAGTCTTGATGCCGGAGCATTGGCGCCTTCTAATCTGGCCCTCGCAGTTGGCGGACCCTTCCCAGCTCATGCAGAAGCTGGCAGATCGCACGGCCAATTTCATTCTGACAGCAGGAAACGGCTTCAGCGCCCTTAACGCTGAGCCGGGACAAACGAGACTTGGTTGAAAGATTAAAATCTTGGGATGGCTGACGACGGAGGTTGTGCTTTGCCTGTCATAAACGAATACGAGCAGTTATATCAGCTCGTCATACAGAAGGGGTTACTAAACAAGCGGCCGCAGACGTACGTCTTCAAGTTGCTGATTGTGTGGATCATGCTGGGGTTGGGCCTGATCGTTCTGGCTCTCACGCGCAACCTTTTTGTGATCGTACTGGACGCCGCTTTTCTGGCCGTCGTCTTCGGCCAGATCGGGTTTATCGGCCACGATGCTGGGCACCGGCAAATTTTCAAAGCCGGCTGGAAGAACCAGATAATAAGCTTTATTCACGGCAACCTGCTTTTGGGAATCAGCTCCGATTGGTGGATCAAAAGTCACAACCAGCATCACAAATCGCCAAATCGAGTTAATTCGGATCCCGCTGTTGACTCTCCGGTCCTTGCCTTTTCCGAGCATCAGGCGCGCACGAAGCAGGGTTTGCAGAGGTTCATGGTCAATTACCAGGCTTACTTTTTCTTTCCGTTGCTCTGTCTAACGCTGGTCGGAATCCGGATCGACAGCATTAAATTTATTTTGCAGAAAAAAACGAGGCACCCGCTGATCGAGGTTTTACTCTTGATTGCCCATTTCACCTTATACTTCGGCTTGCTGCTCTTTTGGTTGGGCCTCGACCGGATGCTGCTATTCGTTGCGGTACATCAGGCGCTTTTTGGAATCTACATGGGTTCATCCTTTGCCCCAAACCACAAAGGAATGCCCATTCTGACCGATGAGGATCCAAAGGATTTTTTGCGCTGCCAGGTGCTGACCGCCCGCAACATCAGAGGCAATCGTTTTCTCGACTTTTGGTATGGCGGGCTGAATTATCAGATCGAACATCACCTCTTCCCGAGCATGCCTCGCAACAGACTGCGGGAGGCTCAACCAATCGTTAAAGAGTTCTGCCACGCACATTCTGTCTCGTATTACGAGGCCGGCTTTCTCCAGTCGTACCGGGAAATCCTGAAGTATCTACATGGCGTTAGCGCCGTTTCGCGAGAAGAGTCATAGTGTGAGAGCGATTTCTCAGATTCGGTAGAGGCATTCGATGAGTCAATCCGCTAAATGGAAAGCGGGTAGACTCTCCCTTGAATTTCAAGAGAGAATTTACCGGCTAGAGGTTAAAGATTAGCGGGCCAGGAAATCCGTAGTGGGCAAGCACAACTCTGCCGCGAATGGCAGGGAAGCACCGCGCGCCGCTGGCCACTTGTGCTAATATATGTCCTGTTGGTCCGGCAGGAACGGGAGTGCCTGTTGGCAGCGTCAAACCCCACTTCAACGTCAGGTGGGTTTGGGAACGTGAGAGTCAGTTTTTTCGGCTTCAGAATCTTTGCAATTGCGGGTAATAATCATCAAGGCACCTGTGAAAGTAATTTCCCAAATGAAGAGTCAATTTTCCACAAAGCAAGCATTCATTACATGCAAGTCTGAATAGCGCCTAGCTTAACGCCTTTAACATCAACACCTCAATCTGGACCTAAACGTGCTCCATCAAACTGGAGGGGGGAGCACGCATAAACTAAGCAAGGCTGATAGTCAAGGAAAGAAGAGGAGTGAATCCATGCGTAAGATCGTTTTTGCACTAGCTATGGTGGTCCTGGCCAGCGGCTGGACTGTCGCAACGGCTGGGATTATCAACATAGGGAACGGCGCCTCGGGAACTAACCCTACGGGTCTGCTGGCGCCCACTGATCCCATTCGGATCGGCAACGGCAGCGACGTCAGCGTTTATATCCAGGGAAGCGCATCCATCTCGAACGAAGTTCTGTTAGGCATCCTTGTGCCTAACGACACTACGGACCTCTTCGGAAGCACGAATCCGTTGGGCGCAGTATCGATTTATTCTGCTTTCCCTGGCCCCAAGACAGAGACTGGCTCTTCCGCTTTCATCGGGACGGGGTTCGGCCTGGGGACGGGCACGGTTACGTATCAGGGAAACGGCTTCTGGGGGAGTCTCTCCAATCCTTCTCACGGCACTACGAAGCTCAGCGCCTTTTTGGGATCGGGCTTCAATTCTTCGAACCAAACCTCGAATTTCAGCGCGTTCGATACGGCTGCTAGCCCGGGTGGAGCGGGCCTCAGCAGTGTCTCTGGCTGGGGCGTTTATACGCTAGAGGTCACGACCGGAGCGTTATCAGCAAAGTCCCTGATTGATATCCAGATCGCAGGCGGTCTGCCTTTGGGCAGCATCGTAGTTGCCCTGGACGACAACGGTAACTCAACCGTATGGACCAATGATGGCGGCGTGAACAGCACAACGCCTCCACCGACGGTTCCGGAGCCGGCGTCGATGGCGCTCTTTGGAACAGGCCTGCTGGGCTTGGCCTTCCTCGTTCGGCGTAAGTACGCCCACGACGCAGCATAGAATTCAGTTTTTCTGACTTCAGGCGGTTCTGGTGTGACGAATTCACCCCGGGACCGCCTTTTTATTTCTCCGCTTCCTTCGCCATCCCTAACCCACACCCTTCTCTAACCATTGGTGATTGCCGTCTGGACTATTTACGCGGTCGGATCGCATTCATTGAAGATTGCTTGGTTTTCCGGTAGCACTGCCGGAACCAAGATAAACGTCCGGTAATAGGCTAGGCGAAATAGCTCTTCTCAAAATTGGACTCGAAAACCTCGACCAAGCGCTTGCGGTTGATAGATTGCAGCCAAGGCACGTGCCCGATTACGGGAACGTTTCCGTAGTGCTCGATTGCCAGGCGGTTTTCCGCGTCTTCCGGCCCCAGCATCACCACACCGAGCGGCTCCTTCCCGGCGTCGCGCAGGGCGCGAAGCGTGAGTAAAGTATGGTTAATGGCGCCGAGCGTGGTTCGCGCCGCCACAATCACCGGAAACCGCAAGCGCAGCGCCAAATCCAGGATGGTTTCGGTTTCGTTCAGCGGAGTCAAAATTCCTCCCGCTCCTTCGGCGATCACGCGCGCGCCCAGGTCCAGCTCCGGTAATTGAATGCGGTCGAGCTCAATCCGCACGCCAGCCTGGAGCGCGGCGAGATGAGGCGAAACGGGAGGATCGAAGCAGTAACACTCCTCAAGAGTCCTCTCCTTCGGAACTTCCGCCCAGCGGCAGACCGCCTCGCGGTCTGTTCCTTCCGCCGCTCCGCTCTGAATGGGCTTCCAGTAGATAGCTTCGAGAGCCGCGGTGAGCAGGGCGGAAAGCACTGTTTTGCCCACGTTGGTATCGGTACCGGTAATGAACAGGTTGGGCTTCATGGGTGTCACATGCTAGTGTCGCGTCTCAAGAGTGAATTGAATGAAAGCCCTCACGCAAAGGCGCTAAGCCGCAAAGGATCCAGAGCAGTCAGGAGCGAGTAGCAACCAGCGCATGCCGGCAAGCTTCCGGCAACGCACGGCTCAGCCGCTCGCAATCGGCTGCGGAGAGCGCGGCGTTTAGCGACAACCGCAGCCGCGCGGTTCCAGGAGGGACGGTGGGCGGACGGATAGCGCGCAGGGCGAATCCTTCGGCGCGGAGCCGCTCCGCCGCCGCAAGCGCTAGCTCGTTCGATCCGAGCAGAACCGGAACAATGTGTGAATCGGACCGGCCCGTGTTCAACCTGGCTTCGCTGAGGCGCGCACGCAGCGAAGCCGCAAGCGAGAAGAGGCGCGCGCGCTGCTCATCCGCTTCCCGCGCGAACCCAATCGCCGCACGAATTTGAAACGCGACATAAGGCGGGAGCGCCGTTGAGAAAATGAACGTCCGCGCACGGTTCACTAGGAACCGCTTGAGTGTTTCCGGACAGGCCACGAAGGCTCCCGCACTCGCGAGCGCTTTGCCGCAGGTATGAACTGAAGCCAGCACGCGGCCAGAAAGTCCCGCCTCGGCAATCACGCCGCGCCCCTCCGGACCAAACACGCCAGTGGTGTGCGCCTCGTCTACGATCATCTCTGCACCGTGCCGGGCGGCGAGCGCGGCGAGTTCACGGAGCGGCGCTCGATCGCCTTCCATGCTGAAAAGGCTCTCGATGATGATGAACTTTTGGCCGCGCGTGGCCGCCGCGCGTTCGAGATGGTCCTCCAGGAAATTCAGGTCGAGGTGCGGAAAGATCACTTTGCGAGCGTGCGAAAGGCGGATGCCGTCGATGAGGCTGGCATGGTTCGAGATGTCCGAAAATACGAGATCATCCGGGCCAAGCAACGCGCTGAGCAGGCCGAGGTTGGCAGCGTAGCCGGAAGTGAAGAAGAGCGCGGATTCAGCGCCCACAAAAGCCGCGAATTCCCCTTCCAGCTCCTCCCAACCCGGCGCGTTGCCCGAGAGCAGGCGCGAGCCGGTGGAAGCAATCGCCGCACCTTGTTCGAGCGACTGGATGACGGCTTGCCTGAGTCGCGGATCGGCGGAAAGCCCCAAATAGTCGTTCGAGCAGAGGTCGATGCCTGCGGGGTGCGCGAGATCGCGCAACTGAAGCTGCGCTTCGAGCGCTGCCAGATCGCCCTTAAGGCGAGCCAGAATGGGGTGAAGGTTACTCATGCTTCAAGAATGCGGCCACAATGCGGAGGAAGGGAATTTTAACCTCGCCGCCACCGTCCTCACCCACCGCTTCGCGGTCCCCCCTCTCCCGCTGCGGCGGGAGAGGGGCCAGGTTGGGGGAAAATCTTAACAAGCGGGCTGAATCCCAACCCTTCCGCGCCGCTAGGCACGGCTCATCGCTCTCAGGCCGAGGTCGTGAAAAAGGGCCTCGTCTTCGTCCCGGCCGGGATTCGGAGTGGTGAGCAGCTTTTCACCAAAAAAGATGGAATTAGCGCCCGCCAGGAAGCATAGTGCGGCGGTTTCGCGCGACAGCGACCGGCGGCCGGCGCTCAGACGCACCCTTGAAGCGGGCATCAGGAGCCGTGCTGTAGCGATGGTGCGGACCAACGTGAGTGGATCAACAGGCTCCGCCTCGCCCAGCGGAGTTCCCTTCACTCGCACGAGCACGTTAATCGGCACGCTCTCCGGGTGCGGGTTCAGGCTGGCAAGCTGGTGCAGCAAACCGACGCGGTCCTCATCGGATTCTCCGAGGCCCAGAATGCCGCCGCAGCAAACCGTGATGCCCGCGCGCCGCACGCGCTCAAGCGTCCGCAAGCGGTCTTCATAGCTCCGAGTGGTGATAATACGGCCGTAAAACTCGGGCGACGTATCCAGATTGTGGTTGTAAGCCGTAAGCCCGGCCGCTGCCAGCCGCTGCGCCTGCTCATCGCTCAGCATTCCGAGCGTGCAGCACACTTCCATCCCGAGCGAGGCCACGGCGCGGACCATTTCAAGAACATTTTCAAAATCCTTGCCGCCGCGCGCTTCCCGCCACGCCGCGCCCATGCAAAAGCGCGTGGCGCCCTGCTGGCGAGCCTCTTCCGCTGCGCGACGGACGTCTTCAAGCGGCATCAGAGCGCCGTGCGCTACGCCGGTTTCGTAGTGGGCGCTCTGCGGGCAATACCCGCAATCTTCCGGGCAGCCGCCGGTCTTAATGGATAGCAGGCGGCAGAGTTGCACTTCGCTGGCCGCGTGGTGCTGCCGGTGCACCTGCTGCGCCTCAAAGACGAGATCGAGCAGCGGCATGCCGTAAAGCGAGCGTATCTCCTCACGCGTCCAGTCGTGGCGCGGCGTTCGAGGTATGATCCCGGTTGGTCTTGCGCCGGTCAAGGTTGCATCTCCTAAATCGCTGTTCCAATCCGCGCCCGGTTCCGCTTTGAAGGCGGGCTCTTTCGTATGGCTGCGCGCTCCTTGCATTATACCGGACGGCCGCAACAAGGGCTGCAGTTTCCCCAATGTTCCCCTCGCCCCGGATACCACAAGACGGGCAGTTGTGATAGTCTAGTTTCTGCAGAAACGGGAGACCATCGGGGGCAAGACCTCCATCTATTTATGGCGCTGATCTACCCCTCCTTGCTCGCAGTCGATTTCGCCCGGCTAGGTGAGGGTTTGGAGGTCATCCGGAGGGCGGGGGCCAGTGCGGTTCACATCGACGTTTGCGACGGGCACTTTGCGCCGGGCATCACGGTTGGCCTGCCGGTGATTCGAAGGCTGCGGAGTGCGGCGGGCATGACCTTGGACGTCCACCTTCTTGTAGAGCGTCCAGAGCGCTTCGTGGCGGATTTTATCGATGCGGGAGCGAACCGCGTGGCTGCCCATCTCGAATCGACGCCTGACTTTTATCGCGTCCTGCGGCTGATCCGCGCGAAGGGCGCGCAGGCAGGCGCCGCGCTTAACCCTGGAACGCCCGTGGAGGCGCTGCAGGACGTTTGGGGCGAGATTGATTTTGTGGCCATTCTTTCCGCCGAGCCGGGAGAAGCGGAAGCGGCCTTCATTCCGAAGGCTATCGAAAAGGTGCGGGCCGCTTGCAAAGCGCGGAACAGGCTTCAAGCGCGATTCACAGTGCAAGTAGAAGGCGGGATTAACGCTGAGCGCGCGCGGGAACTAGTGGAAGCAGGAGCAGAAATTCTGGTGCCCGGTTCGTTCATTTTCAAGCATGCAGACTGGGAGAGGCGATTGCGGGAGTTAGTGCGACAAGCCTCCGGGACAGGCGAAAACATTGCAAGGGCTGGGAGTAATCGCGGAGAGTGATCGATCTTAACAGCGTAGTTTCGAAATTTCTGCGAAACCACGGCCCGCTTCTGGGCTTAGTGCTGGTCAGCGTGGTGCTGTTGCCGGGTTGCCTGTTCCATTTGCATCGTCACGCGGGCGGCGTGGCCGTTGCCCCCGGCGAGCAGCCAGACAAAATTTTGCTGCAAAAAGCTCTCAACGAGTTTAAGCACAACCGTTACACCACGGGGCGATTGTTGCTGCAATCGCTGATCAATACCTACCCCGACAGCGAATATCTTTCCCAATCCAAACTTGCCATTGCGGATTCCTATTATAAGCAAGGTGGAATCTCCGGCCTGACCGAAGCAGAGGCGGAATATAAAGATTTCATTACGTTCTTTCCGACCGCTCCAGAGGCTCCTGAAGCGGAATATCGCGCCGGCATGTGCCACTTCCGGCTGATCGGCACAGCGGATCGCGATCCGAGCGAAGCTCAGGACGCCGAGCTGGAATTTAAGCAGTTTTTGCTGAAGTTTCCGGACAACCCACTGATGCCGAAAGTCAAGGCACGGCTGCGCGAGGTGCAAGAAGTTCTGGCCGAGGGCGAGTATGCAATCGCCACGTTCTATTACCAGCAGCAAGCCTATCCGGCGGCGGAGTCGCGGTTCAAGGAAATCGCAGACAAATATCCGAACTTCAGCCAGGGAGACCGCGTCTTCTGGTGCCTGGGCCAGACGTTGACTCAACTCAAGCGTCCGCAGGAGGCGGTGCCTTATTACGACCGCCTGATCATGGAATTCCCGCTGAGCCCCCTCGTGAAGAGCGCCCAGACGCAACTGGCGGACCTGCACAAGCCAATTCCCAAGCCTACGAAGGCTAGTCTCGCCAGGGCGGAAGCTGATACCGAGGCTGCAAAACACTACCATGAAACCGCCTTCCAGAAGGCTTTCGGTCTGGTGATGGGTACGCCTAACTTCGATCCAACGCTGCACGGGCCTGTGGTGCTCGGCTCGCTGGGTCAGATTCAGATGCAGATTGCCAAGCTCAACGGGCCGGCGAAGCCTGCTGCTTCCGCAGGGGTAAACGCTGTCAGCGCACAGACAGGCAGCCTGGTTAGCCTGAAAGCGGGCAAGGCCGTTGACCCCAGTTCACCGGCCAGCGCTGCAAGTGCCGACCCCAAACCTTCAAATTCCAGCCAATCTCAGCAAAATGGCGCGCCGCAACAGGCCGCCGCCAACTCGCCCCAGGCGGTCCGCCAGCCGGAAAAAAAGAAAGGCATGTTCAGCTTCCTCAAGAAGTTTCTTCCGTGACCTGCCTTCAAGCAACCTGAATAAGGCCCTGCTTCCCGATCCCGTACCCATTGAAAAGTCCATTTTTGCCCTGACGGACATCTGACTTGAAGCTTCAGCATTGCCGTTAATATTTGGCTGTTGTCCCTCTTTGATAATGTCCCCTTTGGCGCTCATTAGAAATGCCCCCTACACTCTGACCTCCGAAGGAGGTCGAGACGGGGAGGACAGGGATGAGCGAGCGCGAACTGAAGCGAGCGACGGTGCTGTCGCGAGTGAAAGCCTGGCGGGGCCAACGACCCGGAAAAGACAGAAACAACCAGCAACTCCAGAAAGAAAAAGGGGACATTTCTAATGAGGCTTGACAGCTTAATTCGGGGGCTGTTCGGGGGCTTGACTGCCCTGGCGCCGAGTGATAGCCTGCGAGCTTTATTTTGCCCTCTGCCTGAACCGTTTGATTCGAGGGGGGCGACTTTCTCTCTTGAGTGGAAGGTGGAAATGCAAATAAGCCTGAAGAAAAAAGGAGTGAAACAACGATGCGCCGTATTCTGTTACTTTCCCTGCTGATAGTTGCCATGGCGGGAATTGCTAAAGGGCAAGGGACATCCCAGGGGGGTGCGAATTCAGTTGAGAAGCTTAAGCAAGAGGTTCTCAAAGTCGAAAACGAGCGGAATAATGCTGTCTTGCATGCCGACATACCTTTGCTCAAGCGCATTTACACGCCCGATCTCGTCTACGTCAACGCATTAGGGCAAACCCTCACCGAAGCGCAGCATCTTGCTGAACTCCAGTCTGGAGAGGTGAAGATGAGCATGCTCAGGCACGACCATGTTCGCGTGCTTGTTTATGGAGGCAGCGTTGGAATCGTGACTGGGCGCACGACCTCGGTTCTAAAATATGGTGGCAAGGCCTTTACCCGTCCTAGAATTTTTACAGACGTTTTGGTCAAGCTGAACGGCCAATGGCGGTTTGCGGTTCACCACGAGACTTTTGTTTCGAAGCGATGAGAGTCCAATCGACTGCCGAAACAGGTTGTTAAGATGGGCGCCAAGGCGCGCACGCTGATCCGGTCAAGCATCAACCCTCACAAGCCAAGGCGCAGACCGCGCCGGGCAGAAGCCACATTACTTCCACAAACCGCTAAAACGGATTCTCGTCTGCGGAAGGGCCGTAGATTGAAGGTACGGGAACGTCATTAAGCCGCAGATAGACGCCGAGTTGCGCGCGGTGATGAATGATGTGATTCAACATAAAAGTTCGAAGTACGGCCGCGCGCGGCAGGGTGAATATCGCCTTGCCCGCGCGGAGCAACGACCACGTCTTGTGCAGCGCCTCATCGCTCGCACCGGCGATGGCGGCGCGCGCCTCAGCGACGTTTTTGTCAAATACCTCAAGAAGCTCCTGCCGCGTGGATGCATTCAACGGCTTGCGTGGCGCGCCCCCAGGCGGAGCAATATCGAACGACTCGTGCGCGAGCGCCGTTGTCGCAAAACTCGGAAGCTCCGCAACATGTGAAGCGAGCCGGCCCAGCGTCATAGACTTTTCGTGCGGCTTCCAGCCGAATTTATCCTCCGGGACGCGATCAAGCGTCCTCCGCGTGCTCGCCATCTCATGATCGAATTCGGGCAAAAATGCGTCCTTAATGGCCATATTTCCTCCAGACAGCGGGATTCGTTTTCCTCTCAATCTTACCATCGTTGCCGCCCCGCCCTTCCGGTGACGTTTGATGGCATTTTTCAGCAACCTGACGCGTGGCGGCGTGGCGCGAAGCGCCTGACATTATTACCCAGGGCATTCAGATCCTCATCAACCTGTCCCACGCCTGCGCACTCGCCAGTTTGGAAGCCTAGGGTTTTTCCATATATAATGCAGCACTAGCGCAGAATCGCCCGCCGGACGACGGTCTCCGGGCGAGGGCGCACAGCGTAATCTTCAAAGTAAAGCAGGTGTACGGTGGGGAAGGCAGCGTTGACCGCAGAATCGGAGCGGCAAGTGGTTTACACAGTCAGTGATATCCTGAAAATTCTGCCCCACCGCTATCCGTTTCTTCTCGTAGACCGTATTGTGGCGCTCGAGCCGGATAAGCGCATCGTCGGGCTGAAGAACGTCACGGTAAACGAACCGTTTTTTCAGGGCCATTTTCCGGGAGTTCCAGTGATGCCCGGAGTTCTGATTATCGAATCAATGGCGCAGGTGGCGGGAGTATTGATCTACCGGGACCTGCCTGAGAAGGGAAAAAAGCTGATCTATTTCACCGGCATCGAGAACGCCAAATTCCGCCGCCCGGTGACGCCTGGGGACCAACTCCTGGTTGAAATGGAACTTCTGGTCCGCCGAAACAACTTTGGCAAAATGAGCGGCCGGGCGACCGTGGACGGGAAGCTGGCTGCGGAAGCCACGGTACTGTTCGCCATCGTAGACCACCCTGTAAAATGAAAGTTCACCCTACTGCGATTATCGATCCGCAAGCCAACCTGGCCTGTTCGGTGACCGTCGGGCCCTACAGCGTCATCGGGAAAGACGTGGAGCTCGGCGCGGACTGCGAAGTGATGTCCCATGTGGTTATTCAGGGACCAACGCGGGCCGGGCGCGGCAACCGTTTTTACCCTTACGCTTCCATCGGCTTCGATCCACAAGACATGAAATATCGCGGCGAGCAGACCCGTCTCGAGATCGGAGCCGAAAACACTTTCCGTGAATTCATCACCGTGCATCGCGGTACGGCTGAAGGCGGCGGGGTCACGCGCATCGGGAGCCGCAACCTTCTGATGGCTTATGTTCACATTGCGCACGATTGCCAGTTGGGCGATGGAATCATTATGGCGAACGGGGCTTCGCTCGCCGGTCATGTGGAGATCAACGACCACGCCGTGGTGGGCGCATTTTGCGGAATCCATCAGTTTTGCCGCATCGGAGCCTACAGCTTTCTTGGCAGCTACTCGGCGGTAAGCAAGGACGTTCTCCCTTACTCGAAAACGTCTGCCCCTCGCCCGGTCGAGGTCCTCGGAGCTAACCGGATCGGGCTTGAGCGCCGGGGACTCGGTCCGGAAGACCTTGATGAGCTGGAAAAAGCCTTCCGCCTGCTTTGCCGGTCCAAGCTGAATACCTCGCAGGCATTGGAAGCTATCGAGGCCCACGGCTTTCAGTCGCCGCACGTGCACGCTCTCGCGGAATTCATCCGAACTTCCGAGCGCGGAGTTGTGAAGTGAGAGAATTGATTCATTGGGTGACTGAGCCATTGATTGAGGCAATAATCCACTCATCCAATGGCTCAATAGGGCGATGAAGCAATATCTCAATCGATCAATGAGTCAATCCGGCAACCATTCCAACCCCCGCTACGCAATAATCGCCGGCAACGGCCACTTCCCTTTCCTGGTCCTCCAAGCGGCGCGGGCGCAGGGAATCGAACCTCTGGTCATTGCTATTCGTGAGGAAGCTTCCCCCGCGCTCGGCGAACAGACGCAATCGATTCACTGGCTGAGCCTGGGAGAAATCGCGAAGCTCATGGAATTGCTGGCTGCCGGGGGAATTGGCCGGATCGTTCTGGCAGGACAAGTGAAACACGTGCAACTTTTCAGCGCAATCAAGCCGGATGGCATGCTCAACCGCGCCCTTACGGATCTGCAACGCCGCAACACTGACGCATTGCTTGGCGCGTTCGTGCAGATGCTCGAAGGCCGGGGCATGGAGGTGGTGGATTCGACGATCTTTCTGAAACCCCTTCTGGCGGGCGACGGCTGCCTCTCGCGGCGCGAGCCGGACGATGCGGAACTCGCTGACGTGGACTACGGCCGTGAGATAGCCAAAAAGGTGGCGGAGCTTGACATTGGGCAGACCGTGGTTGTGGCGGACCGGGCTTGCGTAGCGGTGGAAGCCATGGAAGGCACCGACGCCACCATCGAGCGCGCCGCCGCACTGAGCAACGGGCGGCGTCTGGTGGTGGTGAAGGTGAGCAAACCATGCCAGGACATGCGCTTTGACGTTCCTGTGGTTGGAGCAAAAACCATCGAGGTGATGAAGCGCTCGAACGCGACAGTGCTCGCCATGGACGCCGGAAAAACGCTGCTCTTCGATCGCGATCTTCTCTTCAAGACGGCGGATGACGCCGGCATTGCGCTGCTCGGCGTTAAGGATCCGCAGACGTAACGGGGCGCGCTAACCTGCGGGTTTCCACTTTGAAACTCCAGGCCGTTTTTTCTACCTACTCCAACGCACTGTGTAACCAAAAACCTCCACCCGGAGTAATACAACTTGAGCCAAGAGCGGATACGCACAGCGGTGATAGGCGTCGGCGAACATGGCCGCAACCACGCGCGGCACTACGCAGCGCTGCCGGGCTCGGAACTCGTGGGGGTTTACGATGTGCGCCCTGACCGCTGCCGGGCAGTCGCTGAAGAGTTAGGCGTGCGCGCCTTCGAATCGCTCGGCGAACTTTGGGAAGCGGTCGAAGCGGTAAGCGTGGTAATTCCCACCACCGGTCACGCCGCTCTTGCGAGCGAGGCTTTCGAACGCGGCGTTGACGTGCTGCTCGAAAAACCCATCACGCGCACGGTGGAGGAAGCTGACGATCTGGTCCGCCAAGCGGAGGCCAGCGGCTGCATTCTGCAGGTCGGGCACGTCGAGCGCTTCAACGCGGGCGTGATTGCCGCACGGGAGATCACTCAAAGACCGTTGTTTTTTGAAATCCACCGTCTGGGGGTGTTCAGCCCGCGCAGTCTGGATGTGGACGTGGTCTATGACCTCATGATCCATGACTTGGATCTGGTGTTGTGGCTGGTGGGCGCGCCCGTCCGCGAAGTCCGCGCCGTGGGCCTGCCCGTGCTCTCCGACAAGGTGGACATCGCCAACGCCCGCGTGGAGTTTGAAAACGGGGCTGTCGCCAACCTTACCGCAAGCCGCGTGAGCACGGAGAAGGTTCGAAAATTCCGTTACTTTCAACTCAGCGAGTACATTTCCATCGACTTCACCCGGCAGGATGTGGTGGTAGTAGGAGTAGACCGCGCCGAATCGCCGCCGCGGATGGACTTCCGGAAGCTCGCGACGCAGCCGGTTCAGCCGCTGCGCGCGGAGATCGAGGCCTTCGTCGAATGCGTTCGCACCCGACGCCCTCCTCTCGCTGGAGGGCTCGAAGGGCGGCAGGCGCTGGCTCTGGCGGCAAGCGTCATGAGCTGTATTGAAGCGCACGCGGCGAAAGTAAATTTCCGGCTCGCACAACCTCCTGGCCAGAGCGGCGAATCGTAATCTTAGAGTTAACGAGCCGACTCCCAGGTACGTCCAAACTTTTCGCGAGAGAGGCGGGGCAGGGAAGCGCGGGCCGCCTCGCCTTTTCCATCTACTGCTGTGCGATACTTACATTGGTGCTAAGGGATTCGATGGGCCAAGAGGAAAAGCGAAACCGAGGCGACAAGTCTGGCGACAGGCTCATTTCGCTGTTTCCTGAGCAGTCTGCGCCAAGGCCGAGAACAGGCCCGAATCCACAATCTGCTTTTAGCTTTCCCGAAGACTCACCGGCTTCCCAACGCAGATATGCCGATCCCGCTTTGCACTTCGTCCTCGAGGACGATAACGAAGCCGTCCGCTGGCGCCGCCGGGCTATGTTTCTGATGTCGGTTTTCGGCCATGTGGTGTTCATCCTCCTCCTGCTATGGGGTTCGAGTTGGCTCCAACGCCACGAGCAGCTCGTGCAGATGCAAGAGGCAGAAGAACAGCCTCAGCAGCAGACCACGTTTCTGGAAATGCCGCCCGACCTGCTGAAGGAGCTTCGGAAGCCGCCCAAAACCAATATTCTTTCTAACAAGAATCAACGGGCGCGCGGTCCCTCCCCGGTGGTCAATCCGCATGGCTTAAAGATGCCCTACATGCGGGGCAACACGAAGCTGCCGAAGATGGCAGGCGGCGACCGGTCTCCCAAGCCCGCCGCGCCCCCGCCTTCCCCTCCTGCGCCGCGCAGCAACCCGGCAACCAGCAAGGCTCAACAGCAGATGGCGCAGGTGATGCGTCCGCCCCAGCCGCAGAGCAACCTGTCGCTCTCTAACGTGGCTCCCCCGCCTTCACCCAGCCAAATGGTGAATTCCGCAATGGGCATGGCTACTCCCAGCGAAGCCATCCGCCAGTCGCTGCAGGCCGCCGCACGCGGCCGCAGCATGGGAACGATTCCCGGCCCCGGCTTGTCTCCGGACCAACTCAACAACCTCAATCCGAACTTCACCACGTCCGGGCCAATCATTCTTTCAAACACTCGAGGAGTAGATTTTGGACCCTATTTGGCGCAAATATTGGAAATTGTTCGCCAGAACTGGTACGCAGTCATTCCAGAATCCGCCCGGTTGGGAGAACAGGGAGAAACTGCCCTCGTATTCGAAATTTTGAAGGACGGTTCCGTGCCCCAGTTGCGCCTGGTGGCTTCCTCCGGAAAGCCCCCGCTTGACCGCGCCGCCATCGCCGGGATTCGGGCTTCGATTCCGTTTCCCCCCTTGCCGCGGCAATTCACCGGGCGGCATCTGGTTTTGCAATTTAACTTTTTTTACAACATGACCCCTTGAAGCAGTACCACTCCTTGATTAGAATTCAGAGCGAGGAGATTTCAGCCGCGACATTGTCTCTTGATAACCGCTACAATCCTTCGTGCGTCTTTCATGAGCCGTGGAATGCCAAAGCTCCCGCGCCCGTCGCGCCGCCGCGTACTGGGATCACTACTCTTGCTTGCGGTAGTCCTTATCCTGCTGGTGATCATGGCCATTCACCGGCTGGCGTGAGCCAACGCGGCGAAGGCTATCCCTTGGTCGCCATTGTCGGGCCCACGGCTGCTGCTAAATCGGCCCTGGCCATCTTCCTGGCCGAACGGCTGAGCGGAGAAATCATCAACTACGATTCGGTGCAGGTCTACCGGAGCCTGGACATCGGGTCCGGGAAGGTAAGCAGCGAGGAAAGGTCTCGCGTACCTCACCACCTCTTGGATGTGGCGGAGCCGGGCCAGGCGTTCACCGCAGGCCAGTACCGCCGGATGGCCGTCCAAGTGGCCGGAGCGGTGCGAGAGCGCGGAAAGTTGCCGATTCTCGCCGGTGGCACGGGGCTCTACCTGCGCGCACTGCTCGATGGGCTTTTCGAGGGACCTCAGCGCTCCGAACAGCTTCGCGCCCGCCTGCGGACCATGGAGCGCCGCCACGGGCCGGCCTTTATACACCGTCTGCTCGCACGCATGGATTCGGAGGCGGCAGCGCGAGTTCATCCCCATGATACGCAGAAGTTGATTCGGGCCTTGGAGGTATGCATCCTGGCTGGCGAGCCGATTTCTGCGCTTCAGCGCCGCGGCCGAACGGGTCTTGAAGGCTTCAACGCGTTGAAGATCGGTCTGAATCCAGGCCGGGAGGAGCTGTACCGGCGCATTAACCGCCGGGTTGAATCCATGTTCGCTGCCGGTATCATTGACGAAACCCGTGCAACGCTCTGTTGCGCTGGGGTGGACGGCCAGAACGGACCATGCGTGGCTCTCGGCTATCGCCAAGCGCTTGCCGTGCTCAAAGGCCAGATGACTCTGGATGAGGCCGTGCGGGCGGCTCAGGCGGCAACGCGACGCTATGCGAAGCGCCAGATGACCTGGTTCCGGCGCGAAGCAGATGTGCGATGGTTCGCGGGCTTCGGGGATGATCCCGCCATTCAGCTTCAAGTTCTTGAGAATTTGCGCGAGGCAATTGGGGCGCGGCTAGAGACTGTATCCTTGTCGCCTTCGGCGCGCGGTCGCCGCCCGAACTCCGCGGAGGGTCATAACTTATGAGCGTTCCGGGAACTGATAAAAGGGACCAACCCGACAAGGCGGCACAGAATATTCAGGACGGTTTCCTCAATAGCGCCCGGAAAGAGAAGATCCTCGTGACCATCTATCTGATGACCGGGGTAAAGCTCAGTGGCCGTATCCGCAGTTTCGATAAATTTTCACTGGTCCTCGAGAATAATCACCAGGAACAGTTAATCTTCAAACACGCCATCTCCACCGTGGCCGTGCACCGGCCGCCAGCAGCTCCACCTGCTCCGGCGGCAACGGAGGACTAAGATTTCCGGCAAAGCAAGCGGCGAAATCGTCTATCTGGCCGGATGGATTCCGAGCCGTCCGGCTGTGCCGGGCAGGCCGGGCGGCCAAGCACAGGCTGGAACTGATGCGATCGAAGAGCTCACTGAGCTGGCAGCGAGCGCAGGAGCGCGGGTTGCAGGTTCAGCCATACAGCGCTCGCCCGCACCTGACTCCGCAACCCTCATCGGACGCGGCAAAGTAGACGAGATTCGCGCCGCCGCCCTTGCTGCTGGGGCCGGTTGCGTCATCTTCGCTCACGATCTTACGCCCACTCAACTTCGCAACCTGGAACGCGCGCTCGACCTCAAGGTTATTGACCGCACCCAACTTATTCTGGACATTTTTGCGCGCCGGGCTCGTACCCGCGAAGGTAAACTGCAGGTGGAACTTGCCCAACTGAGCTACCTGCTTCCACGCCTGGGCGGGCGCGGAACGCTGCTGTCGCGCCTCGGCGGCGGCATTGGCACTCGCGGTCCCGGCGAACAGCAGCTTGAGTTTGACCGGCGCCGCCTGCGCGCGCGCATCGGGCGGCTGGGCATCGCGCTCGATCGCGTTCGCTCTCAACGCGGGCTTCACCGCGCCCGGCGGGAGGAACAGCGGTTTTTGAACGTCGCCCTCGTCGGTTACACGAACGCCGGGAAGTCCACGCTATTCAACGCCCTCACCGGCTCGCGAACGCTGACTTCCGCGCGAGTGTTCGCAACGCTCGACCCTACCGTTCGCGCTTTGGAGCTGGAATCGCGCCGCAAAATCTTGCTTTCCGATACAGTCGGATTTATACGCCACCTGCCCCCCCATCTCGTGACGGCGTTTCGCGCAACCCTTGAGGAATTGGATTCCGCGAGCCTGCTGGTTCATGTTTCAGACGCCTCGCATCCAGAGTGCGCGGAGCAAGATCAGGCGGTAGAAGGACTACTGGAGCAGATGAACTTGTCCGCCACTCCTCGCCTGCACGTCTGGAACAAAATAGACCTTGCTCCCGAAGGAGTCCTGCACCGCATCCCTCCTGGCCCTGAGCACGTTGCCGTTTCGGCGCTCACGGGCGCCGGGTTGCCGGAGCTTAGGCGCGGTATTGACTCGGCGCTTAAGATGGATCCCATGGTCGAGGCGGAATTCAATCTGTCGTCTTCCGACGGAGAGGGATGGGCGCTTTTACACCGCTCGGGCAAGGTAATTTCGACCCGCTCCACCGGCCATCGCCTGCTCGTGCGGGCAGAGGTGCCGGAATCCGTCCGGGCGCGATTGTCGCGCCCGCCACTACCGCGGTCCGGAAGGAGTTCTTCGTAGCCATTAGCTTGCAAATCGCGGCCCACACGACTGTGGAAAAAAATGTGGAAATTTGCAGAGCGCTAGCGAACTGAAGACGCAATGCCTCCGTTATGTTATTTGAATTAACGATTTCATCAACAGGCCTTGGCATTTATTTTCAGTGAGTTAAGAGCGTAATCCGCACCTCGCTGCGCGCAATCTCTGGCTAAGTTAATGTTAAGAGAAGTCGAAACAGGGGCGAGGTTTTGCACAATTGTGAGGCGTGGCCGGTGCGCAAGACTAGTCCCCAGGCCTAATTTTTTCCGCGCCAATTCAGGCCTCAAAAGCCATTGAGCAAGCTAACTAGCCTAACGTCCTGCGGTCCGCGAAGGCTCGCAAGCTGGCCTACAGATGGTTTTGGCGGGGCGGCGTCTGGCCCGGCTGCTAAACCCGGCTACTTAAACCCTCTGCGGCGCGTTGAGTCGCTCCGCTAGAGGCGCCGGGCAATTTCAGCAGGTAATGGGTCAGTTTGCTGTAGCGGCGGCCTCTGGCCGCCGAATTGTTTGAAAAATAAAGACCGGCGGCCAGAGG
>NFUN01000057.1 GCA_002197525.1 Acidobacteria subdivision 13 bacterium RH2 MAG17b | reverse complement strand
TTAAATGGAAATGGATAACGAAAAGCGTCTCCTGGTGGCGTTCGGCCTGTCGTTCGCTTTCCTGATCGTGTGGCGGATGTTCTTCATGCCCGCGCCGCCTCCGTCTCCGCTTGGGGCAAACAAGCCTGCTCCTGTGAGCGTAAAATTGGCTGCTCCAGCGGCCACGCAAGCCCCGCAGCGGGTCGCCCTCCCAGTGGTTCAGGGCCAGCTTCCCGAAGAAATCGTCATTGACAGCAAGCTGTACCGCGTCACGTTTTCCACCTTGGGCGCGGTCGTTAAAAGCTGGGTTTTGAAGAAGTATCAGGACGCGAATGACAAGCCGCTGGACGTGGTGAACGGCAACGCCTGCGCCACGGTTGGGTACCCTCTCAGCCTTGAGCTTGCCGATGCGAACCTTGCCTCCAAGCTGAACTCCGCGGTGTTTGTTGCCAGCCCTTCCGCTGCCTCCCTTCAGGCGCCGCAAACCATTACCTTCACTTACAGTGACGGCGCGATCCAAGTCCGCAAGCAGTTGTCATTCGGTCCCGGCTACGCGGTGAAAGTAGCCGTCAGCGTCTTCGACGGCCGGCGCTATCTTCCCGTCTCGGTCCAGTGGCCTGGCGGCTTCGGCGATCAGGCCTTGCCTCAAGCCGTGAAGGATAACACCAGCCAGGCGTTTTACGATCAAGGCGGCGGCATCAAGACCGTGGCGGAGAAGAAGGTCAAGAACGAGACGATGATTCCGGGACCGCTCCAATTCGCCGGCCTTGAGGATCTCTACTTCGCCGGCATTTTCTTGCCCGCTTCGCCGCAGGCAATTTTCCGCTTTGCGCGCCGCGCCTGGAACCCGCCGGGCTGGAAAGAAAAACAGCCGCCCCAACCGCTCGTGGCCGTCCTGGGAACGCCGCTGCCGGAACCGCTGGCCTTTAGCCTTTTCGTCGCGCCCAAGGATATGGACGTGCTGGACGCGGAAAATCCGGCGCTGGGCGGACTGGTGAACTTCGGCTGGTTCAGCTTCTTCGCGAAACCGCTGTTCCTGGGGATGCGATGGCTCAACCACCATTGGGTGCACAACTGGGGCTGGGCGATCGTCCTTCTGACGGTGCTCATCAATACGGCTTTCTTTCCGCTCAAGCTAAAGAGCCTCCGCTCGGCTCAGGCCATGCAGAAGATCGCGCCGATGATGAAGGATATTCAGAACCGCTATAAGCAATACAAGATGAATGATCCGCGCCGGCAGCGCATGAATCAGGAAATCATGAAGCTGTACCAGGATCACGGGGTAAATCCGCTCGGCGGCTGCCTGCCGATGGTGGCGCAGCTTCCCATCATTTACGGATTTTACGAGGTGCTGGAGTCCAGCATCGCCATCAGGCACGCTCCCTGGATACTTTGGGTCAAAGACCTTGCTGCCCCCGATCACCTTTACATTCTGCCTTCGATCATGATCGTCGCGTCCTTCATCATGCAGAGAATGACGCCCATGCCCACCGCAGACCCTGCGCAGCAACGCATGATGATGTTTATGCCGCTGATGGTGGGCATCATCTTTTTCCGGCTCGCCTCCGGAGTTGTGCTCTATTACCTCACCTACAATGTGGTCGCCATCGCGCAGCAGGTGATCATCAACCGGATGTCTCCGCCGCAGCCGTCAGGGCCAGCCGCCGCGGCTTCGGGGCGCACCCAGGCGCCCGGCGCGCGCAAGCCGGTCGCGGTGAAAGGTTGATCGGGCTGGAGAGTCTGTGTGACAACTGCCGTTTTTGCGTTGGTGCGGCGATCTATGATCGCCGAAGCACTTGAAAAATAAAGACCGGCGGTCACAGACCGCCGCTACAGCCGCAGTTGTCACACAGACTCTGGACTCGGCCTCGATGTTCAAAGAAATTCGATCCTGCAAACGATGACCGGACAAATCGCCCAACCCGTTCCGCCCAGCGCCCGGACTCCTGAGAGCGCCTTGCGCTCGATTGAGATTCTGCTCGGCAAAATCATCCAAGCGGGCGGATTTGCGTTGAGCGTCGTGGTTCGCAAGCCTTCGACCGGTGATCCGGACGCCCCCGAATGGATCGTGGATTTTTCTGGTCCTGACGCGGATTTGCTGCTCGCAGCGCACGCCGAGCTTCTCGACGCCTTCGCCCACATTGCTGCGAAAGCCGCTCGCGTGGAGGATGAGCTTTTCACCAAAATCAGCTTTGACTGCCGGGGCGCCCGCAAAATGCGGGCTGAAGAATTGAAGCTGATGGCGCAACTGGCCGCCGGGCGGGCCTTGGATTCCGGCGAGCCGTTCGCCCTGAATCCGATGAACGCGGCAGACCGCTGGGCGGTGCACCTGGCGTTAAAAGACCGGCCGGACGTGCGCACGGAGAGCCAGGGATTCGGCTCAGCGCGCCACGTTGTGATTCTGCCCTCTTCCCCTCCCCCCGGACGCCGGCGCTGATCGCGCTCCGAGGGCGCGCTGCATTCGATGTTTAACTGGCCGTCCACGTTCGACGACGAAACCATCGTCGCCATCGCCACGCCTCCAGGACGCGGCGGCATTGGCGTGGTGCGGCTCTCGGGCAGCCGGGCGCTTGAATTGGCTGCAACCCTCGTCCGTCTCCCTCAGCCCTCGCCTGAAGACCGCCGCGCCACGCGCGGCGAGTTTTTGGACACGCAAACCGGCCGGGTTCTGGATCAGGTGCTGGTCACCTGCTTCCGCAAGCCGCGCTCTTACACGGGTGAAGATGTGGTGGAAATCTCATGCCACGGCGCGCCGGTGATTCTGAATTACTTGGTGGAATGCTGCGTTGCGCGGGGCGCGCGCGCCGCTGAGCCGGGCGAGTTCACGTTGCGAGCTTTCTTGAACGGACGGCTGGACCTGACCCAGGCGGAGGCAGTGCGCGATCTGATTGATTCTCGCACCCTCTTTCAGGCGCGCGTCGCCGCGCAGCAGATGGAGGGCTCGATGTCTGCGCGGGTGCGCCCCACGAAGGAAATCCTGGTCGATCTGATCGCCCGCCTTGAAGCAGGAATCGACTTTGCCGAAGACGACGTGCCCGTTTCAGTGTGGGAAGAAATTGCCGCGCGGATCGAAAGCGTACAGGCTGGCCTCGCCACCTTCGCCAAAACCTATGAATACGGCCGCATCGTTCGCGAAGGCTTCAGTCTGGCCCTCGCCGGACGCCCGAACGTGGGGAAATCCAGCCTCTTCAACCGGCTGCTGAACGAAGACAGGGCCATCGTGACGGAAGTTCCCGGAACTACTCGCGACCTGGTCAGCGAAACGGCCAGCCTGGGCGGCGTTCCGCTGCGGCTGGTGGATACGGCAGGCATCCGCCAGACTTCAGACCGGGTCGAAAAGATCGGCGTGGAAAAATCCCTGCAAGCGGTGGCGGATTCCGATCTCAGAGTGCTTGTCATCGACGCTTCGGAAGGCTGGACGGAAGAAGACAGCCGCCTGTTTGCGAAAATTTATCCGCTCGGCCCAACGGTCGTGGCGTGCAACAAGGCGGACCTGCCACCGCGGCTCGCGCCCGAGGAGCTTGCGCAGAAGGTGTCAGCCCATGACGAAGAGCGCAGCCGGGATCAGAGGTGCGATGGGTTCGCACCTCGCGGCGCCGCGCCGGTGCGCTCCACCGCGCAGGCGGCTCCCGCCATAGCGGTCGAGACGGCGTGGGTGTCCGCGCTCACGGGCGGCGGCGTGCCTGAGCTTAGGGAAAAAATCCTCGCTCTGGCCGCGCCGGTGCGCGAGCTTGCGCCTGAAGGCGAATTCATCACCAACCTCCGCCACCAGCAAGCGATTGAGGCGGCGGTCGGCTCTCTCGCCAAAGCCCGCGAAGCCGCGGGCCGCCGCGTCCCTCACGAAATGCTTCTATTGGACCTTTACGACGCTTTACACGCGCTCGACGCCCTCACCGGCGCGACCACGGTGGATGATGTGCTGGGAAAGATTTTTTCGACATTTTGCGTGGGGAAGTAGCGCAGGAGTCCTTCTTGGCGGCTTCGCGCCTTGGCATAAGGTTGCGGTTGAACTTGCCGCGCTGCTTGCTCTCTTGAAGGCGCGCGAAATCAAGGGCGGCGCCGCGTCACCGCAAGCCAAGCCGCGCGAGATAAGGATCGAGTTCGCGGATGCGGAGAACCTTCGCCATCGCCACGGCCGCGATGAATCCTGCCGCGCTCGCCCCGGCGAGCACCAGCAGCGCCCCGTGACTGCTCCGCCAGTTGACGCGCGCTTCAAGCCAATGCATCACTTGATGGCACGCCAGGGCGGCCACCGCCGCCGTCACGCACACCCGGGCGAAGAACCCCAGCACCTCTCCGGCTCGCAGATTGCGAATGCGCCGGTTGAGCAGGAAGAAAAGGATCGTGGCATACACAATCACTCCAACCGAGCTTGCCAGCGCCAGGCCCACGTGCGCGAGACGATGCGAAAGAAACCAGTAAACCGGCAGGTTGAGGAAAGTCATCAGCGTGCCGGTGAGCGCGGGAGTGAGCGTATCCCGCATCGAATAAAATCCGCGCGCCAGGATGTTCTGGGCGCCCCAGGCGAACATTCCGATGGAAAACATTCCGAGCGTCGCGGCGGTGGCGGCGAGGTCCGGAGCTTTCATGCGGGTGTGCAAAAACACAAGGGTGACAAGCGGCTCGCGCTGCGCGATGGTCAGGAGCGAGATGGGAACCAGCAGCAGGATCACGCCCTTCAGCGTGGCGTTCAGCGTGCGGCTGAGCTCCTCGAATTTGCCCTCGGAATAAAGCTGCGCGAGGAACGGGAAGGAGGCCACGCCCACCGCCTGCCCCAGAATCCCCAGCGGCACCCGCATCAGCGTCTTGCCGTAACTGAGCCAGGTGATGGAAGCCGGCGCAAGGTAGGAGCCGAACCAGCGGATGATCCAGTCATCGGTGTAGATGATGGAAAATGCCAGCATAATCGGAAGCGTCAGCTTGACGAACAGTTTGAAGTCCGGATTTCTCAGATCGAGGCAGGGATGAAAACGCGCTCCGGCGCGGCGCGCGCCATAGACTTGCAGCAAGAAGTTGCCGGCGAAAGCCCCCGCGAGCACGCCGATCGCAAAGCCGGTGATCCCGAACCGCGCGGAAAGCAACACCCCGCCCAGGATGATTCCGACGTTGTAAACGATCGGCGCAAGCGACGGCAGCACGAATTGCCCCTTGGCGTACTGCACGGCGCTCAGGATGCCGCCCTGATAAAAGCAGAACTGCGCCGGGAGCATCAGCCGCGTGAGAGATATTACTCTGTCCTGTTCCGCGCCGCGAAAACCGGGCGCGATCACGCGCACGAGCGCGGGCGCGAAAATCTCTCCGAGCACAATCCCGGCGACCACCAGAATATCCATAACGGTGATGACGGTGGAAAAGACGCGCCATCCTTCCTCCTCGCGCTGCTCGGCCATGCAGCGCGTCAGAATCGGAATGAAGGTGAGGCTCAAGGAGCCGCCGGCGACGAGGTAGTTCAGGAAATCGGGCAGTGTGAAGGCCGCGTAGTAGGCGTCGGTGACGGCGTTCGAACCGATCTGGTGAGCCACCGTCCAGTCGCGCAGAAATCCCAGCACCCGGCTGAGCAACACACTGGCCATTACAATGCCTGCGGATTGAACGATAAGGCGGCGGACGGACGGAGTGGATTCAGCAGGCATAGGTTGCGGCTGGGCGCGCGCTCACTCTGGGTCGTGGCTCCGGCAGCGGACGAAGGCCAGATGGGGAGATCTACCCGTCTCACGAGTTTTTCACGGTTTAGGGTAGGTGAACCGTCGGTGGCAGTCCCGGCAGCGCGCCATCGGCGCGCGCCCGAGGATGCGCTCCAACCCATTGCGCGGCGTCTGGTCAAAGTTGCGCCCGCCGCAGCGCGGGCAGCCGTCGAATCCGTCCGGATCGAAATCGCTTGCAGCCCAGGGCGCGGCCGGTTGATCTTGGCCGGGGCGCGCCGCCGTCGCGTAACTAGGCAGCGGTACGCTGCCCGGCCGCTTAAATACACTTCCCGGCAGAAGCCGCCAGCGCCGGCATCGCGCGCACTTTCGCAAGCGATAGCCGAGGGCGCGGGACAACTGATAAGTCAAGCCGCGGCGGATAGGTTCGGTTTTGGTCGCGCCGCATTTGCGGCAAGGTGCTGGCATTCGGTTAATCGCCAGAATAGCGGCTTCGCCCGTTTCGCGCAACCGCTTTCGGCTCCGGCTGTCGCAAGCGCGCGCTCCTCAAACAGCGGCGAATCACCGAAGGAGCACGAACTTTTGGTTTAACTTTCCGCGAGCATCCCATAAAATGGCAACCATGGAAAACGCTTCAGCTTCTGCGGCACGTGAGCGCTTGATCGTCGCCCTCGATCTTCCCAGCTCTGACGCGGCCTCGCGAATGGCCGGAAAGTTGCACGGCCACGTGGGAATGTTCAAAGTGGGCATGGAGCTTTTTGGCGCCGAAGGTCCGGCGCTTCCGCGCGGGCTGGCGGCGCGCGGCGAAGGAGTGTTCCTGGATCTGAAGTTTCACGACATTCCAAACACGGTGCGGGCCGCAGCGCGCGAAGCGGCGCAACTGGGCGTTCGCATGATCAACGTCCACGCCTCCGGCGGCCGCAAGATGATGGCTGCGGCGCGCGAGGGTGTGGAAAGCGTCAGCTCCGGCGCGAGCCGGCCTTTGATTCTTGCAGTCACGGCGCTCACCAGCTTGACGCCGGAAGACCTTCAGGAAATTGGCCTCGCCGGAACCCCCGAGGAGGCGGTCATTCGCCTGGCGCAGCTTGCGCAGAGGGCAGGCATGGACGGCGTGGTGGCCTCGGCAAAGGAAGCGGCGGCCATCCGGGCGGCATGTGGTCAAAAATTCATCATCGTCACGCCCGGCATCCGGCCGGCCGCCTCAGCAGCGCAGGATCAGGCTCGCGTTTCAACTCCCGCGGATGCGATTCGAGCCGGAGCGGACTATTTGGTGGTGGGCCGCCCCATCACCGGCGCTGCTGATCCGGCGGCGGCGGCGGACGCGGTTGCGGCGGAAATTCAAGAAGCGATTTCAGCGCCCGGAGCAGAAAAAGTTCACCATGTCTGAAGAACAGTTCCTGCAAATCTTTCGCGAACACGGCGCTGTGCTCGAGGGCCACTTCATCCTCACCTCCGGCCTGCATAGCGACCGTTACATCCAGTGCGCTCTCGTGCTGCAGCACCCGCGCGTTGCTGAACAGCTTGGGGCAGCGCTGGCGGAAAAGCTGCGGCGGCTTGAGGCTTCGGTGGTGGTGGCCCCGGCGCTCGGCGGCATTTTGGTGGCGCACGAAGTGGGGCGCGCGCTGGGCGCGCGCGCGTTATTCACCGAGCGGCAGGACGGGCTCATGACGCTGCGCCGCGGCTTTACGCTCTCGCCCGGTGAACGAGCCTTGGTGGTGGAAGACGTCATGACAACCGGCGGTTCGACGCGCGAAACCATCAAATGCGTGGAGCAGGCGGGCGGGGTTGTGACCGGCGCTGGCTCTCTGATCGACCGCAGCGGCGGCGCTGTGGACCTGGGTCTGCCGCGCGCGGCGCTGGTAACGCTGAGCGTTCAAAATTATGATCCTGCTGCGTGTCCCCTCTGCAAGTCCGGTATTCCTGCTGCCAAGCCGGGGAGCCGGCCGCGGCCATAATCTGCGGCGGCATCCGGACGACGGTCCAGCGGCGGGGACGCCGCCGCTACAGCCGTTCGGCCGGTCTGCGGTAGACGATTTTTCCGCCCACAATGGTGGCCGCTACGGCTCCGCGCAACTTCCATCCATCGAACGGCGAGTTGCGGCTCTTGGACCTTCCCTCGGCAACTCGATAAGTCCACTCGCGTTGAGGATCGAACACAGTAATGTCGGCAGCATCGCCCACGCGCAGGCGGCCGTGCGGCTGCCCGATGATGCGGGCGGGCCGCGAGGTAAACAATTCCACCAGGCGCGGCAGGGAAATCCGCCCCGGCTCGACCAGTTGCGCGATCCCGAGGCCGAGGGCCGTCTCAAGACCGGTCACGCCGAAAGCTGCTTCCTCAATCGGCCGGGATTTGAGCGCCGCCGCGTGGGGAGCGTGGTCCGTGGCGATCACGTCGATCGTGCCGTCCGCGAGACCTTCGAGGACCGCGTCACGGTCTCGCGCGCTACGCAAGGGAGGATTCATCTTGGCGTTCGCTCCCTGCCGCGCCACTTCCTCTTCGGTGAGCGTGAAATGGTGTGGCGTCACTTCGCAAGTCACGCGGATGCCGTGGCGCTTGGCGGCGCGAACCATCTCCACGGCGCAGGCCGTCGACAGATGCGCCAGATGCACGTGCGCGCCAGTCGCCCCTGCCAATACCAGGTCGCGCGCTACGCACACATCCTCAGAGGCATTTGGAACGCCTTTCACACCCAGGCGCCGCGCGACCTCGCCTGCGTTGATTACGCCGCCCGCGGTGACGCTCAAATCCTCACAATGGTCTATGACCGGTGCGCCGAGATTCCCGGCCTGTTCGAGCGCGCGCTTCATCAATCCCGCGGTTTTCACTGGCCGCCCGTCGTCAGAAAACGCAACGGCGCCCGCGGCGAGGAGGGCCGCAAAATCCGTGAGCGTCTCGCCCTCGCTCGCCAGCGAAACGGCGGCGATGGGAAACACGCGGGCCAGGCCAAAATTTCGGGATTTAGCGATCATCGCTTGAGTCAGTTCGGGCCGGTCGTTGACCGGGCGAGTGTTCGGCATCGGGCAGACGGCAGTGAAGCCACCAGCAGCGGCGGCAGCCAGACCCGTTTCGAGCGTTTCGGACTCCTCGCCGCCCGGCTCGCGCAGATGAACGTGAAGATCGATGAAGCCCGGACACACGACCAGTCCGCGGGCGTTGAAAACTTCTCCGGCAGGCGCGGCGATGCCGGGCGCAACGGCGCGAATTTTGCCGTCTTCGACCCAAACGTCGAGCGCACCGTCCAGCCCGTCTTCGGGCGAAATCACGCGCCCGCCATGAATCAGCAGAGTGGCCATCTTTAAGCTCGATGATTTGGTAGCGGGTCAGTTCGCTGTAGCGCCGCTCTGTGAGCGGCGAAATGTCAAGGCCGCAGGTTTATACCGGCGCTACAGCAGCCAAACTGACCTACCACCAAAATGCTTTGCTTTCGGGTACAACGAATAGAGTACAACGAATTGACAGGGCGCATGATCGTCCGTAAAATATAGATTTTGCGGTCTAGAGAAAGGGTTTGCCTATGTATGCGATCATCCGGACGGGTGGAAAGCAGTATAAAGTTTCTCCGGGAGATGTGATTCGAGTTGAGAAATTGGCGGGCGATGAAGGCTCCATCGTGGAGTTCAATCACGTTTTTGCGGTGCGCAAGGAAAGCTTGCGGGTAGGCAGGCCGCTGGTGGATGGCGCGAAGGTGACCGGCGTTATCGTTCGCAACGCCAGGGCGAAGAAGGTCCGCGTGCTGAAGTTCAAGCGCAAGAAGCAGTACCGGCGCACGATCGGTCACCGGCAGGATTTCAGCGAAGTGCTGATCAAAGAAGTGGCGGGCGCGTAACGCCCCACGAAGGGGCGCCTTGTAAGTTTCTGAAATAAAGGCCGCACGCAAAGGCTTAAAGAGTGCAAACCGCGGCTGGCGCAGCGGTCTGTGACCGCCGGTTTTCATACAGTCTCTAAAACCGCAACGTCAGCGCAAGGGGTTCGCGGCGTGGTGAATCAGGAAAGGGAACAGCAGCATGGCGCATAAAAAAGGACTTGGCAGTTCGCGAAACGGACGGGATTCAAACGCTCAGCGTCTGGGCGTGAAGCGCTTCGCCGGCCAGTTGGTGACGGGCGGCTCGATCCTGGTCCGCCAGCGAGGGACGCGGCTGAAGCCTGGGTTGAACGTTGGACTCGGATCAGACGATACGCTTTATGCCAAGGTGACTGGCGTGGTTCAATTCCAGGACAAAGGCCGCAGCGGCCGCTTCGTGAGCATCATCGTTCCCACCCTGGATTCACAGTAGGCTATACGAGTCTTTACTAGCGCTGGCGGCCAGAAGCCGCCACCCCAGCTAAGGATGCTGGCCAAGGTTCAGCGCCCGCTTCCCAACCCCCTCCGAAAAGACTCGACGCCCTATGCCTCATCCTAATGCATAGGTGTGCTGCCAACACCCTTCAGGTGGGGGGCGTTGTCTGCTATTCGCATGGGTCCGGCGCCGGAATTGACGCTCGTAGAACACCGGCACGAACTGACCGGAAACCCATCTATCTGAGTTAAACTTGAAAGACGCCGCTAGAGTTGCACTATGCTCATTGATGAAGCGAAAATCCGGGTGACGGGTGGCAACGGCGGCAACGGTTGCATGGCGTTTCGTCGCGAAAAGTTCGTGCCACGCGGCGGCCCGAGCGGAGGCGACGGAGGGAATGGGGGCGACGTGTACCTGGAGAGTGGAGCGCACCTCAACACGCTGCTGAAGTTCCGTTACAACCGCGAGTTCACGGCTGACCGTGGCCGCCATGGTGAAGGCTCCAACCGGCACGGCAGGAGCGGTGAAGATCTGGTGATCCTGGTCCCGGTGGGCACCATCGTCTATGATGCTGCGACGGGCGAACGGCTTTGGGATTTTGATGCCGCCGGGCAGCGGTACCTTGCCGCTCGCGGCGGACGCGGCGGGCGGGGCAACACGCGGTTTGCGACCTCAGTCCACCAGGCGCCACGGCGGGCCGATCCGGGCGAGTTGGGCCAGGAAGCCACGCTCCGGTTGGAATTGAAGCTGCTGGCCGACGTGGGGCTGGTTGGGTTTCCCAACGTCGGAAAATCCACTCTGCTCTCGCGATTGAGCGCGGCGCGGCCTCGCATTGCAGACTATCCCTTCACCACGCTCGAGCCTTACCTGGGAGTGGTGGGTTTGGATGGCGAGCGATCCTTCGTGATGGCGGATATTCCCGGTCTCATCGAAGGCGCTCATCTCGGACGCGGGCTGGGCGTACGCTTCTTGAGGCACATCGAGCGCACGCGGGTGCTCCTGCACCTGATTGACGTGGCGGAGCAGGCCGAGCGCGACCCGGTGGAGGATTACCGCGTGATCGTGTCGGAACTTGGGAATTTCAGCCCGGAACTGGCTCGCAAGCCAATGTTGCTTGCCGCCTCGCGCATCGACGCCGTGGGAGAAGGCGAAAAACTAGAGGCCCTGCGGCGCTTCTGCCAAGGGCAAGGCATGACCTTGCATGAAATCTCAGCCGTCACCGGCGAGGGTTTGGAAGCGTTGAAGCGCGCGGTCTGGGCGGCGCTCGAAGCCACGCCTCGCGCGGCGGCGGTCGCGGAAGACGCTGAGTTTCCGCACAATTCAGTGGAACTTACTCCAGAGTGAATATCGCTCTTTTCGGCGGAACCTTCGATCCTATTCACAACGGCCACTTGCAGGCTGCCAAAGCAGCGGCCCGCAGGTTCCGGCTGGATCGCGTTTTGTTCGTTCCGTCCGGCAACCCTCCGCACAAACGCCATCAACGCCTTACGCCTTACGCGCATCGCTTCGCCATGGTCTCGCTCGCCTGTGGTGGTGAGAAGAAGTTCATCCCTTCGCTGCTGGAAGCTCCCCGCGCCGACGGCAAGCTGCAATACTCGGTCGATACGGCGCGCGCCGTCCGGCGGACATTGGGCGCCCGCGACCGGCTGTTTTTCCTGATCGGCCTGGACGCGTTTTTCGATCTGCAGCAGTGGAAGGAGCCGGAGCGGCTGCTGGCGCTGGTGGAATTCATCGTGGTTTCGCGGCCGGGCTTCCGGATCGATCACCTGCTTGCCGCCCTGCCGCCGAACCTCGCGCCGAAGCCGCGCTGGGATAAGAGCGCCGGCACGGTCACGTTTGGCCGGAACCGGTTGCACGTGCTCGGCGGGGTGCGCGTTCCGGTAGCGTCGAGCGATCTCCGGCGGGCGCTCCGCAGCGGGCGCTCCGTGACTGGCCTTATTTCTCCGCTTGTGGAAGAATACATTTTGAAGACGAAGTTCTATAAGCCCTCAGTTCGTAAAGGATCCCAACTATGACGGCCGGTCTCCGGGACGCGGTCCGCGCCGCCCAGGACCGGAAGGCGCTCGAACTTAGCCTGCTGGACCTGCACGAAGTCTCGTCCTTCACCGATTTCTTTCTGATATGTACAGGGGCCTCCACGCGCCACACTCAGGCGATTTGTGACGCAGTCGTCGAGCAGTTGAAAAAATCAGGATTGACCCCGGCCCACGTGGAAGGCTATTCGCAGGCGGAATGGATCCTGGTGGATTACCTCGGTTTCGTGGTGCACATTTTCCTGGAGCGCGCCCGGTTGTTTTACGATCTCGAGCGATTGTGGCGAAACGCGCGGCGGGTTGAGCCGCCGGGTTAAGGAGGCAAGTTTTGCCGGAAGTCTGGAAGGGTTTGATCATGGTCCACACCGGGCCGGGTAAGGGGAAAACCACCGCGGCGCTGGGAGTAGCCATGCGCGCCGTGGGCCAGGGCATGAAGGCGCTCATGGTTCAGTTCATCAAGGGCTCATGGCATTACGGAGAGTTGGATGCCGCGCAGATGTTGGGCAAGGACCATTTCCAGATTCTCCCTATGGGCCGAGGCTTCGTGAAAGTAGGAGTCGAAAAACCTGATCCCGAGGACGTGCGGCTGGTGGAGGATGCCTGGAAATTCGCCAGCGAAAAGATCGCGAGCGGCGAGTACGACCTGGTGATCCTGGACGAGATTAACTACGCGATCAGTTACAAAATGCTTTCGCCTGAGCAAGTTGTGGAAACGCTGCGCCAAAAGCCGGAAATGGTGCACGTGATCCTGACGGGGAGAAACGCTCACCCGGCGATCATTGAGTTGGCTGATCTCGTCACCGAGATGCGCGAAGTGAAGCACCCTTATCAAAAAGGGATCATGGCGCAACGAGGAATCGAATACTGAATTTATTCATTGACTCATTGTGGCATTGAATCATTGGGAGCATCTGAATTGGGGGCAGGTCAATGGTTCAATGAACCGATGACCCAATGATCCAATTTTTCTATGAGTTGGTTTCGCCACGAAAAAAAGCCGCTGGAAGCTTCCAAGGTGAAGCGGGTGCAAACGGAAGGACTGTGGACAAAGTGTGAAGACTGCAAGCAGACTTTGTGGAAGAAGGATCTTGAGGCGAACCTCTTTTGCTGCCCAAAGTGCAATCACCACTTCCGCATGTCCGCCCGCGACCGGCTGGCGATGCTGTTTGACGAGGGCCGGTACACGGAATACGATGCGAATCTTCGCTCGTCTGACCCGCTGAACTTCAAAGACACGAAGGCTTACCGCGATCGCTTGAAAAAAGCGGAACAGGAAACCGGCCTGAAAGACGCTCTCATAGCCGGCGAGGGACTGCTCGATGAACGCCGCGTGAGCGTTTGCGCCATGGAGTTTCAGTTTATCGGCGGGAGCATGGGAGCGGTCGTAGGCGAGAAGATCACGCGCGCCATCGACCGCTGTATCGCCGGGCGGATGCCGCTGATCGTGGTTTCGTGTTCGGGCGGGGCGCGAATGATGGAAGGCGTCATCAGCCTGATGCAAATGGCGAAGATCAGCGCCGCGCTGGCCCGATTGGAGGAAGCGAGGCAGCCCTACATCTCCCTCCTCACTGATCCGACCACCGGCGGCGTCACCGCCAGCTTCGCTATGCTCGGCGACTTGAACATCGCCGAACCTAAAGCGCTGATCGGTTTTGCAGGCCCGCGCGTGATCGAGCAGACGATCCGGCAGAAACTTCCCGAGGGTTTCCAGCGCTCCGAATTTTTGATCGAGCACGGCATGTTGGACGCCATCGTTCCACGCCAGGAGCTGAAGTCTTATCTGAGCAGAGTTCTGGGATTGCTTGCGGGGACCGCGGAGAAGCCGATTGAAAAGAGCGCCGGATAGGCGGCCGCGACGCTGATGACTTATTCCGAATGCGTGAGCTATCTCGCAGACCTCGGGCACGAGCTAGGGCGGGTTAAGTTCGACCTGGAAGCGATCCGGCGCATTCTGGCCGATCTCGGCGACCCGCAACTGCGCTACCCAACAGCGATTGTGGCGGGGACTAACGGCAAGGGCTCAACCTGCGCGATGCTCTCGCAGATCCTTTACTGCGCCGGATTCCGGACCGGGCTTTACACTTCCCCGCATCTGGTCCGGGTAAACGAAAGAATCCGAGTGGCGGGCGATGAGATATCCGACGCGGATTTTGCGGCTGCGGCCACCACGGTGCGAGAGCAAGCGGACACGCTGTTCGAGCGTGGTTTGCTCAGGAGCCGCCTAAGCTTTTTCGAGTTTCTCACCGCTACCGCTTTCCTCCACTTTGCGAAGCAGGCGGTGGACTTCGCAGTACTCGAGGTTGGGATGGGCGGGCGGCTGGACGCTACCAACGTCATCACCGAGCCTCGCGTGGCCGTAATCACGAACGTTGAGCTGGACCATGAGCAGTTTTTGGGAACCACGCGGGCGGCAATTGCTGCGGAAAAGGCCGGAGTGATCCAGGCGGGGCGGCCCGTAATCTCAGGGTGCGAAGATGAGGAGACGGCGCAGGTGGTCCGGCGGCGCGCTGAAGAGCTGGGAGCGGAATGGATCGACTTGCCGCGCCGCTCGCTCGTCACAAACGCGCGCGACCGCGACGGTTTTTTCACCTTCGATCTGGAGTTGGATGGAGGCCACTTCACTGGTCTCTCCCCATCGCTCGCGGGTAAGGTTCAGATCAAGAACGCTACGGCGGCGGTAGCGGCAGCGCAGGTTCTCAAGCGCGAAGGAATGAGCATTCCTCTCGCGGCCGTGCGGGAAGGATTGCGCACGGCGCGATGGCCCGGCCGCCTGGAAACACTTCATGACCGGCCGCAGGTACTGTTGGATGGGGCGCATAATCCTGCCGCGGCGCGCGAATTGGCGCGGTTTATCATGGAACAGCTCGCGGGCCGGCGCGTGCGGCTGGTGTTTGCCTCGATGCGGGACAAGGAGATCGGGGAGATTTCGCAGGCGCTTTTCCCGCTGGCTACAAAGGTATATCTGACGCGGACGGCGATGGCTAGGTCGGCTTCGCCCGAGGAAATTATTCAGCGATCGGCCTGCGCGCCGGAAAAAGTTGTGATTCAGCCTGATCCAGTCCTTGCCGTGGAGTCTGCCTGCCGGGCGAGCGCCGAAGACGATGTGGTATTAGTCGCAGGTTCACTCTTTTTGGTCGGCGCCATCGAGGAAGCGCGGCGAGAAGGAAGGCTTTCCTTCTCGCGAACCCTTGAGCCCTCCCTGGCGCCGCGGCTGTCCTGAATGAAGCTTGAAGGCCCAAAACCTAATAACGCCTCTGATGAGCCCCGCCCCGTGCGGGCCCGGCTGACAGAGTTCGCAAGCCTGCTTCGGGCGTGGTTGATCATCGACCCGCTCATTTACCTTTACACGGGTGTCTGCGGCGCCGCTTCGCTGGCGGGATCTTTTTTTGATTCGCAAGGCCGCTGGCAACACGGGTGCGCGCGGGTGTGGTCCCGCCTGATCTTGGCGACCGCCAGAATCCGGCTGCGGGTAGAAGGCCTTGAAAATATCCCGCGCCAGGGGACATCCATCTTCTGCGTTAATCACCCGAGCGCGATGGATATTCCCATCCTTTTGGTATGCCTCCCGGTACAATTTCGCTTTGTCGCCAAGCGGTCGCTATTCAGCATCCCCTTTCTCGGCTGGCACCTGTGGCGTTCCGGACACAT
The DNA here is from genome assembly GCA_002197525.1 of Acidobacteria subdivision 13 bacterium RH2 MAG17b. Taxonomy (GTDB): domain Bacteria; phylum Acidobacteriota; class Terriglobia; order UBA7540; family UBA7540; genus RH2-MAG17b. The sequence goes on along the minus strand of NFUN01000057.1, from coordinate 39,830 downwards.
TCCGGTGGAACGCGAGCGGCCGCACAAGGCGTTGAAGAGTCTGGATCAGGCCGCGGAGCGCATCCGGGACGGCTGGCCGGTGGTATTGTTTCCCGAAGGTCATCGCAGCCGCGACGGTGGCATGGGTCAGTTCAGGTCGGGCTCTTTCTACCTGGCTATTAAATCCGGAGCGCCGGTGGTGCCCATCACGATCAGCGGCAGCCGGGCTGTTTTGAAACCGGACTCGTTGCACGTCCGCCCCGGCACAGTGGACATTACGATACACCCGCCGATTCCGACTGCCGGAATGACGCTGAACGACGTGGCGCCGCTTTCCGAGCGGGTTCGAAGCGTGATTATTTCCCGCTTCCGGCCGTAAGCCAGTTGAAATAGCCAGCAGGTTCTCTCTCTGTGCGATACTGGAAATGGAATTGCGGTTTATGCGTTTCCTTTTGCGTTCTCAACTTCCGCGACCGGCTTGGCGGCTGGCGCTTTGTTCGTGCGGTATGGCCCTGTGGGCGGCGTCCTCGCTGCACTTGGCGTCTGCACAGAAACCTTTCGCCACTGCCTCGCAAATCGACCCGGCGGCGCAAGCGCTGCTCAACGAGGCAATCCAAGCCCTCGGCGGACCGGCGTTCCTGAATTTCAAAACGATGAATACGGTGGGCCGCGCATTTTCCATTACTGACGGAGTGACCGCGGGCTTTGTACATTACGAGAGCGAAGAGGAATTTCCAGACAAGCGCCGCCTGGCCTACGGATTAGGTAAAAGGAAAGAGATCACATTAATCAACAACGGCAGCCACGGTTGGGAAATAGACCGCTACGGCCTGATTGAACAAACAGACAAGCAGATTCGAGCCTGGAGGCTGGCGAACCGGTACGAGCTGGCTAACGTGCTCCGACGGGTTATCCATGAGCCAGGCACGCTGGTTCAGAACGGCGGGCAAGACTTTGTGAATAATCAGGCTGCCGCGATTGTCGATATTTTGGATGCGCGGCAAGCGGACGTGAAGCTATACCTGGACACCGGGACACACCTTCCCATCCGTATCGCTTATCGTCTCCTGAATCCGAGGACGCACGAATGGGACGACTATGTGGAGGTGTATGCGGATTACCAGCAGATTCAGGACATTGATACTCCCATGCACCTGGTCCGCTACGTCAACGGAGAGCGCGCGGCGGAAACATTTCGCTTTCACGCGCAGTACGGCGAAACTTATCCTCCCGGAACGTTCCAACCCCCAGGGTAAGCGCCTTCCATCTGTTATAATGGCTTGCTGGAGGCCTCTTGATCCAACAACAACGGGTGCGGGCGACCACGATTCTCAGCGTGCGTCGCGATGGCCATCTCGCCATGGGTGGCGATGGCCAAGTTACTATGGGCGAAAGCGTGATGAAGCAGAACGCCCGCAAGATTCGCCGCCTTTATGATGATAAGATTCTGGCTGGGTTCGCGGGCAGCACGGCGGATGCGCTTTCCCTCTTCACCCGCTTCGAGCAGAAGCTCGAGGAATACCACGGAAACTTAAGCCGCGCGGTGGTGGAGCTGGCCAAGGACTGGCGCACCGACCGGGCCTTGCGCCACTTGGAAGCCCTGCTCCTGGTTGCGGATCAGAAGAACACCTACGTAGTGAGCGGCAACGGCGACGTGATTGAACCCGACGACGGCATCGTTGCGATCGGTTCCGGCGGCCCATACGCGCTTGCGGCTGCACGCGCGCTCGCCAAGCACACCCCGCTCGGCTCAAGAGCCATCGTGGAAGAAGCTCTCGGAATTACAGCTAAGATCTGTATCTTTACTAACGATCATCTTATGATTGAGGAGTTATAGCGGCGCTCTGCGAGCGTTAGCGCTAAGGCCCCCGAACTTATGGATGGCTCGTTTCGGCATGGCCAAAGTCATGGCGCGATGTTTTCCGGCACATTCCCGAGAGTACGGGAACCTCAGCGCCTAACGGGCGAGAATAGGCGGTTGGTTATCAATGGTCTTCTATTTGCCTGAGAGCGTCGAAACGGTCGCGGCGCTGGAGGAGATGTCTCCGCGCCAGATCGTGGCCGAACTGGATAAATACGTGGTGGGCCAGCCGGAAGCGAAGCGCTCCGTCGCGATCGCCCTGCGCAACCGTACGCGGCGGCAAAAGCTGCCCGAGGACTTGGCGGAAGAGATCCTGCCCAAAAACATCATCATGATCGGCCCGACCGGCGTGGGGAAGACTGAAATTGCCCGGCGCTTAGCGCGCCTTACGAACTCGCCTTTTATGAAGGTGGAAGCTTCGCGATTCACCGAAGTCGGATATGTCGGCCGTGATGTTGAGTCCATGATCCGCGACCTCGTGGAAATATCGATTGACATGGTGCGCGAGGAAAAAGTGAACGAGGTGGCGGAAAAAGCGGAACAAAACGCTGAGGAGCGGTTGCTCGACCTGCTGCTCCCACCGCTGCCTGCAGCCCGCCCAGACCCGGCTGCCACCGGCGAAGTTGAAAGGCAAAAGGAACAGCATCAGCGAACCCGGGAAAAATTGCGAGTGCAGTTGCGCGAAGGCAAGCTCGACGAACGGCAGGTCGAAGTGGACGTGCGCGAGCGCAGCTTTCCAGCTTTTGAGATTATCTCCTCCCAAGGGATCGAGGAGATGGACATCAACATCAAGGATATTCTCCCGGGCCTTTTCGGGCAACGGTCCAAGAAGCGCCGCATGCGAGTAGCAGAAGCCATGGACTACCTGATCCAGGAAGAGGAGAACAGGCTGATCGACATGGATCAGGTCACTCGCATTGCGGTGGAGCGGGTGGAGCAGTCTGGCATCATTTTCCTCGACGAGATTGACAAGATCGCCGGCCGGGAGCACGGACATGGGCCAGACGTGAGCCGTGAAGGCGTGCAGAGGGACATCCTGCCTATTGTGGAAGGAACTACGGTGAACACGCGTTACGGCATGGTGCGAACCGATCATATCCTTTTCATCGCAGCCGGCGCTTTTCACGTGAGTAAACCTTCGGACCTTATCCCGGAGCTTCAGGGGCGTTTCCCGATTCGAGTCGAGTTGCATTCTCTGACGGTGGACGACTTTATTCGTATTCTCAAGGAACCGAAGAGCGCCTTGGTGAAGCAGTATACGGCGCTGCTCGAAACGGAGAGCATCAAGCTGAGCTTCACGGATGAAGCGCTTGAGGAGATCGCCCGTTACGCGGCGCTGGTAAACGAGCAGACAGAAAACATTGGCGCCCGCCGCTTGCATACGATCATGGAGAAACTACTGGACGAGATTTCCTTTGAGGGTCCGGACTTGAAGAAGAAAACCGTCCGGATCGACGTGACGTACGTTCAGAAACAGTTGGCCGACATCGTCAAAAACCAGGACTTGAGCCGTTATATTCTGTGACGCTGCACGGATATGAAGAAAACCCTGCCTGTTCCACTCTCCGGCGCCGTGAACCGCTCCTGCCTTGATCCCGCAACCTGCGAAACCGAGTTGTGATTCCTCATGCCAGCGCGCCGTTCCCTGCTGACATTCCTGCTTGCGTACGTTTGCTGGCTCGCGGCGTGCGCGGCGGAAGGTCCGCCAAGACCGCCGCGAATACAGCGGCCAGTAAGGGTCACCGGCCTTGCGGTGTTTCAGGTCGGACGGGCGCTACGCCTCAGGTTTAAAGCTCCGCAACTCGCCACGGATGGACGGCGGCTGACCAAGCCGATTGAGGTTGAAATCTTCCGGCAGATTGCACCTTCCGCACACCCTTTACCAAGGTCTTTTCTCGCTGTCAAACCGTGGGTAGAGATCGCGCCAAGCGAGCTGCCTCGATTCAGGCACGGACAGGAGATCATCTACGAAGACCGTCTTTCTCCGCAGCAATTCAACGCCTCAATCGGTGATCTGTTTTCGTTTGCGGTGCTCACGCTCACGAGAGGCTTTAGAGGCCGCCCGCGCGAAAGTGATCTCTCGAATCTAGCTCGCACGCAGCTCTTGAATGTGCCGCCGCCAGTTGAAAATCTGCGGGTGGTGCAGAAGCCAGAGTGTTTGCAACTGGAGTGGTCACCGCCTAAGCATGGACTGGGCGGAGGGCCGATTCCGGCGCTCGTGGGATACCGCGTCTATCGTGGCGGCGTGGTGCAGACGCCGTCCGCTCCGTGCGCGACCACGAAGCGGTCTTTTTATTGTGCCCGCACATTCGAATTCAATCGCACATACTTCTACAGGGTGCGGGCTATCTTCGCGCAGGATGGATATACCGCTGAGACAGACGATTCGAAGGTCGCGGCTGTCACACCGCGCGAGATCTTTCCGCCACCATCGCCGGTTGGCCTGGAAGCTGTTTACACCGAAAGAGCGGTAGAGTTGATCTGGAAGCCAACTTCGGCGCCGAACGTCGAGGGATACAATGTTTACAGAGAAGGTTCTCGTAGTTCGTCCGAACGGCTGAACAAGAGTTTGCTTCGTACGCCGGTCTTTGAGGACCGGCCAATGAAGCACGGTTCACGTTATATTTATTGGGTGACGGCGGTGGACACGGCCGGAAACGAAAGCTTGCCCTCAGTTCAGGCGATGGTTGAAACCCGCTGAGGGTGTTCGGACGGCATGGACTTTGTGACGTTGACCGGCGGTATAACGCAGTCTTGGTTGAAGCGTCCGTCATAGTTTTGAGTGGCCGCTGCGATTCATTGGGGGATTCGGGAAAGAAATGTTGGTAAATTGGAGGCCTATGGCTGAGTTTTTGAAAGTTGCTGAATTATCCGATCTAAAACCCGGAAGCTGCACGGCCGTTGAGGCAGGTGGCAAGACCATCGTCTTATGTAACGTGGACGGCGCATTATATGCATTCGATAACGCCTGCATTCATCGTGGGGGGCCTTTGAGCGAGGGAGAGATCGCCGGCGATGTTGTAACATGCCCGTGGCACGGATGGCAGTACGATGTGCGGACTGGCGAAAAGTGCGGTGACAGATCGAAGAAGATCGCGACTTACCTGGTGAAGGTGGAGGGCGACGGAGTTATGGTGGCATTGTGATCGGGTATGAAAAGAAGCGAAACGCCGTGACCTTTGGGGTTTTTCATTCGTATGCCTGAGCTTCCAGAAGTCGAAACCGTCCGCCGGGGACTTGAGCGCCGCGCCGTGGGACGGACGATCCGCGCGGTTGAGATTTTGAACTCTTGGATTATTCAGGGCGATTCGCCAGTCTTTCGCCGGCGGCTGGAAGGACGATGGATCTCATCAGTCCGCCGGAAGGGGAAGTCGCTGGCGCTGGAGTTGCTTTCGCAGAACGGAGAACCGCCCACGTATCTCCTGGTGCGGCTTGGTATGACTGGCCAGCTCACCGTCTCACCCCGGCAGGCTCCTCTTTTACTTCACACTCACGTGCGAATCGCCTTGGACGAAGGCCGGGAAGAATTGCGCTACCGGGATCCGCGCCGATTCGGCATGCTTAGATGCTGTACTACTGCGGAACTCGATGAGGCTTTTGACCGGCTCGGTCCGGATGCGCTGAAAATCACTCTGCAGCAATTCAAAGAAGCTTTGCACGGTCACAGCGGCGCCATCAAAGGCTGGCTGCTAAACCAGCAGATGCTTGCGGGTCTCGGCAACATATACGCGGATGAGGCGCTCTTTGATTCCCGGATTCATCCTCAGACTCCGGCTGGAGCGCTCTCTCATCCTGCCAGCCGTGCGCTTCATCGCGCCGTTCAGAAAGTTTTGCATCGGGCGGTGACGCTGCAGGGCACGACCTTTCGCGATTACGTCGATATCGACGGCAATCCCGGCAATTTCGAGCCTCGGCTGAGCGCCTACCGCAGAACAAACCAGCCGTGTCCCCGATGTGGCAAACCAATCCGGCGAATCATCGTTTGTGGAAGAAGCAGCCATTTTTGCCCTCGTTGCCAACCACGACCGGTGAGGACTGCGCCGCTAGGCAGTCCTCGGGGGCGGTTTGCTTCCAGGCCTGCTCCGGCGGCGCATAGCCATAGCCGTCCAGCCTCTTACTCGTCCCCTTCATAGAACCGCTGTGACAGTTGTTGTGCTTCGGTGTTTCCGCACTGTACCCCGTCGCGGCTCATCATCTGAGTGAATCCAAAACCCACGCTGGTGAAATCCAGATTCAGGCTATTCCCTCAAAGAATATTGTCTTATTTGTCTCATTTCTCTCCATTGTCTCAGGGTGGGGCCGTACAATTCCGCTGGACGATTCGTTGAATTCAATTTGTCCACTTCCCGCGAACCTTGTAGGAGGAGTATACCGATGCTGGTGATTGTCAGCGACATTCATCTTACCGACGGAACTTCTGGAGAGACTGTTCACCAGGGTACGCTTCGCGTCTTTAGAGAAAGACTGCGTGGTCTAGCCTACTCCGCATCTTGGAGGGCGGATGGCAAATACCGGCCGATTGAGCGATTAGACATCGTTTTGCTAGGAGATATTCTGGACGTCCTGCGATCTTCTCGCTGGCTGGAAGATCGACCCGGAGTTCCTGCACGCCTGAGACCTTGGGATGATCCGGAAAGTCCGGAGTTCACCGGCAAGATTCGCGCAATCACCGGCGCCATTCTCGAAAAAAACGCGGTCTTCTTTACCATGATGCGAGAGTTGCGCGACACAGCTATCGCGAGCGTTCCAGCAGCGGCCGGAGATAGCCGCCCGCTGCTGGTTGACGCCAATCGGGATGGATCTCGCCGTCTCCCGGTGCGGGTGTCTATTCACTATATGGTTGGAAATCACGACTGGCCCTTTCATCTCCAACATCCGGCGTACCACAGTATCCGCAACGCGGTGGTGCAAGCGCTCGGGCTTGAAAATAACCCCTATGCTCCGTTTCCGCACGATCCGGCCGAACTTGGAGCGGAACAAATCCGGCGAATATTCGCGGATCATCGCGTCTTCGCCCGGCACGGTGACATTTACGATCCCTTCAACTTTGAAGGCCATCGCGACCAAGCTTCACTGGGTGATGCGATTGTTATCGACCTCGTGACAAGCTTCGCCGCAGAGGTGAAAACCAGTCTTGGAGACGCTCTCCCGGCGGAATGCCTGCTCGCGATGAGGGAAATTGACAACGTCCGGCCGCTTCTCATGATTCCAGTATGGGTGGGTGGACTCCTTCGTAGGACTTGTCCTGACCTGCGGCTTCACCGGGAGGTGCAAGAAATCTGGAATGGTTTGGTTGACCGGTTCATGCACAATCCGTTCGTTCGGGAGCATTTCAAAAAATCCCGTTTCCCGGTCGAGGTCGAGAAATTGAAGTGGGCGCTTCGACTCTCAAAAAGGCTTCTGAGCCCAGAGAGCAGCCGCTTGATCTGTTGGGCAGGCCAAATAGTTGGCCGGCAAAAAAGGTCTTACTCGGATTATGCTCTTCAGGAAGAGCACTTCAAAAATAAAACTAGCAAGTTCATTGTATACGGTCACACGCACCACCACGAGATGATACCCCTCGATGTGTCCTATTCGGGAGAGTATGCGTCACCGCAGATTTATCTGAACTCCGGTACATGGCGGCCTGTACACGAACTAACCCGGCTTCAACCGAGCCGCGAAACGTTCGCCGGTTATCACAGCATGACCTACCTAGTCTTTTTTAAGGACGACGAGAGAGGCGGCCGTACGTTTGAGTGCTGGTCCGGGAGCCTTTCCAGTTCCAAGTGCGTCAGCTACAATTCGGTAAAGTAGATTCCGGTTTCCATTCGGCTTCTTCAGATCATTTCGCGCCCTGCGCTCGCTTCGCTCACACGCAATGAGATGTTGTTTTACTTCTAGCCTGGGCGCTTGCGTCATGGTAATCGCGTTTTCGGAACAAGATTTCTATGTTGTCCAGCCAAATCGCCGCTTTGAATTCGGATGGGTTGCTTTTGTCAAAGTGCCTTGTACGGTTAGCCTCTGAATTAATCCCGCTTTACGTTCGCTATATCTCCGGCTCAAGCACCAATTGAAAAAAACTGTCTCATTCGTCTCAGCTGTCCCCATTGTCTCAGGCCAAGCTGCTAGTGTTGGTTTGTGAGTAATCACCTCCATGATTCACAGAGCGGCCGCCCCAATTCAGGCGAGTCTGCTTCCGGCGGGTTGGGTTGCACGCAAGACGGCATTAAGGCGGAGAGGTGCCAGACATTGGAGCGATCGGGTACAACGGCACGGGATATCGAACTCAGGCTGATGCAACAGGTGTATGAAAGATTCAACCATTCCATTCGCGCGGCTGTCGCAGGAACAAATCTGCCGGAAGCATTTTTGGCTGCGCTGACGGCGAATGAATCAGGAGGCAGGCCGGACGCGTCATTCTTCGAGCCAGGAGTATACAAACACCTGAGAGCCGTTGCCAGCGGTGAATCTGCCGCGTTTGGAAGCATTGGGCCGAAAGGCCTGGTATCTGCATTTGAGCAAAACTTCGACACAAAAAACGAAAACCTCCAGACATGGCTGACAGCTTTGTATCTCGATTCTGAAGCGCTGCGCGTCATTACGCAGTATGAAGACGCAGACTTGCGCGCTCTCGCTACCTCCTGGGGCCTGACTCAAATCATGGGGTACCACGTAGTAGGCCGCAAGATCGAGATCCGCGAATTGCTCGATCCGGATGTTCACTATCGCTTAGCGGTGCAGATATTGGGTGATTTCGCGCAGCACTTTGGCTTGAAACTGAACCGCGATTGGTCAGCTCTGTTCCGTTGCTGGAATACCGGACGGCCGGACGGGAGAACCTTTGACTCCGAGTATGTGAGTAAGGCACTGCAAAGGATGAATTTCTACCAGCAAATTGGTCAGGCCACGACTCCGAAGAAACCGGCGGGCGATGCTTAGTTAATGAAGTTTGCAGTCTGTGAAGTTGAGCGCCTTTCCGGCAGTTTTATCCAATAGACGGGAACGAAAGAGTTAAGGCGGCGGATGTTAGGTCTTTGCCAAGATCGCGGCGCCAGTATGGGGCATCCATTTCGGAGCACAACTTTCGGAACAAGTTTTGGGCTTGCGTCGCTCTGCGAGGGGGAGCACGCAAAGGTCGGGCAGGCAGCCCTTGTGAGCGCCGGTGACCAGCAGGAGGTTGCCTGGCCCGATTTTCAACTTCTCCTTCGCGCAGTAAGAAAGGGTTAAGCGCAGCGGTCATTGAGTTAGGCTGGCCGGACCCTATTTCAACGATTCGAGGAATGCGAGTATGACCACGTCGCTTCGGCACAAAGAGATCATCCGAGGGAAAATTCTCTATTACCTTGGTCTGATCTATCCGCAGTCTGCAACCTTGCCCCTTCTTCAGGGCGAACTCGATTTTTTCGGTTATCCGATTCCGCTCGAGGAACTTAACTTTCACGTCGCCTATCTCTCCGAAAAGGGGCTAGTGAGCGTGGAAGGGGTCCGCGGTCCACATACTCATCGCAATGTTTCACTCGTGAAGATCACAGCAAAAGGCATCGACTACCGCGACGGGCGACTCCCGGCAGACGATGGCATCTACTTGGAGCCTGGAAAGTAATGGCACAACAACAACCTCCTAAACGATCTATCCCAGCAAAGAACGCCGTGTCTCCCGAGCGGCAACAGCCATCATCAGCCAGGAAGATCGTTACAAAAGTAGATGAATTATCCCCCGAGGCTCAGCATGCCGTCCGTGACATGTTGGTGGGTGGCTCCACATTTGAAGACGTGGTGGAAGCCGTGGACGACCTTGGGGAAGACATGATCACGGTGCGTGCAGTTGAGAAACACTTCCGGTCGGATCTCAACTTACAGACAGATCGTATCCGGCGGCAGCTCGAGACGGCACGAACATTGAAGCAAGCGCTGAGGGATCCTGATTCGGGGCAGGCGGAACTCGCCGAAGCGGTGTTAATTACAGGACTCATGGGCCTGAGAAAACGTGACGAAGCTTCCGGGCTGCAGCGAGCCATCCGGGTGAAAGATCAGCAGGAGAATCAGCGGCTCAAGAAAGATACCTACCGCTTGAGAGTGAAGAAGTTCGATCTGGACAAGAAAGTGCTCGATGCGCGTTTGAGAAGCGAGATAGCAAAGCTCGAGTTGTTACGAGCAAAGGTGCTCCAACTCAAGCAAGCTGTGGATCGTGAGAGTCACGATCACGCACTTGGCCCCGAAACCATCCAGCGAATTCAGGAAATCTACGGACTCATCTCAAATAGCGGGCCGGGCGAAGCCGCTCAGAACAAATCTAATGCACAAGGGTGAGATGAAACCGTCATCGGGCAAGAGGCGCGCACCGTCCAAAAACCGGCTAGAACAGCTTTCCGCTGTGCAGGGTCAGCGTTCGCAAATCGACGTGCCCGCGCCTGGGCCCGTGAAGCCGGCAGTACAACTCCTGCCATATCAGCGGAGATGGGTGGAAGATGATTCCACACTGAAGATCGTTGTGAAAGGCCGGCAGACGGGCTTCTCCTTTTCGGCGACCTTACGTGCGGTCTTGCGGTGCCTGGAGCGGCGGACCACGTGGATATTTCTTTCCAAAGGTGAACGGCAGTCACGACTACTTATGGAGAAGGTTCAGGAACACATTCAGTCTTGTGGAATAGTAGCCAACTGTCTGGAATCGAATTTTTTCGAAGGTACTATGACCAAACAGTTGGAGGTGCGCTTCCCGAACGGTTCGGTCATTTACGGATTGCCGGCAAATCCGGACACAGCACGAGGCTATTCGGGCAACGTCTCGCTGGACGAGTTTGCCTTCCATGTTGATGCTGAAAAGATCTACACCGCGCTCTATCCCATCATTACGCGCGGCTACCGGCTCGAAGTGATCTCCACGCCAAACGGCCAACAAGGGAAGTTTTACGAGCTTGCGAAAACAGCCGGACTATCGGATCCGGCTTCCGCCGTCGCCACGCTCAACCGTGCTGGCGAGCAAAGCGGCGTTCGAAAAGCTGGTGTATGGTCCGGGCATTGGTGTGATATCTACAAGGCCGTTAGCGACGGCCTGAAAGTTGACATTGACCTTTTGCGCGCTGGAGTAGATGACGAAGCGTGGAGGCAAGAATTCTGCTGCGAGTTTGTTTCGGAAGGGGCGCAGTGGATTACTCCAGAGCTATTTCAGTCGTGTGTCTCTTCGGAGGCGACTACCGAGCTGCCGCTAGCCGTGCAGTCAGGTGTGCCGTCTGGACGACACCTCGCACATGGCAGCTTGTATGCGGGATGGGACATCGCGCGCAACCGTGACCTCAGCGTCATCTGGCTTAACGAACTTGTTGGTGACGTAACGTGGACTCGGGGAGTGGTCGAAATGAAAGACCTGCCGACGCCTGATCAGCTTCGCCGCGCTCGCGCACTGATGCCTTTGATCCGGCGGATGAACATCGACCAATCAGGCATGGGCCTTGTGATTGCCGAGCAATTGGAACAAGAATTCCCGGGAAAGGTCGAGGGCGTTCAATTTACCCAGCAGACCAAAGAAGGTTTGGCCGTTTATGGCAAGCGCCGCATGGAAGAAATGAAGGTGAGAGTTCCGGATGACGACATGGTTCGCGCCTCCTTCAGTTCGATCAAAAAGACCCAGAACGCCATCGGCCAATTTCGTTTCGATACGGAGCACGACGCAAAGTACGGTCACGCAGACCACTGGTGGGCGTTTTGCCTGGCTGAAACGGCTGCACAGCAACCGGTTTATCACTTGGCGGATGTCGGAGGGTTGGTTGGAAAACCTGCGCTCTCCGGCTTTCAGCAAACGGTATTGTGATCCAGGACAGCGGTCACAGGCGGCAATGTCCTACGGGTTCGACGCAATCGGCTCGAATGGGCGGCTTCTTAGACAAGGGAGAAAAACATGACTGAATCGATGAAAGATAAGCTCAAGAACGTATTGGAAAAGATCGAACACGGAGCAGAGGATGTGACCCAGGAGATCAAAAAAGGTGCGGGTGGAATTGAAGGGGGAATTAAGAAAGATTTTGAAAAAAAGACTGGGGAGCAGAAAGAGCAATGAACTGGCGCGTGTGGCTTAAAGGGTTGATCGCTGCGGGGATTTCAAGCGCTGCAAACTCGATTTCGGTATTGATTGCCGATCCTCATCATTTCAATCCCGGCACAGTTGGCGGCTTTAGAAATCTTGGCCTTGTAGCCTTGGTCAGCGCGATTGTCGGCGCGGCGCTGTATCTGAAGCAGTCGCCGGTTCCGAAATAAGCAACAAGCAATGCTGAACCGCTTGCCGCTTTTGGAATCCGGCACTTAAGGAAATGGAGAGATTCGATGCGAAGAACAAAGATTTTACTAATTCCCATTCTGGTTATAGCGCTTGCAGGCTGCGGTGCAGCGCAATGGGTTAAGGTGGCCGAGCAAATTCTGCCCGTGGTGCTGCCCATGGTGACCAGTTTGGTCACCGCCGTCAGCCTTCTCCAGGGCAAAACAATTTCCAGCCCGGACCTGACCACGATCACTCAAGTGGCCAATCAAGTATCCAATGATTTGAATCTGGTCGGACAGTTGATCAACGAGTATGACGCCTCGCCGAATGTGACAACGGTACAGAAGATTCAAACTGCGCTAGGGGATGTTCATTCCAATTTGAATGGCCTTCTGCCGGCCTTGCACATCAGCGATCCGGCCACCGTCCAGAAGATTAGCGCCGTTGTGACGCTGATTGGTACTGAGGTTGACTCACTCGCTCAGCTTCTACCGGTAATTTCGTCGGGGAAACTCCAGGCCCGGAAAGGACCCATTGCGGTCCCCTTGGGTCCTAGCCAGCTTAAGCAGGAGTTCAATGCCGTCGTGACTCAGCCTACGGCTAACGCCGAGGTCAATCAGGCGTTCGCGAAGATAGTTTTGAAATAACACTGTAGACACGCGGGGTCGCGCACCCCATCTGAGATCCAAGAGGTTTTATATGCCGACACCAAGGTTTCGAAAGGGATTGGGAAGAAAGGTCGATGCTCCAGACGCACGCGACTTCAAACTTGCTCCGGCGCCTCACCTCGGAATCGGAGCCCCGCTGCCATCGAGTGCGGATGTCTTCGCTGGGTTGCACCTACCGGTTTACGACCAGGGTGAACTCGGATCGTGCACCGCGAATGCAGGGGTCTTATACCGGCGATTCCTAGCCCAGAGATTTTCCAAATATTCCAGCCCTGACGAAGATCTGAGCCGCCTGTTCCTCTATTACCAGGAGCGGTTATTGCCATGGAATAACGATCCGGGGACCGACAGTGGCGCTGCGATTCGGGACATTTTCACTGTGCTAGCGCATACGGGCGTGTGTTCGGAATCGGACGATCCCTACGTTCCGGCAGACTTCGCTTCGACAGGAGCCAATGACAGCCCGAAGAGCCTGGACGACGCGCGGCTCTATAGAATCGGAGCTTATCACCGGATACCCGACGCGGCCACGGCTAAGTCGGTTTTGGCATCAGGATACGCGATTGCTTTGGGCTTTATTGTTTATGAATCTTTTGAGGCCATCGGCGGCGACGGCACCCTGCGCATGCCAAGGTCCGGCGAGCCAATTTTAGGGGGGCACGCCGTGGTCATTCGAGGCTACGACGATGACCGATCGAGCTTCTGTTGCCAGAATTCCTGGGGCGCGGGGTGGGGATCAGACGGTCTGTTCTGGATGCCGTATGAGTACATCGAGCGGGCAGAGTTATCGCAACCCGACCTGTGGATGGGGCATATGGGAAAACCGTGGGGAGAAGGTAGCCGTCAGTAAACGCTGGGCAGAAAAGCTCCTCGGCATGCGTAACGATTAGCTAAGGGAAACAGAAGCAAATGGCGGGTACAAGCAAACATAACGGTCATCAAATGCGGGCGTTGATGCGTGAGGCGCAGTCTTTGCAAGAACGCATTGACCGCGCCGTTGCGCTCGCCGACGTGGAGACCGGATTTGGACATCAGACGCCACCGCTGCAAACAGGCAATTGGGCGAGCGTCAAGCCCGCTCCTGCGCCAGACCCCGGATCCCTTCGCGTCGGCGCGGCAAAAGGTGAGCTAGACAAGACCTTCGGCGTCTCCGGCACACCGATCACGAGCGGATTCCTGGTAGACCTCGGCGAATACAACCCCGAGTTGATGGGGCGCAATGCAATTCCGACTTACGAAAAAATGCGGCGGTCGGATGCGCAAGTCCGGGCGACGCTGGCTGCGTGCAAGTTGCCCATTTTATCGGCGAAGTGGCAGATCGTCCCCGGCGCTGAAGAGAGCAATCCTGGATTTGCGCGGGCGAAAGAAATCACCCGGTTCATCGAGGACAATCTGTTCGGAGGCCTGGAATTCAAGAACTCGAGTGGAGGTTGGACTTCCCAGTCCTGGCAGAGCGTGATCTCGAACGCCCTGCTGATGCTCGATTTCGGGTGCGCCATCCACGAGGACGTCTGGATGGTGGACGGCGACAAAATCCGGCTTCGATCCCTGCCTTCGAGATTGCCAGTGACGTTTTACCGGTGGCACACGGAGTCCGACGGAGAAACACTTCTGGCTCTCGAGCAATACGGGTACCGCGGAGACCGGTTCTTGAACGTGCTTCTGCCTGCTGACAAAATCGCCCGATTCACGTACCAGCAGGAGGGAGCCAACTTTTGGGGTATCGCGCTGCAGAGAGCAATGTATCCGCACTGGTACGTGAAGAGCAAGCTTTACCGCATTGACGCCATTGCCAATGAACGGAACGCGCTTGGCATTCCGGTATTTCGTCTCTCGCCGGGGTTCGCTGCAGAAGACAAGGCGGCGGCCTATAGTTTCGTCACCCAGCTCGCGGCCCATGAAGCGGCAGGGTTGGTTGAACCGCCCGGTGATCCCCACACCGGGCTGCGAATTGCGGGTTATGAGGGGAATCTCCGTGACGTGATGCCGTCCATTCAGCACCACAACGAAATGATTTCCCGTGCGGCGCTGAACACGTTCATGGATCTCGGCCAGGCGGCGCATGGTTCACGCGCCTTGGGCGCAACGGCAGCGGACTTCTTTATGCTCGGGCTGCAAAGCGTGGCAAACCAGATAGCCCTCGACCTTACTTACTCTACGATCCGCCGGCTAGTGGCGCTGAACTTTGGCGACCATGCGCCTTGCCCGCGACTTATTGCAGCCAACGTGCAGGCGCGAAGCATCGGCGAAATCACCGCGGACCTGGTAGCGCTGGCGCAGCAAGGTCTGGTCGTTAGCGAAAGGAACATCCGCAAGGCCATTCGCGAGCGGTTCGCGCTGCCTGAGGAAGGCAGTGAAGGCGTCGTGGTGGTGCGCGGGGAAACCGTGACTCAAGGCCAGACTGAGGCTGTCGGAAAGGGTTGGAATCCCCCGGAATGATCCGGCTCGGGGCACGAAGGCGCGGAATGTCTTCATCCCATTCGCGGCTGTTCGCCAACAAACTTGTGAAGGGAACGAATATGAACGGTGAAAGACGTCGAGTTCGATGCGAGCATTGGAGTAAAGTTGCCTCGCTGTTTTTCGTCTTGTTCTTTGCGATGACTTTCAGAGCGCAGGGTCAAGCAGGTCCGTCAGGAGCCGACCAGATCTTAAGCGCGATTTACGACAAATCGACCAATACCATTCGAGTGTCATCTGCAACCGGCGGCGGTACTGTGACCAGCGTCGGCCTTTCCATGCCGAATGAGTTCAGCGTCACCGGAAGCCCCATCACGACCGGCGGAACACTCTCGGTTTTGTGGGCGCAGCCCTTAAGCATTGCAGATGGAGGGACTGGACAATCGACCGCTGCCGGAGCCTTCAATGCATTGGCCCCTCCGACTTCCTCCGGCGGTCTGATTTACGGCACGGGCGCCAATACTTACGGCAATCTTTTGTTGGGAAGCAGTGGCCAGTGCTTGCAGTCCAGCGGCACAACCTTGGTGTGGGGTTCTTGCGGAACCGGGAGTTCGGGCATATTTCAAGTAAACGGGACAGGTTTGTTTTCCAGCACAACGGTCAATTTTGAGAATAGCGCCGCGATGAACGGGCTCACCCTGACTTTCGCGAATCCCTCGGCGGGAAACGTGCAGTTGGGCTTGGCCGGGACACTCAGCGTCGCTGGCGGGGGAACAGGGACATCAAGTCCGGCGCTGACGGCAGGCTCAAACATTTCAATAACGGGAACATGGCCGAATAACACGATCTTGCTTTCGGGTACTGTGCCGGTGGTAAACGGGGGAACTGGACTCACTGGCGTTGGCAGCAGCGGTCAATGCTTAACGTCAACGGGATCCGCCATGGCCTGGGGTTCTTGCGGGCCGGCATCTTCGTTTACTGCGGCCGGAGACTTGAGCGGAACTTCGACAAGCCAGACTGTGATCGGTCTCGAAGGGCATCCGCTTTCCTCGTTGGCGCCCAGCTCAGGCCAGATGCTTGAATGGAATGGAACGGCCTGGACGCCCACAACGCTCGCAGGTCTTGGAACGGTTACAAGCGTAGGACTCTCTTTACCGGCGATATTCAACGTAACTGGTACGCCCGTGACTGGTGCAGGGACTTTGGCTGGAACACTAGCCAATGAGAGCGCGAACACAGTCTTTGCTGGCCCGTCTACTGGCGCGGCTGCAACGCCTGGATTTCGCCCTTTGGCCGGAGCAGACATACCCACCATAAACTTGGGAGTTTCCGGGAATGGCGGCGTGACAGGCTTACTTTCGCTTGCAAACGGAGGCACGGGAACCGCTTCGCCATCTCTCGTTGGCGGCGCCAACATCTCCGTAACAGGAAGTTGGCCTAACAACACCATTGCATTTTCCGGGACTCTGCCAGTGGCGAACGGCGGAACGGGATTAACGGCAGTCGGAACGAGCGGGCAGTGCCTAACTTCCACCGGCGCGTTGATGGCTTGGTCCTCGTGCGGTAGCGCCAGTTCAGCATTTCAAGTCAACGGGACGGGATTGTCGTCTAGCTCGACCGTTAATTTTGAAAATGGCGCGGCCGCAAATGGTCTCACTCTGAGTTTCTCGAATCCCTCAGCAGGCAATGTTCAGCTCGGTTTGAGCGGAACACTCAGTGTCGCCGGTGGGGGTACAGGGACTTCAAGCCCGGCGCTCGTGGCGGGGTCGAACATATCGATCAGCGGAATCTGGCCGAATAATACGATCTCTTTTTCCGGTACGCTGCCGTTTGGAAATGGGGGCACGGGTCTCACGAGCTTGGGCACGAACGGGCAATGCTTGGGGACTAACGGTTCAGCAATGCAGTGGCAGTCCTGCGGCTCGGGTTCCGGAACAGTGACGAGCGTAGGGCTGTCGCTACCCAGCGCGATCTTCACCGTCAGCGGGTCCCCGGTGACTAGCGCCGGAACGCTGACAGGAACACTTGCAAACCAGAGCGCAAATACGTTCTTCATGGGGCCGGCGAGTGGCAGCGCCGCCCCGGCTTTCAGAGCTGTTACGGCGGCCGACTTGGCTGCGTCGCCGGTTACGAATGACTGCATGGGCTACAACGGCTCTACGCTGGCGTGGCTCGGCTGCTCCGGTGGAAGCGGAGGTCTCCCATCAAGCTGGACGCTGAATGCCACCACAAATGCTGTCACCGCGCAACCCATAAGCGGTCAGGATGCTGTGCCACTCACAGTGGCTCCGAATGTGGCGTCTCCGACCGCAGACTTGTTCGATGTGTACAAGGATTCGGGGCTAACCACGAAGGCCTTCTGGGTTGACGCTTCGGGGAACATCAACTGGCTTGGGAACACACTTAAGCTCGGTTCCAACAACCAGTCCACGGCTTCCTATCTTGAACTCTATGGCGGCATGGGAAACAGCGCTTATGTTGAGCTTTTAAGTCCGGCGCTTCCGCCACCGGCGCAATTGCAGGTCAGTGATTCGATCTCCGGCGGGACGGTCGGCGCGGGTACATACTCCTTTTGGGCGGACTATCAAAACGGTCCAGGCAACGTCTACACTACAACACCAAGTATCCTCAAGCAATTAACGATTTCGGGCAGCACCAATGCTCTTACGATTACACCGCCCACCCAGATTGCCGGCGCTCAGACTTGGCACCTTTATGGCGAGCTTCAGGCCATGGGCGTGCTAGTTGACCTCGGACTGAAAACAGATTTCACTACGCCGGTGACCTTATCCTCTTGGTCCAATTCGCCCACCGGCACGTTGCCAACCGTGAATGATACGGGCGGCCTCTATCCTACCTATTTGAGCGCCGGAAACGAGGAAGGTGGCGACGCTTGCGTGATGGCGACTGCACCGGGCCAGAATTGCGCGGCGGGAACCTGGCTCATGACCAATCCGATGACCGCGCCGGGGGATATTTTTTATGGCGGCGCTGTTAATTCAGATGGATTCGCGCCGCCTGTGCGATTACCCATTGGAACCGTCGGACAATGTCTTGGCGTTGCAACCTCTACCACACTTGGATGGCAGGCGTGCGGTAGCGGCGGAGCATCGACTTGGAATGGCATCACGAATCCAACGGGCAACCAGACACTCAGCATGGGAGCCGACTCGACAACCTGGAATTGGGCAACCAACAAAATGACATGGGACGGGAGCGGCAATCCAACTATCGGGCTTTTAAGCTATACGGCGGCGACCACCAATTCCCCGACGCTTACCATCGCGGGCAGCTACGAGAACGCGAGCACGCCGACGTATACACAGGATTCGTGGACGCTGCAAGACGTGGTTGGAACCGGGCTGAACGGGACTTCGACTTTGACGCTGGCCCACACGGGCACGACGGGCGCGGCCAAATTTGCGGTGGGGGCCTTCGGTGCGGCCGCAACCACGGTCACGTCGCTAACGGACAGCGGGGGACTCAACGTTCAAAACGGCAGCACAACGAATTTCAGCGGCAACGTCATTTTGAACGCGGCCTCGGCCAATTTAATCTTGAATGGCGGCAAGGGACAGCATATTGAGCTGACCGGAACAAACAGTGACACGGCGGGGGCGATTCCCATTGCAGCCTCCACAAGCGGCGCTTATTCATTTACGACCCCTTGGACATCGGCTCCGGTTTGCGTGGTGTCGCAGCAAGGATTGAGCGCATCGCCCACCGTTTTCTTTGGCGTTGGCGTCACAACTACGACGCTGACCGTCTATGCGTCTGCGTCTGGAACGTATACGGTTGGCTACCACTGCGTGGGGAATCCGAACTAGGATCATGAAAAAGATGAACCACAAAGACACCAAGACACAAAACGACAGATTTATAAAAAACTTTCTTTGTGTCTTTGTGTCTTCGTGGTTGTGCGTTTGCGTTTTCGGGTCTGGGGCGTTCGCCCAATCGACCGGCGGCGGTTCGGGGCAGACCATTGCCTGCGCGGGAGGTCCCCCGCATTACTGCGCTGAGACGAGTACAACCAGGATCATCATGCGAAGCGCGATCAATTATCCAGCGCTCGATCCAAACGACGGAGGCCCGGCGGTTGGTGTACCTTTCATTGGCCCCGATTTCGGAACTCGAATCGTGCGCGCCACCGATGAGGCCGATTATTACGGCACTTCGGTCGGCGTTGCCAATACGGTATCAGGCACCAACTCATCGGCGGAAGCTTATAGTTGCTCTCGCTTCAATGCCGCTCTTGGGATCAAGGGCGGATATATTTGCTGGTTTTATACGGGCGGCGGCGGATGGGGAGCGTTCACGCTGGATGCTACCACGATGCAGATTCAGCAACTGACGCCATCGGGGTGGAGTGGCGGAAGCATTCTGTCGCTTGGCGAGCCGAGCACAAGCTGGACTGACCCGTGGGTCACCTTCATTGACGGGCCATCACTGCAAATAAAAGCATACGGCTTCCCGGCGCAGACGGGATTTCCAGGAACTCCGGCCAATGATCCTTTTGTGGGCAACACGGTTGGCTCCGGCGTGGTCTTGTTTACGGCAAGCTCATCGACTTGCCCAAATTTGCCTTCTGGTGCGAGCGGCGCCCTGAGCGAGCTACAGGCGGATTCTACGGACACGCAGTTTTCCGGCTACGCCAATGGGCGATACATCATCTACTTCAATAAAGCTCGCCCCACCGTGCAGTACCCGGATGGGGCTTGCGACTGGTACGACACCGTCACGAACAATATGGGAGGCACGGATTTTTCCGGGGTGCAAAAAGGGACAACCTGGATTGGACTTGCGCAACCTCCAAGCATAACCGCACTCACACCAACGACGGGAACCGGGAGCCTTGCGGCTGGAACTTACTGCTTCAGTGAAACCCTGATCGGGGTTAACGTGACAGGCGCAGAAACCGAGCCAGGTCCGATTTCCTGCGTAGCGCTTTCGGCGACTGGTGAGTTTTCAGTGCCACGACCGCCGTTGCCCACGGACGGATCGAGCAACGCTTATATGAATGGGAGCAGCCCCTACGGATGGAACGCCTACGGATGCCTTGAGCCTTCGCCGCCGACGCAATGCACGCCCAACTCGCTGCAAAATGCGAGCATCACGGCGTGGGCCACGACCACGGTAACGGTAAGCTCGCTTGCTTCCGGCGCAGCGCCGCCGGCAACGAATTCTTCCGGTTTTACGATTCACCAGGCACGGCTAGCTCCGAATGGCAGCTATGAGTTTATCGTTAACCAGAATGCACCGAATGGGAGTCTTGAAATCGCTTGGCAGATACCGAACGGGGTTCCGTCAACGGCGATTTATTATTTCGCTGCCGTAGAGGCCCACACGGTAGCTGCAAATAATTTTGCCACCTACCAAAACGGCGGAGGGAGCAACGGCTATGGAGCTGCGAGAGCGAACATGAGCTGTATGCAAGCGCTCAATTTCAAGTCAACCCCGGTGACCATTAGCAGCCCAAATTGCTCCGGCATTGCTAGCAATTACACGGCGCTGGGTGATACGCATCCTTCGATAGCTGATGACACGGCGGCGGCAAACGACAGACTTCCAGCGTGCGGTTCAAGCGCCCCGTTTGGCGTGAACGTACTCAATTGGAGCGTGCAAAAATCCAACTCCATCACCAGCATCAAGCCAAATGGCACCACAGTCCGGTTTCCGCAGACTGGATACAACCCGGACTGGTCGACGATGGAACCGCTAAACGGAGAGATTTACTGCTGGGCGATGGATGGCTCCAACAAGATATGGCGGTTTGTCCATACGCGCACTTCGGGTTGGCCATACAATTCGTCTTCCGCCGTCTACGGAACTTACTTCTATCCGCAGTACGGGCTTGCCACCATGACGCGCGATGGGAAGTTCATGATCTTCAGCTCGTCGTGGGATTGGAATCTCGGAACGCACGGCCATGCGGGCTGGCAACCTAACATGACTTATTCGAGTGGCGCGATCGTCAACGACTCGAACGGGAACCTCGAAACCGCGCAAAGCGCATTCACTTCCGGCATGACGATTCCAGTTTGGTCAACTACCGTTGGCAGCTTGACGCCTGACGGCCACTGGAAGATGAGCCTTGGTTGCCCGACAGCAGCCGCTTGCCGCTGGGATGTATTCGTAGCTGAACTAAGATGATGCCGGGGCGGTTCAACAGTGAAGCAGTATGTATCACGACGTGTTCGTCGTGCAGTTACGCAAAGGAGAGTAACGATGGCGGTTGCTGTTAGCGAACAAGCGGCGCACGGCATTCCGGTGCTGTTGCAGGATCCCGGGACGCCGGCGGCGACGCCGGATGGCGCCGGGCTGCACACGGCTGGCGCGCAGCTTTATGAGATTCCGGTTGCCCTAACCGGTTCCTGGGTGAAGGGTAATTACAGCTTTTCGATCACGCCGGAAGACATGAGCGCGATGTCTGAGAACTTCGCCAAGCGCAAGAACGATCAGGTGGTGATTGACTACGAGCACGCGAGCGAAATGCCGGAAGTGGCAAAGGGTGGTCCGATCCCGGCGGCCGGGTGGATCCACAACCTGCACTCCCATGCGAATGGCAACGAGAAGCTGATCGCCCTGGTGGAGTGGACGCCGCAGGCTGAGCAGATGATCAAGACCGGTCAATACCGGTTCTTCTCACCCGCAATTGATTGGGGAGCGCAGGACAAGGAAACCGGTGAACCGCAGGGAGCGACGCTCACTTCCGGTGCGCTCACGAATCATCCATTTTTGGAAGAATTGCCGCCGATCATGCTGAGCGACGGTGTGGTGGTCGAGGCGGCCTACGACCGCCTGACGAACGGCGCTCAAGGAGCGCCGCTACAGTTACGCGAAGGAGAAACAGGCATGAAAAAACTCACATTGCGGCCTATACCCAAGGGTGAAGAAAACGCCGGTCACCACGCCGTCGTAGACGAAGAGACAGGCGAACCCGTTGGGCTGATTCCCCACGACGCCCTCACGGAATATGCCGCGAATCACCTCGGACTGAATCCAGACGTGGAGCAGGATGAGAAAGAAAGCGCCAGCGCTGGCCGGAGTGAAGCTCACGCTCTGAGCGTGGAGGCTCATGAAGCGAGACGCCGCGCCTTTTTCTTGAGCGAGGCCGTGCGAAATGGAAAGATTGACAACCAGCGGGCTAGCGCTCTTGCCGAGTCTGGAAAGATCACGCTTGCTGACTACATCCGGGCTCAGGAGGCTGAAAGACTGATTGAATCGGCTATTGCGGCTGGGAAGATTTTGCCCCGGGATCGCGCGTTTTTCTTTCGTGATGCGCTCGATCGTCCGAAAGAATTCATCGAGTTCATCAGGAACGCCTCTCCGGTTGTGCGATGGGGAGCGAAAGGCATCGGCTCCGCAGAGCTTCTGCCTGTCGACGAGGAGATTGACCTGGGAGTGAAGAGGCTGATGAGCGAAAGAAATCTCGACTACGCCAAGGCGCTAAAACAGTTTCTGGCCGCGCATCCGGAGCTCGGAGAGCAATACCGGCGCAAACATACTCATCCCACGCCGGCTGAGACACCGGCGCAATAACCAACGCCGGAATTGAGGTGACCGGCGCAGGACGGAGGCGTGAACCTCGACGCCGGAGGCAAGGGAATCATCATTGGAGGAACACAATGGCAGGAATCAATGGACTTACGGTTGCTTTTCGGGCGCAACAAAATCAGCGCATTTACAAATTCACGGCGCTCGTTAAGGACGCCACCGATACTACGCAAAATCAGCAGTATGCCGGGCTGCCCGCAGGCGCGAATGCAGCAGGAGTATTGGGAGTTTTGGTCGAACACTTCGTCGAGCCCAACTACTTTGTGCCGCAAGCCACGGATCCGACCACAGTAACCGGCACGACTCCCGTGCTCTACAACCTAAAGGGGCGGGGGATTACTTTGCAAGTGAACGGAATCGCTCGCTGCATTGCTGCGGGAGCGGTGAACCAGGGGGATCAGCTAGTAATCGCGGACGCGTACGGGCGAGTCAACAATCTGGCCAATCTAAGCATTGCCGCGGGCACCAAGGTGTACCCCGTCGGCATCGCGCAGAACACTACACAGAACGTGAATGACATCGTCGAAGTATTGCTGAACTTTGCTCCGGCGCACGCTTAGAACCACCCCTGAATCCCCTCCTGATTCAGGAGGGGAGCCGCAAGGCATCGGGTGGTTAGTCAAATAAACGCGGCCCGGGTGATCCAATGGATCCGGGCGTAGGCTGGATGGCCGCCGAGCGAGCGGCTACCAGCTGAGGGCTTCAGCTCCTCTGGCGCGCCCAGGGGATCGCTCCACTGTAGCGGCGGCGCCTCGCCGCCGGAATTCAAACGGCGATGGGGACATCGCCGCTACAAATGGAGGAACAACATGGCGGATATTTCACTTCAGTATCTTGATCAGCCGCTCAACAACGTGAGCGTCGGTTATGTCAACGACGACTATTTTGCGGAGAAGCTTCTTCCCATCGTGCCCGTCAAGCAGCGCAGCGGACGCTATTGGGTGTTTGGCAGGGAGAAGTTTCAGCGTTATGAGACCATTCGCGAGCCCAAATCAGAATCGCGGGAAATCGCGCCCTGGTCTCTTTCAAACAGCCCGTACTTCTGCAACGACCACTCGTTGAAGGATTCGATCTCGGACGAAGAGCGGGCTGGCTCCGAAAACCCCGACCTGGAGATCACCACGGTTCAGAACTTGACCGACGCCATTCTTTTGGACCTTGAAATTCGAGCCATGAATCTGATTATGGGTTCTGGAAGCTCGGTGCCGAACATTACACTCGCAGGAACATCACAATGGTCGGATTACGTCAATTCAGATCCGATTGCGGCGGTGGAAGCGCAGAAGACAGCAACCAAGAAGTTGATCGCTAAGACTCCAAACACCCTGGCAGTTTCCTATCCAGTCTATTCGGTTCTCCGGCAGCATCCAAAGATCATCGACCGCTTCAAGTACACACAGGTTGGCATCCTTCAAGCAGATCACCTCAAAAGCGTGTTCGACGTGGATAATTTTTGGGTGATGGGCGCCGAATACGATACGGCGACCGAAGGTCAACTACCTGCTTTAGACTTCGTTTGGGGTAAGACTGCGCTCCTTGCTTACATCCCTGCTTCACCGCAGAGGCTTCAACCCTCTCTCGGTTATTCGTTCCGCTGGTTATTTGGGGCGCCAGATCTCGGTGGGACGCTCACCAAACGCTACCGGGTGGAGCCAAAGACCTGCGACGTGATCGAGGTCCACCGGTACGATGATATTCAACTGGTGGCGCCGCAAGCCGGATTCGCATTTCTTTCGGCGGTTGCTTAGCCGCAGGCTGCGAGCTTCCATTGCCGCATGTCACGAGGTTGCAGGTTGACACTCGATTCCTGGAGGAATTATGGCGAAATTCAAAGTGCTTCGTCCGATTGAGCATAGCGGCAAGGTGTATTTGCCGGAAGCGGCCAGCGCACCTACGTTCTCAAAGAGCGCAGGGAATGGCCAGGATATTCCTGTCGATGCAGGCGGAGTAATCGAACTAAGCGAGAGCCAAGCGGCCGAGTTGACGCTTGGGCAGATCGAGCCAATCAAAGCAAAGGTTGCAAGTGAACGGGACCAGGGAACTGGCAAGAAGAAATCCTGAATCCTGAAAACTACCTTGCGCGCGGAGGCAGTATGGCAATTAATGTAGTTCCGAATTACGAATACCTGAGCCAGACATTGGAAGGCGCCTACATTCGCAAGGCGAAACTGGCGGTGACGGGGTTGGCCCCCAATGCCGCAAATATCGTTCCTCATGGTCTGCCGGCCGTTCCCATGAGCGTGCTGATTGAACCAACCTCGGCGGGAGGCTTTCACGAGACCCAGCCCGCAGACGCTACCAACGTTTATATCACGGCGGATGGCGCGGGGACGGCCTGCAACCTGATCGTGGAGTACTGACAAACGGATAGGACGTGTAGCGCATAACGGGAAAGCCTGATGCGCTATGCGCCTATCTACGAGTGAGGAGAACGTAGTGAGCTACACGACCATTACCAACGTCGCTGGAATGTTTCCAGCCTTTGTGCGCGGCACGCCTCAGCAGAAGCCTGCCGACTTGTTGATTCAGACTTATATCGACGACGCCGCTGGAGATCTGGACGCAATACTCCGAAGGCGCTTCGGAGAAATCATTAATGAGAGCTATGCCGGAAGCTTTACGGGGTTTCAGGCAGTGTTTAGTACAGATGCGCTTAATGTGCTTGAGAGGATCAACCGCTACGGCGCGGCGGCGCAGTTAGGTCAGACTTTGGCCACCTACGGAGTGGCGGCCGCAGAGCGTCTGGCTCAGGACTTCAAAGACGAGTACAACAGGCTCATCGCTGAGCTGAACGCAACCACAGACAAGGGAGACCCGGCGCCAGGGGGTCTTTACGACCACTTATTTGATCCCCAATCCGCCACTCCGTCGCCGCGTCCGGCGCTTGAAGGTATCGCCGGCGGGGATCAACCTAAGGGCCAAACGCCTGGGGACGTTGGAATGAGCAACTTCTTCGGCAAGTTCCAGAAACTTTGAGGCTGCGAACTCCGCAGGATTTCTGGTTCACTGCCCCAGCGGCATTCCCAACTGTAGCAACGCCTCTGCGGCAGCCAGCTACAGATTGAACTGGACCTGCTGCGATTAACCATGGCTTATATACCCGCGTGGGACGCGACGTTTTCAAAACCGCTGGTGAACCAAACCATCGCTTTGGTGCAACGAGACCAGTCCGCAGCCATCACGCTCGTTAACCCAGGACTTGTGGCGATCAGTGAATTTCATAAAGGCTCCGGGCCGCGCACGGCGCTACCGTGGCTCACAATTTTGGCGGATAAGACAGAGTTTGATCCAGGATCGCCGCTAACCCGATCCTGGCATTCCGCGCTGACTCTGGCTCTCGACGTGGGGCAATTTGACCAGGAGATAGCGCAAGACAACGCCCAAGATTACGCTCGCGTGCTGGACATGATTGTGACCACTGCGAGTGGCGCAGACTGGATCACACCGTTCCCCATTCAGCACGAAACTGTGCCGGGCGGAGTGACTTCGCCGCCCGCGCCTGGCAGTGTAAAGGAAGTTTTCGTTGAGTCGCATCGCTACAGCTTGACTACGCAGACGGGTATTCAGGCTCCCATTTTGCGTGTGGCGCTGAGCGTTTTGTTTGAGCTTCAAGAAACATAAACTGATTGAGTTATTGACTGAACCGGTCGATACCCGAATGAATTGATGGGGGTAACATGGCTGCAACGGTTGACCAAAGCAAGATTCATCAAGGGCCAGGAAGTCTCTGGCTGGGCTGCGCCGTCCCGGCCACCGGCTCGCGCTTGGTGATCGACTCCAACGGCAATCCAATCGCGCCGGGCCTGAATCCTCCAGCCGCGGCCGGCCTTTCATCGATTGTAGGCGGATCGCTTGGCGCCGCAACCAGCTACGTAGCGCTCACATACGTGAACTTGTTCGGAGAAACCTTGCCTTCCGCTGAGTCCAGCCTGGCTGTGGCGGCGGGCAGTCTTCTGGTTGTAGCGTCGCCGCCCGCCGCGGGCAATGCCACCGCGTATAACGTGTATGCGGGGAGCGCGCCGGGAGCGGAAAAACTTCAGAACGCATCTCCCATACCTTTAAGTCAGAACTGGATTGAGCCGTCCACGGGCCTGGTAGCCACGGGTTCCACGCCTCCCGCTATGAGCGGGGCGGGTCCTGTCTTTGCAGGAGCCGTTTCCGGCGCGACCACGATGGCTTGGACTCCGAAACTCGAGACGTTGAGCGCCGACCAGGTGACCGCACCGATAGATGCGCGGATGACGGCAGAGGAGCAATCGATCGAAGCGGAAATTATGGAGACCGATTACAGCAGATTCCGCGCTTATCTTACGAACTGCATTTATGCTGCGGGCACAGACACAAGTTTATCGCCTGGGCTTCAGCGCTACGAAGAGCTTTCCTTTGGTGGTCTTATGCCCGTGCCTAAACTTTCCGTCGCGGTCGTTTCTCCGCGGGTAAATGCTCCGGGCAAGTATGTGGTGAGTCAACTCTATTGCGCTTATCAGGCCCAGGCCCTCAGCATGCCGTTCAGTAGAGAAAAAGCCACTACGGTGAAGGTGAAGTTCAACGGCTTGGCTGACCCGTCACGGCCGGTGGGAGATCAGGTGGGAAAGGTGTACCGGCAGCCCTGAACCCAGATTCATCGAGTCATTGAAACATTGAGCTAGTGGAGAAACAGAAGAATGAGTCAATCTGAAACTGATCTCGCGAGCCCTCAGGATTTTGTGGCTTCACGGAATTCTGAGGCGAGAGTCGAGCGTGTGACTCTACCGAAGCTTGGCAAAGCCGTGCTGATGCGGCGGCCGTCGCCGTTGTGGTTTGTCTTTCATCAGTGTCTCCCTCAAACCCTGGCGGCGAGTATGGAGAGTTCGTCTCAAAAGGCACCTCGAACGCCGGACGATGTGGGAAAGCTGGCGGATTGGATATTGGCGCTCCTTTCAGAGGTTATGGTGCGACCGCGAGTTTCTTTGCCTCCCGGGCCAGAAGAGATTTCTCCGGACCTCCTAGATGACTCAGATCTGAACTTCATTGTACGGTGGGCAATGGGCGAGGTCGTAACGGAGGCTGGCAATTCTTCCTCCGTGGCCGACCTCGCGCCCTTTCGTGGCTAGCGATCATCTGCTGCTACTGAGTCAAGTTGCTCACACCTGGAGTTGCCGTCCGAGCACCCTCCTGGGTCTCGGTAGAAACGGAAGGCAGGCGAGCACGGATGTGGTGGCATTACAGATCGATATCGCCGCCGCTGTTGCTTTCTGGCGATCGAGAGAACGCACGATGAGGGCGGAAAGCACTGCTCACGAGGAGTGGTGGTGAGCGCGAAACCGACTGGAAGCCGGGCTGATGGTGCGGAACATGTCCAATTTGCTGAGAACGATTTTTGAAATGCAGCATCGCGGGAGCGGCGCCACCGGTCCGTCCGAAACTTCCACGGAGCCAAGCGCCGCTAACTTGCAGGCGGTGCAGGAGCTTGCATCGAACCTTCAACGGCTCGAGCAGCGGGGCGTCCAGACGTATAGCGAGTTGTCCCGCTCCTCACAAAACTGGAGCACAGTGGCTACGCGCGCGACGACGCAGGTGATCTCGCTTCTCGCCCATCAGAATCTGGTTGAGATTCAGTCGGTGGCGACACATCGCCTTGCGGAGCAGACTAAGAGCGCCTCCAGTCTCGGCGCACTTAAACAGACAGCCGTTTATAAAGCGATAGCTGCGACGGCTGCGGGCTTCGGGGCACTTGGAGAACTGGATTTCTGGGCGGCCGCGCAAGATTTCACTTCCGCCGCTCTCTGGGGCACGATTGCGGGGGCGCAGATTGCCGCGTCCGCAGACGCAGGAAGCGGCCACTCGCGTTCGCTTTCGGAACACTATGCGCATAGCCTCGGTTCCAGGCCAGGTGGAGGCGTGGGCGTTCCAGTTTCGGGGCTTGCAGCCGGCGCGGCCTCTGCGGCGCATCCGCCTTCGGGGCAATTGACCGTTTCAATCATGGGAGACGAGCAGGCCGGCCAGTGGCTTGCCGACACGCTGAACACGGCCGTGCAGCAGCGCGGCGTACAGCTCACGGCAAGCAGCGCGATCCGGCCAACGTATGCGGCAGGATGAAACCATTGCATCATTGGTTCATTGAGTCATTGAATCAATGAAGAAATGAATCAATCGGCTTATGGCGAATCCACAGATTGTCTACGATCCCGGTACAGGGCCTGTCACGCTGGCCTTCACTTATCCACCGCGCAACGTGGCGGCGTACAACTCCGTCGCTGCGCGGCACGACAACGTGGCAAGCTCCGGCGTGCGCGAATCAATTCTCCAACGCATCGACAACTTCCTGGAATTTGACATGCAATTCGTGCTGCTGGGCGCGGACGTGATCGCCTGGAACGCCTTCATGCAGACCGCGCTCACGGGCGGCCAGTTTGCCTACTATCCGGACAGCTCGCAGAGCGGCTTCACGAATTACTGGCTGGAAGACACGACATGGAGCGCCGCCTACAAAGCGGCAGGGCTTTACTCTTTCAAGATGAAGTTCCGGCAAGTGGTGAGCTGATTGAGCCATTGAATCATTGGTTCATTGAGCCATTGAATCAATGAAGAAATAACTCAATGATTCAGGGCAACCAGAATTGGCAGACCGCGCTCGCGCAGCTTCAGAAGCAGCCGCTATACGTGCTGGAAATCCCCGATTTTGGCGTGGTGATCGCGAGCTTTTCGGCTTCGGCGCTGGGGGTGACGGTGGGCGGCTACGGCGTGGTCCTTTATGGGATCGGCGGATACGGAATCTAGGGATTGCTGCATTGACCCATTGAGTCATTGATTCAATGAGCCGATGAGCAAATGAATCAATCGGGCGAAGCGAGCGATGCCGAACATAGCGAAATACTATCCCGGCGATTTCCTGGGCGACATGGCGCAGACGCTGGCGTGGCTCTATTCGCGCCAGAACGTCGATGTGGGCAACTGGCAGGCGAACGCGCTATTCACGTCGCTGCCGGTCACCCAGACGCCCGGCGCGGCGCAGCAGCCCACCTCGCCCGCGCTGGCCGAATGCGGGATTCTCTCGCAAGCCGATTTTTCCAGCCTTCCTGCGGTGACGGTGGAAAACATCGCCATGCTGCCGCCTGCGGGCTGGCTGTTTGACGAATCACTTGGCCCGGACGGTTTTCCCATCGACTTTTCGCCCGTCACGCTGCCCACTGGCAACCTGTTTGCGCCCGTCATTCCGCTGACGAGCGGCCAGATCGCGGCGCAGTACAACTCGAATTACAACGCCTCGCCGAGCGGCATCAAGCTCTGCGACGGCAACACTTACCCCGTGCTGCAGGGCATGACGATCTACGGGACCATCTTCAACCTTTTTGCCACCCCTGGCCTTTCGACGATTGAAGACTATCGCGTCGATCTTTTTACGCTGACCGACCAGTATTACTACCAGTCGAGCGCGATTGGCGTAGGAACTCCAGCAACCGGCCTGTGCAAGGGAATCACGCCGCGCCCATCACAGTTTCAGTCGCTGCTCATCCAGCAAGGCTTGAACGGCTGGTGGGCGGTGCAGGTGACGAATGCGGGCGTCGTGGTGGCGGCGCTTTATCCGAGCACCGCACCGCTGCCTGGGGCAGGATCGCATACGCCCACGCTTCCGGCAGGCTGGATCACGCACTCGAACGTGGGCATCGGCCAGAAGCTCTCCGGCTACTTCGCGCGGATCTACGTGAAGACCGACATCGAATACTTGCAGGAAGATAACATTCCGATCATCGTGCAGGATGCTTACCACGCGCGCTGCGGCTCGCAGGCGGTCCCTGCTGCGGGCAAGCTGACGGTGCACGTTCTTTACGACGATCCGGTCAAGGGCGCAACGCTCGTCTACACGTCGCTACAAACGCAGGCGGCCTATCAGGACCTCGTGCGGTCCTTCACTGTGCCCACGTCCGACCCGCTTTACGTGCCTGACCCCACGCAATCGAATACCGGAGCGCTGCAAAACCGCAGCTTCATCTATGATTGCGCGCTGGCGATCATCGCGTTTTCGGCGTCCGCACAACTTCATTGCCGCCTCGAAAATCATCAAGCAGATCAATGATTTCCTCGACAATCCGGGTTACCTGGCGAGCGCGATCCTGGAAAACGGTGAGGACAACAATTCCGCTTCCCGCTGGTCGAAGTCGAACAGCTCAGACACGATCGCGGACGTGAACGATCCCACGCAACCGCCTTATGGAACCGGCTTGGTGGTGGATTTCCACGCGGCCGCCGCGAATGACACTTTCACCTTTACCGGAGCCGGTTTACCCGATTCCACCGATGGCCAGCTTGAATTTCAGCACAAGGAAGCGGCGCTGGTGACGTTCATCTTCGATATCGGCGTCGTGACGGCTTCCGGCAAAGTGACCGACATCCAGATCACGAGCGGGACGACCGCGCCTGCGGCTTACAATTCGAGCACGAAGATCGTCACGATTGCCATCGGGCCGGGCGGCGGGTTTTACCGCACGAATCTGGTGAACGTGGCCAGCCTTGTCTCTTCGCTCGCGGGCGACACGCTCACGCAGATTAGCAGCTTCAAGATCACGCTCACGGCCGTGGGCGATCTCGACTTCGACAATCTCAGCGTGGGCGGCTTGCAGCCCGCGAATTCGCTTGCTTTCAGCTATGACGTTTACAACGGCCAGATTGACCAGGCCTACATCCGCGCGGGCGCGATGGCCTGGGTCTGCTACGCCTATGCGGTCTACATGGTCTTGTCGCTCGATGTCACCCCGGCGCTCTATTTGCAGCGGATGATTAACTACCTCCTCACGCTGCAATCGGCGGCGAGCGACCTGACGAACGGCCTTTTCTATCTCGGGGTGGGAAAATACGAAGACCCTGGCTATCAGTGGGTTCCTGGGCTACAAACCAGCGTTTCGACCGAACATCAAGTAGATATTTATTTCGCCTTCATGCGCTGCGCGGGCGCGCTGCAGACGGCCTCGATTCAACTGCTCAAGACGGGCAACATCACGAAGGCGCAATCCACTTCATTGCAAGCCACGGCGGCGCAGATTCAGACGGCGGCTGAAACAGTCACCAGCCAAGTGCTTGCGAATCTTTATATTGCTCCGGGCACGTCGCCAGGTCATTTCGCGCAGGGCGCTTCGAGCGCTGGCCTTGACACGAGCGAGGCGCTGGACGCGAGCGGAACGTGGGCGGCGATTCTGGCCTACGCGGTGGGGGCAAACACACAGGCCGAACAGGCGCTGGAATTCGTTTACGACAACTTTTATCTTCAGAATCAGACCGTCGTAAAGTCTTCAGCCGCCAATTCCTACAACGAGGCCTACCAACAGCTCACGCCATTTAATGGCTTTATGCCCTATCAGAACTCCACGGGCGGCTATTCGGGCGTCCCCGATTCCGTGTGGCAGGAGGGAAGCTGGGGAATGCTGCTGGCGCTGCTGCTGATGTACACCGACGCGAACATCCAGGCGTTCTTTGGCGGACAAAGCGGGCTGGATGCATTCCTCGCCACTCTGGTGAGCAGCCAACGTACGATCCGAGGCGCGACGGCGGATGGCTCGCTGCTCGGCTATTCGCTTGCCTCGCGCGGGTTGCCCTACGAGTTCGAAGCCTGGCCGATGTTTGCGCCCAGCGCGTGGATGTGGCTGACTTCTACGAATCCCGGCCTATTGCTGACCATTTCGACCAGCGCCACGGTGCTCCCCTATCTTTCGATTCCGCAAGGCATGAGCCAGACGGTGAACGAACTTGACGGGGCTTCGTCTTTGGGGGCTACGACGATCAAGTGCATCGACCCGAGCGGCACGCTGAAGGGTCTCACCGCGCAGGACGCGCTGATCGGCAAGGTTGCGAAGCTCAAGATGGGCTTCCCCGGTCAAAGCCTGGGCGATTTTGTGACGCTGCACACCGCGCAAGTAAGCCAGACCGGCTGGACGGCAGACGGCCAAGTGACGTTTGCGCTTCACGACGTGCAGCGGTTTCTGCTGGGACAGCAAGTGTGGATTCGCGGCGGCCCGCTCGAATGGACGCCAGGGCAATCTGCCAGGGCCGCGCAGCCCATCGGTCCGAGCGTAGGCGCGAACGCCTTTCCGGCTAGCGACAAGAATCCTCGATATCTGCAAGGCAATCCCATCGATTTGCTGCTGGCAACGCTGCAGAACGAGATGGGTGTGGGGCAGGATCCGTCGCTGCGCGGCTCGGATTACGTGCTCGAGCGAGCGGTTTCGGCTTACACCAGCCAGCAGAATTACGATCCGCTCGGCCCCGCGCCCGGCTGGGTGATCTTCACGCCCGGCGACGATTCGACGCTGATCAATCCGAACGCTTACATTGACGTGCCGGGAATGCTCGCGCTGCGCGATTCGGAATTTTCGGGCGATTGGTTCGAGTTCCAGATCACGCGCCCAATCGACGGCAAGCAATTCATCGAAAGCCAGATTTTGAAGGTGCTGGGGCTTTACCTGATCGTGCGCGCGGATGGCCGGCTGGCGCTGAAATCGATGAAGTCTCCGGAGGCTCAGACGCCGGTGATGGCGCTGAACCAGAAGAATATCGTAGGCATTCCGGCGACGAACCGGCAGCGGATCGTCAATGTGGTGACGGTGAAGCTGAATGTGGAAAACTCCGGCGTCACCACGGCCGCGCGCGCCTATGATTATCAGGTCACGTTTGAGCAGCAGGAATCGCTGATCCGCTACAACCAGATTTTCCAGCAGCAAATTGAGGCGACCGGCCTGGTGCTGCCTTACGGCGGCACCAGGCGGGCGCAGATGATCGCCGACCGCATCTTCCGGCGCCATGCCTTTGCGCCTCCGGTTTACAAAGTGAAAGCGTTTCTTTCCACTGTCGGCGTCGAGCTGGGCGACTTTGTGTGGCTTACGCATCCGCTGGTGGCGGATTTCCAAACCGGCAAGCTGGGACTGACAAGCGTGGTCTGCGAAGTGCTCGGGAAGACGCCGAATTACGCGCAGGGCAGCGTCGAGTTTGATCTGCTCGATACGCGATTCATCAACTTGACGACGCCCTATTACATCGCGCCTGCCGCTTCCGGCGTGCCAGGCTGGACGGGCGCGAGCGCTGCGCAAAAGGCGCAGTATATGTTCATTTCCAGCGCTGCCAGCGGCGGGACTTACGCCGATGGAACGGCAGGAAACACGATCTTCTAGGTGAATTATGAGCCAACTGACTTTCAGCGCGATTCCGGGCTTCTTTGACTTGGCGGATTCCGCGATCGCGGGCAACCAGCCGCTGACGGACGATAGCTTGCAGAAAATGTCGCACAACGCCAAGTTCGCGGCGGTGCGCTGCGAGATCATCTATATGGGGTTTTATGCGAGCGCGAACACGGTGCCGACGCCAGTGAGCCCGGTGGATGGCTACGTCTACTCGCGCTCTGAGTGCATGTTTGTTCCGATTTTCGTTTCCAGCCGCCAGCCCGCTGCGGGATTCATCGTGGGGCAGGCGGCGTTTCCGACGCTCGCGCCCTCTGATTTGGGAACAGGCGCTCTCATCTGTTCGCCTTACGAGCTGGACATCAACGACGCAACCGGCGTGCTGACCTGCGTAGTCTATTGGGGCGGCAACGGCGCGCAAAATCAGGGTACGGTGAAGGTTTACGCGATCTGCCAGCGGAGCTCGCTGAGCCAGAATAATTGAGGAAATGAACCCATGGCTGTAACTCGAACTGTTTTGCCGCGCAAAGGCCTGATTCAGTCGCAGCACGGCCTCACAGGCTATGAAGCCGACCAGGACTCAAACGCGCTGCTGCTGGACTCGAACGTCGCATTCATCAGCGACCTGATGTTCAACGATCTCGGCATCAATGGGCTAGTGAGCGGCTTCGCGCTTTCGACTTCATCGACGCTCACGCCTGGGCTCGCCACCGGCGTGCTGTACGCCCAGGGCCAGCGGTACGCCCCCGCTTCGGCGCCCGCAATTTCGGCGGCCCCGGCGAGCGCCACAAGCTATCTGTTCTACAATTCATCGAGCGGTTTTTATTGGCAAGCGAGCGCCGTTGCCGCAAGCACTGGCGATGCTCTGATCGGCCAGGTAGTGACGAGCGCCACGGCAGTTACGGCCGTAACGCAGGCGACGAAGATCATGGGCCAGATCGCGCTCGCGCCAGCGGCGGCTGGCAACTTTACTGTGCAGCATTTTCTTGGACGCAAGCCGGTTGGCGTCTCATTATTGCTGACTTCAACCACGCTGATCGTCTGGCAGGCGACGCTATTTGATGCGACGAACCTCTATTTAAGCTCATCTGGCAGTGGGACGGCCGTGGCGCTGATTTGGTGAACCGCGGATTTTGGTACTTCCTTATAATCCACGCTTCCGAAATCCCCGCGAGATAAATCAGCCAAATTTTTCCGCGCCCTCTCACCTCCGGTCGGGGGAATGGGCAGCCCGCGTAGCGGGGCGGGTGAGGAGCCACGCCTCGCCGGTCTGAGACGAAGCTCATTGGCTGTATAACCTCAGTGGCGGCGGAAAGAGGACGGTCCCCGGCTGGACTGGCGAGCCATTAGCGTTTTGGCTGCCGTGGTACGCAGCGCATCGGGCACGTTTTTGTTGACCGCAAGTCCTCTCATGTCCCGGTCATTTAAGCGATTTAAGAGAGGCAACGAGACGTCGATAGGAGTGCGGGAATTATTGACGAGGGCTCGCATCACCGCATAGCTCTTCATAAACGAGCGGTTCATGACGATCAATCGCAGCACTTCTTCACTGACGTTCTTCATCGAAGCGTAGGCTTCAATTTCAGCCTCGGACAGTTTGGGTGATTGGAGCACTGCCCGGCCCACCATCCTGTTGGAATCGCGTATCAGAATGAAACGTTCCTCCTGACTGCCGGTCAGCGCACACTTGATCTTTTGCGCTGGAGTCATGCGGCTGATCTTCTGCAATGTCGTTTGACGCTCAGGCAGAGCCGCCTCGCTCGCGGGTTTACCTGCGGTTTCTTCCTTCTTTACTGAAGATTCGTTTGTGTTTCCCTCAGTTTCTATCGCCAAAC
The DNA here is from genome assembly GCA_002197525.1 of Acidobacteria subdivision 13 bacterium RH2 MAG17b. Lineage (GTDB taxonomy): Bacteria > Acidobacteriota > Terriglobia > UBA7540 > UBA7540 > RH2-MAG17b. Next base: position 4,158 of record NFUN01000057.1, on the reverse strand, counting down.
CCGCAATCAGGGCGTTTTGAACGTCGATGTCGAGCGCGGGATTTTGCAGCAGCGCCTCAAGCGCGTCCTCCCGCTCGCGCGCCAGCGTGCGTGCAGCGAACAACAGAATCTCGCGCGGCGTCGCAGCCGATGCGAGAACCTGGCATAGTTCCGAAGACGGCCAACCCATAAGCGTTTGAAGCGCCTGCTGGCGAATTTCTTCCTCCGGGTCGGCAGAGAGCGCCACAAGGATTTCGATCTTTCCGGCAGGCGGAGCCGCAAGCTCGCCCAGCGCCCCCTTGCGACGCACCGCGAGCGGGGCGAGTCCTTGGCGCATTGTTTCCGCAAGGCTCTTTACAGGCTTGTAAAATTCAGGGGGTTGCGTTTCGGAGGTCATCACGAGTCAGGTGGAGCGTCTTGACCTCTCCATGGCGGCCGAGTGGCTTCAGCGTGACACCGTTCAACGTGAGAACCGTGCCCTGGGCGTTTCCGGTAGTCACGTCGAAGTAATTTTTGGCCATCAAAGTGTGCTGCTCGGCAGGATTGAGGACGCGCTCAAACACGGTCTTGCCATCCGCGCCCACCGCAACCCAGACGCGCTGAGTGGCCGCAACCTGCAGCACAAGACTGCCTGCCGCCTCAGCCGCCTTGATGGATGCAACGCTCGCCGCAGCAGGCGGCGCGGAGGATGGCGAAGCTGCGCTGGTCGAAGGCGGTGCGTCCACAACCTTTGTTGATGCATCACCCACAGCCGCCGTGGGAGGACCGGCTTGAGTTGCCTTTTGGTTGTTGTCCGTTTCGACCGCAGTCGAGGTGGGAGCTATGCCGTTCTGGGCGCCTGCTGCCGGGGCAGGCACGGCTGAACTTGCACCGCTTGACGGGGAAGACGGCGCATTCGTTGCGTCCGGCGCCAGAACTTGAGGAGGAGGCCCGGCCGGGATCGATGGCGGTATTGCAGCAGCGGGAGATAGAGACGTGCTGGTCGAAGGATTACCGAAACTCACCGGAACTTCCGTTGAGCGGTGCCCGTAACGGAAAATTCCATACCCTCCCGCCAGCAGCAGAATTGCGATGGTCCACGTAAGAATAGGCACACCCGGTTTGCTTCGACTCTTGTTGCTGCTCGCGCCAAACCTTGAAAGATCCTGTTCGCCGTTCGTTGGGGCGGCAATCTGATATTCCGACATCACGTGCTCTTCGTCCAGGCCGAGGTAGTTCGCGTAAGACCGGATGAAGCTGCGAGTGAAAATGCCGCCGGGGAGTCTTGAGAAATTCTCGTTTTCCAAAGCTTCGAGCAACCGCACGCTGATCTTGGTAGTATTTGAAATCTCGTCGAGCGTGATGCCGCGCATTTCCCGTTCGCGGCGCAGATTCTCGCCAAACCCGGCCATAAAGAATTCCCCGGCTGATATGAAAGAACCTAAAATTCTCCTCTTTAAGGATATTGCCTTGCTGGTTACCCTGTCAAATCGTTTTCGGGGCTTGGGCGGAGGTCTGATCCACTGCGTTACTCCTTAGAAATCAGATGGATGGAGACATGCCCCTGCGCCTCAGAGTTTTTCAGATGTCGTGGTTTTTGAACTGGCTGCCATCAGTGCGGACCGGCGGAGGGAACAGCTTAGGAAATCGGCGTAGCCAGGGCGGGGTCGGCAATTTCTTCGCCGGCTGTTGCCTTGTTATGCGGAGAGGGAGATGCGCTTCAGCGGCTCGCTTCCGCCATTCGCGAAATGGCGTTAAGCAAATCGTATTTGGTAATGATTTCGTAGCGGTCTTCACCGAGATTCACGAAGACGGCTGGGCAGTCGCGCGTGATCAACCCAGTGATCTGCTCAACCGTCGCCGAGGGCTGAACCACAGGAAACGGCGCGCCCATCACTTCACGTACGATTACCTTATTCAAATCCTTACCGTCGAGCGCTAGGGTGAGAATTTCATCTTCGTAAATCGCGCCTACTGGCTGGCTTCCTTCAAAGACCGGCAGTTGAGAAAAGTCGTGCGCTTGCATAAGCGCCAGTGCAGCCGCTACGGAATCCGACGCGCCTGCTTTCACCAATTCCCGCCGCGATGCGCCCGCGCCGGCTGTTACTCCCAGAATTTCCTCGACCGTCCAAGAAATCGGAGATTCCAGATAACGGTTGTCGCGCATCCATTCATTGCTGTAGACCTTGCTCAGGTAACGCATGCCGGTGTCCGGGATGAAGACAACCAAGAAGTCCTTTTTGGAAAGCTCCGGCAGCACCTGCGCGGCCGCAGCCATCGCTGTGCCCGCTGAGCCGCCCGCGAAAATTCCTTCCAGTCGCGCAAGCCGCCGCGCCCACTGGAAGGACTCCTTATCGGTTACCCGCCGCACATCATCGATCACGCTGAAATCGAGCGCGCCGGGGAGAAAGTCCTCTCCGATGCCTTCCACCTTGTAAGTCTCGGCCTTGGGCATGGAGCCTTTGTGGAAAAAGTCATAAAGGATTGAACCCACCGGGTCCGCTCCGATGATTCGCACGTTCGGATTTTTTTCCTTCAGGAACCGCCCTACTCCTGTGATAGTACCGCCGGTGCCCATGCCGGCCACGAAGTGCGTGATGCGCCCTTCGCTATCCTCCCACAGCTCGGGTCCGGTGGTGCGGTAGTGCGCTTCGGGGTTCGAGAGGTTCTGGTACTGGTTGGGGTGGTAGGCGTTCGGAACATCGTGAGAGAGTCTGTCGACCACGGAATGATAACTGCGCGGATCCTCGGGCGGCACCGCCGTGGGGCACACGATCACTTCGGCGCCCAGCGCTTTGAGAGTGTCCACCTTTTCCTTGGATTGTTTGTCCGCCATTGTGAAGACGGCCTTGTATCCACGCACCGACGCCACCAGCGCCAGTCCCATGCCAGTGTTGCCTGACGTCCCTTCGACGATTGTTCCACCGGGTTTGAGCCAGCCCTTCTGTTCCGCCTCATCCACCATCGCGACGCCGATGCGGTCTTTCACGCTGCCGCCCGGGTTTAGATAGTCGCACTTGGCATAAACTCCGGCGGAGCAGCCCGCCGCCACGCGGTGCAGCTTGACGAGCGGCGTGTGGCCGATCGCCTCGAGAATGTTGTCGTATCGCATGGAACTCCAGTCCGGGTGACGCTCCGATTATAGCTGATATGGAGCGAATGGGTGTGCGCTAAGACCGCGGCGGCGGCACTTGCTGATCACCCCGCGTCCAATCATCCCGTGTCCAATTGCCAGACCGGCTTCTTGCGCGGTACTCTGCACGCATGGCTTCCAAAGCGCGCCTCAGTCAGCCAATACCCAAAGCGGCGATTGCCTTCCGGCCGGAGTACCTCGACTTCCGGCGCGGCATCCATGTGGGAAATCTCGATGACAACGCGCGCATCACGCGTATCTTGAAGCTTGAGCTTGAGGCGCGTTACGGCGAGCCGTTTGTGACGGAGCGCTGGGGCCGGGGCGTTTACTGGCAGTGGATCGGCTACCTGTCCCGGTCGAATCGCGCTGCCAAGCCGCTTTCTTCGCGGGTCAGCTTTGGCTGCTCGAAGTATTTTCTGATGGTCGATACCGAGGAGAAGCTCTTCAAGTGCGGACTGCAAGTGGAGCGAGGTTACGTGAAGGCTGGGCGCGGCTCCCGCGACTTTGAACTGAAGGCCGATTGGGACTGGCACCGTCTCCTCGGCTCGCTCAAGCCGCGCAGCGCAATGGGCAGAGAGTTGAATCGCCTCGTAAGACGTGAGGGATTCAGGGTTCACGGCGGCGCGTGGGATGCGCCCGCGAGTTTTTCCCGCGCCAATTGGCCAGGGCCGCTCAAGCTGCGTAAGGTGCTGGCCGCCGCTCCGCCAAGCCAATGGGCTGCTTTCCAGCTCTATTACCCCATGCGAGAAGAAGAGGTGTGCGGCTCGCCCGGCATAGACTTGGTCGAGGCGATGCTCGCCATCTTTGCAGAAGTTACCCCTGCCATGAACCTCTGCATGCAGATCCAGCTTGCTCAGCCGGAATAACAGGCGAGCGGCGGATTTTCAATTCCTGCAGGAACGCAACGGGCGGTTTTGATTTGCGGCCGGGGGTAGTGGCTCATTTTGGTTTTGTAGCGCCGGGCTTCAGCCCGGCACAGCCTTCAAAATGCCGAACTTCAGAGTCTGTGTGACAACTGCGGCTGGTGCGGCGGTCTGTGACCGCCGGTCTTTATTTTTGAATAGCTT
>NFUN01000056.1 GCA_002197525.1 Acidobacteria subdivision 13 bacterium RH2 MAG17b | reverse complement strand
GATGTGACGCCACTCTGGTGCGCCGGTGTCCCCACCGGCGAAAAACCGGCGATGAGGACATCGCCGCACCAGCAGACATCACGCCACTTAATGCGTTTGCATTAGCTCAATAGTAATTCACTCGACTGGCCGTCACGAAATCTGCCTGGCTTGGCCGCGCCGGGACCAATACACAACCATGCCTGTGAGGACGAAGAAGACCGCGAGGCCCAACTGCCAATGGTCGGAGCGGCCACCGGTGACGCTCGAAACCAAAACCACGGCGGCAAACGACATCGGGCAAACCGTGACTAACAGCAAGCCTAGCTTGCCACCCGGCACCCGATAAGGGCGTTTGAGATGGGGCTGGCGCGCGCGCAAGACGATCAGAGCCACAAACTCAAGCAGCAAGCCCGCAGAGTACATGAGAATATCTATCACCACGAGTTGGGTGAAGGAAAAGACCGCAAAGAGGGTGGACACCAGGCAAACTGCAATCAGCGCCACGCCCGGCATTCCGGTGCGCGGGGAAAGGCGCGTCAGAACGGCGGGCAGCCATCCGTCGCGGGCCATGGCGTAAGGCAGGCGCGAGGCGTAAAGCAACTGGTTGTTGAACATAGACCATGCGGAAACCAGCGCCATGGCTGCCACCAATAGTCCCAGGGTTGGGCCGCCTATGGCGCGCGCGATGGCGGGCCATCCGGTTGATTCGTTCCATAGAGCCGGGCTCGAACTACGCGCAACGCCCGCAAGCACCGGAGCGACGTAGGCGAGCACGATGATCGCCATCGCCGCAGCGAGGGCGGGCGGGTAGTTGCGCGGCGCCTGCCGGACTTCCTCCGCGAAGGTTGAGACATTGTCCCACCCGCAGTAGTTCCACAGCGCGGTAGACATGCCGACCGCCAGCAATGCTCCACCTGGTGGCTTGTGCAGGCCGAGCCGCACGGCGGTTAGCGCCGCTCCAAGCGCCCCGTGGTGATGAAGCCCGGCGGCCGTGAGCGCAGCGAACGGGGCCAGCACGAAAAGCAAGGTGACGACGGCGCTATCGCCCACCGGGCGCACGCCTCGCCAGTTGAGGGCGCAGGCGGTAGCAATGGCGGCTAGGGCGACCAGCCAGCGGGTCGCGATCACGCTCCATCCGGCGTGGTTCGAAAGCGCGAGCGAGGGAATGAAATAGCCGAGGTAATCGGCAAAAAGCACTGGGTAGATCGCCATATCCACGGCGGTGTAGCAGATCGTCCACCAGCCTTCCTGAAAGCCCCAGAAATCGCCCATGGCCTTGCGCACCCAGACGTAATAGCCGCCTTCTTCAGGCAGAGCGCTTGCAAGCTCCGCCACCATCAGCGCGACCGGCAAGGCCCACAAGACCGGCGTGGCAAGGAGCAAGAGAATAGCCCAGCCGGGATTCAGCGCGCCTACCAGCGATTCCAGGCCATAGGCGCCGCCCGAGACCACGAAAAATATGACGCCTACCAGTTGCAGGCGGCTCAACTGCCTCCTGCCGGGCGAGGCGGCTGCACGCGGGACATTCGCTGGTTCGCCGAGGGTCATTTGTGGAAGCTGTCTATCAGTCACAGCACACGAGTATAGGGTATGCGGTGCGCTCGATACCACGCGCCACCATTCAATCTCCAAATTTTCTTGCTGGCGGTGCGACGCAGGCCGCCCCGAGAGACTATAATGGACAGTCGCACTTATAGAAAACGCCGTCACAGTGGGGCTGGCTGACGAATGCGCCCGCCTTTGGCGGAACTTACTGATGAGGTGAAGAGTTATGAAAAAGACGGTGAAGGATGCCTTCGGCGCCCGCTCGACTTTCGAGACCCGTGAAGGCCTCGCGGCGATCTACCGGCTCGACTACTTGGAAAAAGCCGGCCTCGGAGCCATTTCGCGCTTACCTATTTCGATCAAGATTCTGTTGGAATCGGTCCTGCGCAACGTCGATGGAGAACTGGTGACTGAAGAGGATGTGAGAGCGCTTGCCGGGTGGGAACCCAAGCCGTCAGCGCCCCGCGAGGTTCCGCTCATGCCCGCGCGCGTGCTCCTGCAGGACTTCACGGGCGTGCCGGCGGTTGTGGACCTTGCTGCGATGCGTTCCGCCGTGAAGCGCCGGGGCGGGAATCCTTCCAAAGTCAATCCCATGATTCCCGTGGATTTGGTGATCGACCATTCGGTGCAAGTGGATGTTTACGGCACGCTGACGGCGCTACAGCAAAACTCGGAGATTGAGTTCAAGAGGAATCGGGAGCGCTATGAGTTCCTGCGATGGGGGCAGCAGTCATTTAAGAACTTTCGAGTGGTGCCGCCCGCCACGGGTATCGTGCACCAGGTTAACCTTGAGTTCCTTGCCCAGGTGGTTGTGCGCAGGCAGAACGGCGACTGGTCGGTGTTTCCCGATTCGGTTCTTGGCACGGATTCTCACACGACCATGATTAACGGTCTGGGCGTGCTCGGCTGGGGAGTCGGAGGAATCGAGGCGGAGGCGGCCATGTTGGGCCAGCCTTACTACATGCTTGCTCCGGAGGTAGTAGGAGTGAAGCTGACGGGGCGGTTGCGCGAAGGCGCCACGGCGACAGACCTGGTGCTGACAGTCACGGAAATGCTCCGCAAGAAAGGAGTGGTCGAGAAGTTCGTTGAGTTTTACGGCACCGGCCTCTCCCAGATTTCGCTGCCCGACCGTGCCACTGTCGGCAACATGGCGCCTGAGTATGGGGCAACCATGGGTTTCTTCCCGGTGGATGCGGAAACGCTTCGGTATCTCCGGATGACGGGGCGGTCTGAAGAGTTAGTCGAACGGGTGGAGCGGTATGCGAAGGAACAAGGATTGTTCCGTACTGACGAAAGCCCCGACCCCGAGTTTTCCGAGACCGCGGAACTTGACCTCGGCAGTGTCGAGTCAAGCCTTGCCGGGCCGAAGCGCCCGCAGGACCGGATTCCGCTTGCCGGGGTTAAAGCATCGTTCCAACGGCTGTTGGTGGCGCCGGTGCAAGAGCGCGGATACGGCTTGGCGAAGGAAGCTGCGGCTCGCGCTGTCACCGTAGGCTCCAACGGAAACGGGTTCCAGCTCCGGCATGGATCCGTGGTGATTGCAGCCATTACTTCCTGCACGAACACGTCGAATCCTTCGGTGATGGTGGGCGCCGGACTGCTGGCTAAGAAGGCCGTTGAGCGCGGCCTGAAAGTGCCTGCCTATGTGAAGACTAGCCTCGCGCCCGGTTCCAAAGCGGTCACCGAGTACCTTCGAAAGGCTGATCTGCTTACCAGCCTCGAAAAGCTCGGCTTTGACCTTGTCGGCTACGGATGCACAACCTGCATCGGCAACAGCGGCCCACTGCCGGAAGAGGTTGATCGGGCGGTGCGTGATAACCAACTGGTGGTTGCCGCAGTGCTTTCCGGCAATCGCAACTTTGAGGGCCGGGTCCATCCGACAGTCAAAGCGAACTACTTGGCTTCGCCCCCACTGGTGGTCGCTTACGCGCTGGCGGGAGCCGTGGATATTGATCTGGCGAGCGAGCCGCTGGGCAAGGATTCTAAAGGAGCTCCGGTTTATCTGCGTGATATTTGGCCTTCTCAACAGGAAGTGACTGAAACGATCAACCGAGCGATCACGCCGGAAACCTTCCGGGCGACCTACGCCAACGTATGGGACGGCAACGCCACCTGGAATGCAGTCCCGGTCACTGGCGGCGAGCTTTACGAGTGGCGGGATGAATCGACTTACGTGCGTGAGCCGGCGTTTTTCGCGGAAGAAGGCGCAGGAAAGGCGGCTACCGGTGACATCCGTGGGGCTCGGGTGCTGGTGATACTTGGCGATTCCATAACCACAGACCACATTTCGCCGGCGGGAGATATTCCGCTCGACGGCCCGGCGGGCCGGTATCTCGTGGAACATGGGGTACAAAAGAAGGACTTCAACTCTTACGGTTCGCGCCGCGGCAATCATGAAGTGATGATCCGTGGAACCTTCGCCAATATCCGCCTGAGGAATCTGGTGGCGCCCGGTACCGAAGGTGGAGTGACCATTCACTTTCCTTCGGGTGAACAGATGTCAATTTACGATGCGGCAGTCCGGTATCAAGCCGAAAAAGTACCGCTGATCGTGGTTGGCGGCAAGGAATACGGGTCAGGCTCCTCCAGGGACTGGGCTGCCAAGGGTACGGCATTGCTGGGCGTGAAGGCTGTGCTAGTTCAGAGCTATGAGCGGATTCACCGCAGCAACCTGATCGGCATGGGCGTGCTGCCGGTTCAATTCCACCAAGGGGAAAGCGCGGCATCGCTCGGCCTGACAGGGCAGGAAGTGATTGATATCGAAGGCTTGACCGGCGAGATTCGTCCGCGCCAGGAAGTGGCCGTGACGGCGAATGTTCCAGGAGTGCAGCGCAAAACCTTCCAAGCTGTCGTGCGCCTCGATTCCGTCGTTGAGGTGGGCTACTACACGAGCGGCGGCATCCTGCATGCCGTGCTCAACAAGATGAAAAAGGGCCGCTGAGCGCGCCTCGGCACGCGGCGCCGCTTTCGCGTGCAAGTTGTTGGAGATCTCAGATTATGACCGGCGCAGAACCGCGGGACGATCAAATGCATTACTCCGAAAGCGCAAGAAGGGACTTTGGCTGTAAATAAACTGAAAGGGTTGGAGCCGGCGAGAGGAATCGAACCTCCGACCTACGGTTTACGAAACCGTTGCTCTACCAACTGAGCTACGCCGGCTTTCGGCTGACACGAAAATGCTCACCCGGCAAACCCGGCCGTGCGCCGAATTTGCGGGTGAGCATTTTACGATTGAGAGGAGAATAGAACGGCGGACGCGCTCCACCAACTAAACTCGAAGGGAGTCTAGTGAATCCGGTTGGGCGCTGTCAAGGTATTTTTCAAAAAAAATACACCCACATAACGCATTTAATTTCATAACTTTACAGGGTTGTTTGGCCATCCCAAGAGCTTTGCGGGGTAATTTCCAGCAGGTTCGCGTTTTACATTATAAATATGTCACAACACACTTATTCTAAATGTGTTGTGCTAGCTCAATTTTAATCGGATTAATTCTTCCTCATCTGACCGTGGCCAAGGCGAGTTCGGAAAGAGCTTCATAATCAATTTCTTACCCAGGAAGATGGTAATCCCCCCCAGAAAAGCGAATCCGGCGATGACCAGAACTAGCTCGAGGTTGGCGATTACCAGCTCCAACACTTGGAGCGTGAACGCCGATTGGCTGCGATAGCGGGCGTTCCAGCTTACGCTCTCGGTGACTTTGAGTTGACCAAGAAGACGGTTCGCCGAAGCTTTCGTCTGTGCATTCAGCGCGAGAAGTGCGTAAGATCCCTGCCTCAGCCCGAAGACCGCGCCAGGACCACGGCGTTGGTTAATCTGCAAAACGTGTTGCATGGCTCCGAACCGCAACTGCGCCAGTTGCGGAGTCGGGTAGCTGATCACGATCAGATTCAGCCGGTCCGGGCCGATGCGGTAGGCGCCCGTCTGAACTTCCACCCCATCCTGGAATCCGATCAAGCCCGCTGGGAACGACCCGAGGACGCGCTTGGCGGTTTCGATTCCAAGGGCATATCTTTCGGTTCCGGGGATCAACCCCTGTTTGGGCAACGGTGCGGGCAGGCTTTCGATATTCTGTGAGGAAAGTCTTGTCCCTCCAATTATGGTTAGCAGAGACCGGAAGTCGTCAGCCGAGAGCTTCGAGCCGGGGTTTCCCAAAATGTGGATGAAATAGCGCCCCCGTGTCATAAGCGCGTTATGGCTTCCAATCATCGCCATTTGAATCCCGGGAGCGCTCCTCATGCCCTCATTTTGATAAAACGTATACAAGCCATAGGCAGAGGAAGGGTCGGCTGCTTCCTCAAGCACCGCCGTTGCCTTGAGACCATTCAACTGATAAGTGCGTTCCATTGCAGATTTCACGCCGAACTCATAATCGACCGGGAGATTGTCTTCAAAGCGGGCAAGATCCTGGGGCGCGAGCTTTGCCGAATCCACGAGCTTCCAGTCCGATACCGAAATTAATGGGATGACGACGCTCTTTTGGCCTGCATGCAGCAGTGGGCTGGACGCTAAAATCAGGCACAAGCTGACGCGCCGGAAGAAGAAAAGGGAGGACATGACGCTTAGGATATCAGAAACTGGGAGTGTCGTGTTGGGCGTCCCGGCTGGCCTGCCGTTGAGCCAGGCGGATTGTTCCCAGGCTCTCCACATAGCGGGCGATGCCGTCGTAAAGCGACTTGGCGATCTGCTCGCGATAAGCGGCTTTGCGTAGCCGGCGGGCGTCGTGAGGATTCGAAAGGAAGGAAATCTCGACCAGGATAGAGGGCATGTTGGCCCCGATCAGCACTACGAACGGGGCCTTTTTCACGCCCCGGTCCGGCTGAGGGTCTCCATCCTGGGCTAAATGTCCCGCGAGCTGATGGTCCACTACGGCGGCGAATTTTTCCGACTCGCCGATCTTTTCGGAAAGCGCGATCTTTTTGATGAGGCTTTGCAGTTGATACACGGACTCACGCGACGTAGCGTTTTCACGCGCTGCCAATTCGAGGGCCTCGGGATCGGAAGTGAAGTTCAGATAGTACGTTTCAATGCCGCGCGCGCCCGCATCGGGGCTGGAGTTGGCGTGAATGGAAATGAACAGATCGGCGCCGACCGCGTTGGCGATCGCGGTTCGCTCTTCGAGAGGAATGAACTTGTCGGAGTTGCGAGTCATAATCGCCTGGCAACCCATGCGCTGCAGGATCAGTTTGCGCAGCCGCTGGGCCACGTCCAGCACCACGTTCTTTTCTTCGATCCCGCCGGGGCCGATGGTGCCTGTGTCGTGGCCGCCGTGCCCAGGATCGATCACGATTCTTCGAATTTTCAGCCCCAAAGCCCGCGTCAAGGTGGGGGAAGCGCTAGCAAAACCTGAAGGCGGGACGGCCGGCAAGACTTCTGACGTTGCGTTGGAGCTGGCCGGAGCGCTCGCTGGCGGATGGGCGCTCGCTCGTTGGTCAGCAGGACTGCTGCGCGGCGGCGGATTTTCCGCCAGATTCGCTTCATGTGAACCAGAGCGGCTGATGCCGGCATTCTGCGAGCGCGATTGACCACCGCTCGCCATTCCAGGCGGTCGCGAGGAGCTTTTCGCCGTCATCGTGGCTGGCGATCCGTGAATGTCGATTACCAGACGGAAAGGGTTGGGAAGTGAAAAAACCGAATAGTCTTCGATTTCGGGAACGTCCAGTACCACTCTTGTGACTGTAGGCTGAAACTGAGCGATACGAATTCTCTGGAGAAAGCCGCTTTCCACAGGGAAGACTTTCCGCGCCAAATCCGGGCTGAGCCGTGAGTTGGCCAGATCAAAGACCAGCCGTGGCGGGTTCGCCAGGTGGATGGCATCGAATTTTACCTGCCCCCCCACTTGAATGACGACGCGCGTGTAATTCGCGCCCACCCACTGCCGGATGCCTTCGACGTCCTCGATCCCGTGGGAACCAGCGGGCTGTTCAAAACCAGATGCCGGACTCTTGGCTGCCGCGTTGCGAACCGTAGCGGAAGGACGCCCGCCCGCGTAACGTCCAGCGGACCATTGCGCGAGCTGCAGGCCGAGGCTGGCAATCTCCTGCCGGGCCAAGGCCGCCTTTTCAGCTTGCGGATATTTTTTGAGGTACTGCCGATAGGTGGCGAGGGCCGCTTCGGGATTTTCAATGTCGATGCGGTAAATCTCCGCCACAGTGAAGAGCGCATCGCTCGACAGGCTGGCGTACGGATATTGCGCGATGAGGAACTGATAGGCCTCGACAGCTTTGGAGTAGTAGCGGTCGGTCGCAAATCGCCGGCCCGTCTCTTGATAGACTTCCGCAGCGTTGGCCAGCGCGGCAGGAGTCTTCGGGTAGCCCGGATCGATCCGATACACAAGCTCGAAGGCTCGGATGACTTTTGTGTAGCCGGCCAAGCCGGGTTGCGGCTGGCTTTCAATCGTTACTCGCAGCCGTTCCGCACGGCGGTACGCTGATTCAGCTCTCTGGCGAACCGGGAGCGTTGCAGTGGACGCGCCCAGCGCCATCCCGGCGGCGCACAGCATCCAAACAACGGAAAGGAACCGGCATTGCTGCGAACTGGGTTCATTCGTCATTCAGAATATAACCATCCGGATAAACGCAACCGAAGCGAGGAGCTCAATATCCTCCGTCGTTCGTAAAGTGCGTCACGCCACGTCCGTCCACGTACAGATAGATAGGAGCTTCTTGAACCGCGGGAGCGGGTGGAGGATTCTCTGTGCTGGGCTGGCGGCCGCGATACAACTCGGTCACTTTCCGCACGTAGTTGACGGTCTCGGGAATCCGGGGGACATTTCCGTCTCGCAGCACGGCGTGTTCGCCGGCGTTGTAGGCGGCGAGCGAGAGGCGAAGATTCCCGTTGAAGAGGTTTAGCAGATAGCGCATATAGGCGGCTCCGCCCTGAACGTTTTGCCGCGGATCGAATGGATTCTGCACCCCGAACCGCTCCGCCGTTGCGGGAATGAGTTGCATCAGCCCCATGGCTCCTTTGGGAGAAACGGCGCGGGGGTTGTACTGCGACTCTACCTTGATCATCGCATCGACAAGTTTCGGGTCGATCTGGTACTTTCCTGCGGTGCGCTTTACAAGACGCCGCAGCCCCGGAGCCATTGGAGTTACAGCGCCGCTTGGGAGGTGAGTGGTTGGGGTGTGACCCCAAATCTTGTCACTCACGTTCACATACACCCGGCGTCCGTTGGCGTCCACCATGGTTACAATATGGTCACAACGGAGGAATGGAGTTGACAGGCAGTAGAACAGGCAGAGCAGGACACCGCGGGTGAGAACCGGAGGATTGTGGCTGTGCATCAAGCCTGCGCGCCCCTGGAAAGCGGAGTAGCTGACCCCTCACCGGCCACCTGCGGGACGGCGTAAAATCGAACACTCCTACGAAACCGCGGCATAATGCTGGCGCACCCGCGTGACTCTATTCTACACCACATTGTCCAAATATGACGCCAACAAAGGCGCGTTAGTGCGGCGACGTCCTCATCGCCGCACTAATCGCCCGTGAGGACACGGGCGCTACAATTGGCGCGGAAAATCATCGAAGCGAATCTGTACCGGCGACGTGCCGTCGCCGACCTTTTGAGCCTGTGTGACAACTGCAACTGTAGAAATTGTAGCGCAGGGTCCGGTTTGTGACCCTGCGGTTTTTTGCCGTTCGCAACGCCAAAATCAACAAGCCGCAGCGTTAGACGGCGAACGCTGCGCTACAACGCTCGCCTTCAAAGGGAATCTGTAGCGGCGATGTCCTCATCGCCGAATGCCGCCGCACTCCATACCGGCGATCACAGATCGCCGCACCAGCGAGAGCTTACGCCAGGCAAGCTGCAGTGCGACCTCTTGGCTGGCCGCCGAAATAGAAGAATACATCCGGGCTCCGTGTTAAACTCTCTGAGAAAAATATCTACATCTCCGGAGCCCGCCGGTGCCTGCCACGCTTGATTCTTTCGCCGACAACCTGAAGAAGCTCATCAGCAAGTTCGAGGCGGACAAGCATCACACTCTCTCCAAAGGCTACCTCGAAGCGCAAGCGCGCACGGATTTCATCTCCCCGTTCTTCCGGGCGCTGGGCTGGGACGTTGAAAACGAGGCGGGACTGCCTCATCACGAACGCGAAGTGCTGGTCGAGCGCGGCGAATACGATACCGAAGGCCGTCCCGACTACAGCTTCCGCCTTGGCGGGCAGACCAAGTTTTTTGTTGAGGCCAAAGCCCCGTCGGAGACCCTGGACGTTCCCCATCACATCCTGCAGGCCAAGGGCTACGCTTGGAACACCAAGTCGGTTTTTTTCGTCATCCTCACCGACTTCGTTGAATTCCGCTTCTATGACGCCAGCGTCCGGCCCGATGAACGCAAGCCGGACGAGGGCCGGCTGCTCCGCCTCCGCTATGACGAATATCCCGGCAACGTCGAGAAGCTTTGGGAATTCTCCAAAGAGCGTGTCGCGGCAGGCTCTCTTGACGCCATGCTGCCGCGCGACCGCCGCACGCAGCGCCTGCGAATTCCCGTCGATCAGGCATTTCTGGATGAGATGACCGGCTGGCGCGAAGACCTCGCCCGCAACGTCTATAAAAATAATCCGGACCTCACCGCCAAACAATTGAACGAAGTGGTGCAGCGCCTTCTCGACCGCATTGTGTTCATCCGCATCGCCGAGGACCGGCGCATCATCGAAAAACGCCAGCTTGCGGACGCCGTGGAAGAGTGGCGGTCGCGCGGCGGCAAGCTCCATATCTACGAATGGCTCAACGATCTCTTTCACAAGATCAACGAGGACTTCAACGGCGAAATCTTCAAGCCCCACCTTTCTGAAACAATCCGCATCGATTCGGAAGTTCTTGCCCGCATCATCGAACGCCTCTACCCGCCCAAAAGCCCTTACCGCTTTGATGTGATTGGCGTCGAGCTCCTCGGCTCGATTTATGAGCGTTACCTGGGCAAGACCATCCGCCCCACGGCCAAGACGGTGCGCGTCGAGGAAAAACCGGAAGTCCGCAAGGCGGGCGGCGTCTATTACACGCCCAAATACATCGTCGATTACATCGTCAAAAACACGGTCGGGAAAGTGATTGAAGGCAAAACGCCCAAACAGATCGAAAAAATCCGCATTCTCGATCCTGCCTGCGGCTCCGGGTCATTCCTGATTGGCACGTTCCAATGCCTGATTGACTACCACGTGAAATGGTATCTCGCGCATCCCGAGCAGGAAGTGCGCCACGCGCACCCCTCGCTCGACTTCATGCGCGAAGTCCACACCGACCCCGACGGCGGCCACCGGCTCTCCGTCTATCGCAAAGCCAAAATTCTGCGGAATAACCTCTTCGGTGTGGATATTGACCCGCAAGCCGTCGAAATCACCATGATGAGCCTTTACCTGAAGGCTCTCGAAGGCGAAAAAAGCCAACTGCCACCCAAGCAGCATCTCCTGCCCGAGTTGAAATACAACATCATCTGCGGCAACTCGCTTATCGGCCCGGATATCTACGACCAGGGAACGCTCTTCGGCGATGAAGAAAAAGACCGCATCAACGCCTTTGATTGGAACGCTGTAGCGGCGATCTATGATCGCCGAAATTCGCTCGTCGAGCGTAGCTCGACGCTACAGTCGTCTGTAGCGCCGGTGTCCTCACCGGCGAAGGAACGGCGGCGAGACGCCGCCGCTACAGCCGGTCCCGTCACCTTCGGCGACATTATGCGCTCGGGCGGGTTCGATTGCGTGATTGGCAACCCGCCGTACATCCGAATCCAGCACATGAAAGAGTGGGCGCCTTTTGAGGTGGAACATTACAAGGCGAGGTACAAGGCTGCCAGTTCCGGCAATTACGATATTTACGTGGTGTTTGTTGAGAAAGGCTTGAGCGTGCTCAAGCCGCATGGCAATTTGGGATTCATTCTTCCCCACAAGTTCTTTAATTCAAAGTACGGTGAGCCGTTGCGCGGGTTGTTGGCTCAGGGGAAGCATCTCTCGCACATCGTTCATTTCGGCGATCAACAGGTGTTTGAAGGCGCCACCAACTATACCTGCATGATGTTTCTGGAAAAGGGCGGAAGCGAAAAGATTGAGTTTGTAAAAGTGGATGATCTTGAGGACTGGATCGAAAGCGAGAAATCTACGAACGGCGTGATTTCATCGGCGAAAGTTACGGCAGCGGAGTGGAATTTCAGTGTCGGCAAGGGCTCCGACCTTTTCGAGAAGCTCAAGGCGATGCCGGTGAAGCTTGGCGATTTGGCGGATCGAATGGCACAAGGCATCCGCACGAGTGCCAACGAAGTTTATGTCTTGGATGTGGTTTCAACCAGCAAGAAAAACTTGACGGCTCGCTCAGAAGCTCTTAGGAAAAATATCGAGCTTGAACGCACCGCCGTTTCGAGGTTCTTGCAGGGACGCGAAATCAAGCCTTACGCGATAAAGCCATCTGGAAAAGTTGTTATCATTCCCTACGAAGTGAGCAATGGCCGAGCGGCGTTCATTAGCGAGCAGGAGATGAATCGCCGCTTCCCACGAACCTTGGCTTACTTGCGGGCGACCAAACCCCTCCTCGAAAAGCGTGAGCGTGGAAGAATGCGCGGTCGCAACTGGTACGCCTATGTGTATCCCAAGAACATCGAGGTCATGCAGAAACCAAAGATACTCGTCCCCGACATTGCTGACCGCGCATCATTTGCCTTAGATGAAAACGGCGAATATACGTTTACCAGCGGTTACGGGATTACCTTCAAGGGCGCAATTAACGAATCGTCTAAATATGTCCTGGGGCTTCTCAATAGCCGCCTGCTGGACTGGTATCTGAAGAAGATCAGTACCACGATGCGGGGAGGGTTCTTTCGCTACTTCACGCAGTTTATTGAGCAGCTTCCCATCCGCCCCATCGACTTTTCCAATTCCACCGATAAATCCCGCCACGACCGTATCGTGACGCTGGTGGACCGGATGCTGGAATTGAACAAGAAGAGGCATTCAGGCAAGCTCGCGCCCTCGGAAATCGACCGCGTGGACCGCGAACTCGCCTCCACCGACGCCGAAATTGATGATCTGGTGTACGAGCTTTATGAAATCACGCCCGAAGAGCGCAAAATAGTTGAGCAAACGAGCCACGGGGGTATCGCATGATTCCGGAGATGCCTTGGCGAACAGTAGCTGAACCGATGGGTCGCTGGCTGCTCAGACGGTTGCCCGCAGTCGTCTTCACGAAGTATTACAACCCGCTGGACTTGGAAAATGACATAAAGATTCGGCTGCAATCTGAAAGGCCAATCGTCATGCGTCCAGGGAAACTCAGGGCTCCCTCTCTGGAAATTGAAGGCGAGGTGTTCAACATGTCGCCCTACCTGGACCTTCATGTGACTGCCGTGCGCTCATCCCTCTCCGCTGATTGCAATGCTGGTGGAGATGTATTTGCCAAGTTTGACGATTGGGGAGGCTTTGACCTCCCACGCGGCGAGCCAAGACCCTTCATGCTTACTTACTGGCTTAACGAGTTTCAAATGAGGGTCGTCTCTTCCTGCCTGGACGAGCGTGTTCGGATGACGGTGGATGTGATGCTTTATGCGGACAGCCGAATCGGTGTGGCACGTCCGTTTAAGCAGTTCTACGTTACCGATCCTATAGTGCGGTAAGGCGCGGGGACAGCGGTGAGTGGCGCCCTCGGAAATCGGCGACCTGGTTTACGAGCTTTACGGGATTACAGACGAGGAGCGCAAAATCATCGAAGGCTCGTTGTAGCGGCGATGTCCTCATCGCCGGAAGGAATCGCCCGTGAGGACACGGGCGCTACAATGCGCGCAGGTGAGGATGGCGCCAAAGGATGTTTAAACCACGACTAAGACGCTTGGAGTGGCTCTACACGGACCGGCCCCTCTATTTCCTCACGACTTGCGTCCACGATCGCCGCAGGCTCTTAGACAACGAATCTATTCACCGGGCTTTCATGAATTTCTGCGGCAAAGCTTCGGCCCAGGGGGTTTGGGTGGGTCGTTACGTTTTGATGCCCGATCATGTTCATCTGTTTGCGGCCTTCGCGCCCAGCGCGCCATCTCTCTCCTACTGGATGAAGGCGCTTAAACGAACTTTAGCGTTGGTTGTACCGGGGGATGGAGTGTCAGGCCCCTGTTGGCAAAAAGGCTTTTTCGATCACGTTCTTCGTTCGGCGGAATCTTACCGGCTGAAATGGGAGTACGTACGGCAGAACCCGGTGCGTGCGGGGTTGGTCAAAAGACTAGAAGATATGCCTTATCAGGGCGAAGTGTTTCCGTTGGAATTGTAGCGGCGACGTGCCGTCGCCGGTCGGCGGGCAAGACTTGCCCCTCGATCATAGCGCGACGCTACAATTCGGACCGCGAAATCATCGAAAGGAATCTGGTGCGGCGATGTCCTCATCGCCGGAAGGAATCGCCCGTGAGGACACGGGCGCTACAATTCGCGCGGAAATCGCTCTTCTCGATGGAAGGGAGGGAGAAGTTCGCAGGGGTGAGCCCCAGCTTTTTGCGTCAGCACATTCAGAACCGTGGATGCCAATCGAAAGCAGCTCAGCGCATTAATGGCTAGTTGTGTAGCCCTGGGTGGGAAGTCCTGAGTGTTGACAGAAGTATGAGGCGCGTTCGAGGCCGACGGGGGATTGCTACGAACAATCAACAACTTAGCGACTTTTGCGATGGCTTTGTTAATGGCTTTGTTTTGTCGTAAGTAACAGATTCCAAAGGAAAGTTATGGCTTTGATCAGTCATTTTGGGCATTTTTGCGGATGCCGCTCCCCGGCGGATTTGAAGCTCGCTGGGGAAACCATCTTGAATCCCAGTCGGGCAAAGCGTGCGGCGAGCGTTTTGGCAAGCTTGGTCTGCACCCGCTGCACCGTGCCTTGCGGATGTTACAATGCAGGCTGAAAGGTGCGGGCGGGCTTCCCGCCCGGGGCGCCAGGATGTCGCGTTCTGCAAATCTGTACGGCCGATGGGCTCTTGAAATGCGTCGCGCACGCCTGTTTCTGCCCGGCGAGCGCGTGGGCGTAGCAGTTTCAGGCGGACCGGATTCCATCCTGCTGCTCGACTTTCTCCATCGGTTCGCTCAAAACGACGGCCTCATTTTGACTGTCGCGCACTTCAATCACCATCTGCGCGGAGCTCATTCCGACGCAGACGAGCGTTTTGTATCCGAAGTTGCCGCCCGGCTTGATTTGCCTTTTATTGGCGGACAAGCCGGCGTCGCGCGAGCGGCGAGGGAAAAGGGACAGAATCTGGAGGCGACGGCGCGCCAGCTCCGATACCGGTTCTTCTTCTCCCTGGTCCATCAGGACAAAGTGGATAAGGTAGCCACGGCTCACACCGCCAACGATCAGGCCGAAACGGTTCTAATGCGTCTCATTCGGGGGTCCGGCAGCCGCGGACTGGGAGGAATCTATCCCGTCCTCGAAGGGAAAGTGGTGCGGCCTTTCCTCAGCGTGACCAGGCCGGAGATTGAGGCGGAAATTGAGCGGCGCCGCCTGGCGTTTTGCACCGACAAGTCCAATCTTGATCCACGATTTACAAGGAACAGAATCCGGCGGGAGCTTTTGCCAATGATCGAGCGGGAGTTCAATCCGGGGGTCATCCCTTTGCTGAACCAGTTCGCTGAACGGTGCCGTGACGATGAAAGCTATCTGGAGCAACAAGCGCGGGAGGCGGCTGGCCCCTGGAGAATCCGGCAAGGCTCCGAAGAGCGCATCCCCATCCGGGCGCTGACCCAGTTTTCTCCTGCCATCCAACGGCGGGTGCTGCGTCAAATGATCGCTGGCGTGCGCGGCAACGTTCGCGGCGTCACAGCCTCGCACGTGGAGGCGGTGCGGGAACTCGCCGTGCGGAGCCAGAGTGGCAAGATGGTTGAACTGCCCGGCAACCTGGAGGCCCGCAAAGAGTTTGACGCGCTGGCGATTTCTCACCGGACCGCTCGCGATACCCATCGAGGCTATTCGATCGCTGTAGCGCCGCCGGCTGACGTGCCCTTGCCGGAGCTTGGCCTAACGCTTTGCTTCCGGATGGTCGAAAATGTTATTCGTAGCAACGGCGAAAAGAAGTATAATCATACTGAGGCGTCATACGTTGATTTTGACAAGCTATCTGGCCCTCTCGTCCTGCGAAATAGGCAAGCGGGGGACGCCTATACTCCAGCAGGAACTCACAGGACTCATAGGCTGAAGGAACTCTTGTTGACGCGCAAAATTTCCGCTGCACGCCGCCGGCTGTGGCCGGTTCTGTTGAGCGGTGAAGAGATCGTCTGGGTTTGCCGTTTCTCCCCCTCCGGTAAAGTCGCGCCCTCCTCGTCTTCTTGCCGGCTTCTACAGATCGAAGAAAAGGCTATCACGGATGCGGTTTCGCATTCGGAGGAGCGATGAGCGCCAAGGCTCAGCGCAGCCAGCGAGGACAGGAAAGTTTACCAGCCGACGCGCAGCGGTTGCGCGTGGTATTCAGCGAAGGCCGGATTCAGAGACGTATCGCACAGATGGCGCGCGGCATCAACCGGGACTACCGCGGCCAGACCCTGCATCTGGTCGGCATCCTCGAGAACAGCTTCGTGTTTGTGGCGGATTTAATCCGCCTCTTGGCTGTTCCGGTCACTTGCCACTTTTTGAGAGCCGTGGTTCACGACCGGACTTGGCGCGGCATTCGGATTCGCCAGATCAGTTATTGGCCAGGGATCGACCTGCATGGCAAAGACGTGCTTCTGGTGGACGGGGTTTTGGAAACCGGGGTCACGCTGGATTTTTTGCTTAACTCCATTCAGGGACAGAATCCGAATTCTGTCCGCGTAGCGGCATTAATCGAAAGGGTTCATCACAAGAAGGTTGGCGTTGCTCCGGACTACGTGGGATTTGCCACGCAGAGAGGCTATCTGGTCGGTTACGGATTGGGCCAATCTGGTCAATACCAGAATTTGCCTTATATTGCAGCGATCGGGTGAGTGCGGTTCCAGCGTTCCTAAACGCACCCTTGACGCATCTTAATGGTGAGAGCCCCACTTATCGGGCAGGAGTGGAAGAAATGGTCCGAACCGGGAAGACAAGCTTGGCGGAAAGGCGCAAGGAGGTGGTGCGGTGAATTCAACCGTGAAAAATATCATTTTCTGGGTTGTCATGGTGGCCACTGCCTTGCTGCTTTGGGCGGTGGTCAGGTCGAGCACCAGCCAGAAACCGCAGCAGCTTTCCTTCAGCCAGTTTAACGATGAAATCAACAAGGGTGACATCAAAGAGGTCACCATTGATGGTTCCGAAGCAACCGGCGTGAAAAAAGATAACGGCAAGTTCAAGACCATCATTCCCTCCGACTACCCTGATTTGTACAAGCAACTGGAATCCAAGAACGTCAACGTCACGATTAAGGACAATTCCAGCAATTCGTGGCTCTCATGGGTGGGCAACGGCCTGCTGCCGCTCATCATCCTGGTGGGCATCTGGATCTTTTTCATGCGTCAAATGCAGAGTGGCGGCAACAAGGCGCTCTCGTTCGGTAAGAGCCGGGCGCGACTGCAGTCCAGCCAACAAAAGAAGATCACCTTTAAGGACGTCGCCGGCGTGGACGAGGCGAAGGAAGAACTGCACGAGATCATCGACTTTTTGCGCGAGCCTCAAAAATTCCAAAAGCTCGGCGGCCGCATTCCAAAGGGCGTGTTGCTGGTGGGCCCTCCGGGCACGGGCAAGACGCTTCTCGCGCGCGCCATTGCTGGAGAGGCAAGTGTTCCTTTCTTTTCCATTTCGGGCTCGGACTTTGTGGAAATGTTCGTGGGCGTCGGAGCATCGCGCGTCCGCGATCTGTTCGAGCAGGGCAAGAAGAACGCGCCTTGCATCATTTTTATTGACGAAATCGATGCGGTGGGCCGTCATCGCGGCGCAGGTCTGGGCGGCGGACACGACGAACGCGAACAGACCTTGAACCAGCTTCTGGTGGAAATGGACGGCTTTGAATCCAACGAAGGCGTCATTCTGATCGCGGCCACCAATCGGCCGGACGTTCTCGACCCCGCCCTGCTTCGGCCAGGGCGTTTCGACCGGCGTGTGGTCGTTCCGTTACCCGATGTAGGCGGAAGGGAAGGCATCCTAAAAGTCCACACCAAGAAGATACCTCTCTCAGAGGATGTAAACGTCTCCGTGTTGGCTCGCGGTACGCCGGGCTTTTCCGGCGCCGATCTGGCCAACTTGGTGAATGAAGCCGCTTTGCTTGCCGCGCGCGAAAATCACAAACAGGTCTCGATGTATGGCTTTGAAGCCGCCAAGGACAAGGTGCTGATGGGCACTGCGCGCAAGTCCCTGATCCTTTCGGATGAGGAAAAGAAGAACACAGCCTATCATGAAGCCGGCCATGCGCTCGTCGCCCTGACGGTGCCTTACGCCGATCCGCTTCACAAAGTGACGATCATCCCGCGTGGCATGGCGCTAGGCGTCACCATGCAGTTGCCGACCGATGACAAACACACCTACACGCGCGACTATCTGGAATCGCAACTCGCGATCATGATGGGAGGCCGGGTGGCCGAGGAACTTTTCCTGAACCACATCACCACCGGCGCAGGAAACGACATCGAGCAGGCGACCGAATTGGCCCGCAAGATGGTGTGCGAATTCGGCATGTCGGACCTCGGACCGCTTGCTTACGGGAAAAACCAGCCGGAAATCTTCCTCGGCCGCGACTTGGCCACTCAGCGCGACTTCAGCGAAGATACAGCCATCAAGATCGACCAGGAAGTAAAAAAGTTTGTGATGACCGGATACCAGCGTGCCAAAGACATCCTCAGCTCTCACCGCGCCGCCATGGTTAGTGTTGCTGAAGCGTTGTTAATTCACGAAGTTCTTGACGGGAGTGAAGTGCAGTTGTTGCTTGAGGGCAAGCCGCTACCCGAACGCCGCAAACCGGAGTCTACGCCGCCGCCGGAGTCCGCAACTACTCAGGTGTTGAAACCCCAAATCGCGCCTGGCGTACCCAACCGCGAGCGGCCTCAACCAGCCTGAGCGGTAAAGGCCAGGAGAGCCTCATCCGTGGTCCGGTTACTCACACAGTCTGCCCGTTGGCGCGCCGGGCGGCTAGGCGCCGGCAATCAAGCAAGGAGCCGTCTGTGGCACATCTGACACGCAAGGAACTCAAGCAAGACCCGTTTCTTTCCGTCTATTATGACGATTTCATTGAGTTTGCTCAGAAGCACTCCGCTAAGCTGGCAGCGGTAGTGGTTATCATCGCTTTGGCGGCCGTTGGGCTCGTCTCGTGGAAACGCTATGAGCAGCGCCAGGAAGCCAGCGCTAATGCGCTGCTCGGCGCCGCTTTGGCCACGTTTCACGGTTATGTAGGAACGGCTCCTGCGGATGCTCTCGGACCTGGGGTTCAGAAGTTTTCGACGGCAGAAGAAAAATACCAGACCGCATTGAAAGCCTTTGATGCCGTGGTGGCGAAATATCCCAGCCAGAAGGCGGGAGAAATTGCGAGTTATCACGCCGGGATCTGCCAGGCAATGCTCGGCCAGCAAGCGGCGGCTATCCAAACCTTGCAGCAGGCGGCCAAAATATCTGACCCGGAGATTGCATCACTCGCGCGCTTTGCCCTGGCCGGCGAGTTTGCGAGAACCGGACAGCTCCCCCAAGCGGAAAAGATATACAAGGACCTTGCCCAGCATCCCACCCGGACAGTTCCTTCCGCCACTGCATGGCTAGCTTTGGCGGACGCAGAAAAAGCGACGAACCCAGCCGGGGCGCGCCAGATATACGAGCGCATGAGCAACGAATGGGGGTCGAACGCCTACCTGGCTGAAACCTTGAAACAGAAGCTGGCAGACCTGCCCCAGCAGCCCGGCAAGTAATTACCCTGGAGATTCTTGTGCCTCTTCCGGAACTCCGGACGCCAGGGTCCCGGCTCCCCCCCGCCCCTGTAGTTTCCTGAAACGAAAGACGAGGGTTGACCTTGCATGAACTCAGCAGAACGCGAAACTCTGAAAACGGACGTTCTGATTGTTGGGGCTGGACCGGCAGGCCTCAGTTGCGCATTGCGGCTTGCGCAGCTCTACCAGGCGCACCACGATCACGCGCAGCCATCATCCTCACAGCCTGACCTTAAGACGGAGAACATTTTCGTTTTGGAGAAAGCTGGAGAGTTAGGCGCTCATTGCCTCTCCGGCGCCCTGCTGGACCCTGTAGCCCTACAGGAACTGATTCCGAACTTTAGATCGCTCGGCGCACCGCTCGAAACGCCAGTCTCGGAAGATGCCGTCCTCTACTTAACGCAACAGGGCCGTATCAAACTGCCCATCACGCCTCCTTTCCTTCGCAACCACGGGAACGCCATCATCTCGCTCAACAAATTTGTTAAGTGGTTGGGCGAACAGACCGAACAAGCAGGCGTCAGCCTGTTTCCGGGATTTTCGGGAATCGAAGTGCTTTACGAGGGTGAGCGCGTGGCGGGAGTCCGGGTTGGAGACAAAGGGATCGACCGCGCAGGAAATCCCAAACCGAATTTTCAGCCGGGTTATGACCTGCGGGCCAAAATTACGATTTTTGCCGAAGGGAGCCGTGGTTCGCTGACCAAGCAGATCGTCTCCCGGCTATGCCTTGACCAGGGGCGCAACCCCCAATCCTATGCTCTGGGCCTCAAGGAGTTATGGGAAATCCCTTCCGGGCGGCTGAAAGCAGGGCAAGTTTTCCATACCGCCGGCTGGCCCTTGCCACCGTCGCAATACGGCGGAGGGTTCATCTATGCGGCTTCGGAAACGCAACCTTCGCTCGGCTTGGTGGTGGGCCTAAATTACGAAAATCCAGGGTTTGATCCGCACGAGGCATTCCAACAATGGAAAATCCATCCGTGGCTGCGAGGATTGCTTGCGGGTGGCCGGATGCTCCGGTACGGCGCCAAGACAATCCCGGAGGGCGGATATTATTCGGTTCCTTCAGCCGCCGTGGACGGCGCGCTGATTATCGGGGATTCCGCCGGTTTTCTGAACGCCCAGCGCTTAAAGGGCATTCACCTGGCTATGAAAAGCGGTATGCTCGCCGCCGAGGCAACCATGGACGCACTCCTAAAGCAGGATTATTCCAAGAGCCAACTGGCCGGCTTCGAGCGTGCGTGGAAGGCGAGCTGGGTGGGCGAAGAGCTGTGGAAAGTTAGGAACTTCCACCAGGCTTTCGATCGCGGATTCGCCCGTGGCGCTCTCCATGCCGCTCTGCAATTCGTCACAGGAGGGCGCGGTCTTCACGCTCGCTACGAATCGGGCCCCGATTACCAGCACATGCGCCGCTTGCCGGAGGTCGGCGGCCGCGCGCGCGCGAACTTAAAAGCCGACGGCCAGCTCACATATGACAAACTCGCCGATGTCTTTCATTCAGGAGTGCAGCATGACGAAGATCAGCCTCCGCACCTTAAAATCGCGGACTACGACATCTGCAACAACCGCTGCGTGCGGGAATACGGCAACCCGTGCCAGTATTTCTGCCCCGCCGCAGTCTATGAGATGGAAGACAACGCGGACGGCTCCGGCAAGCGCTTAAAACTCAATCCTTCAAATTGCGTGCACTGCAAGACTTGCGATATTGAAGATCCGTATCAGATCATTACCTGGGTCTGCCCGGAAGGAGGCGGAGGACCCCGGTATGATGGCCTGTGAGACTCCCGGAACTTCCCCGTCCCCAGCCGGGTCCGGCCTCAGCGGAAATCCTCGCACCTTTACGCGATGGGAACGGATACAAATCTCGACCGCGACATGGATAGGGTATCTGGCGACGGCCGGCATAGGCCTTAGCCTGCGCTGGGAAATTTATGGTTGGGAAAATTGGGAAGTGGCGCGGAAGGCCGGCAAAGGCCTGATATACACCTTTTGGCATCGCGAAATCTGCGCTGCCACATGGTTCTGGCGCAAGCGCGGCATCGTGGTGATGACCAGCCAGAACTTCGACGGCGAATACATCGCGCGCATCATTGCCAAACACGGCTATGGCGCAGCGCGCGGGTCGAGCTCGCGAGGCGCAAGCCGCGCCCTAGTGGAAATGATCCGCCAGTTAAAGCATGGCCGCGACGCGGCCTTCACCATCGACGGGCCGCGCGGGCCGCGCTTTATCGCCAAGCAAGGCTCGGTAATTTTGGGCCGGGCCACCGGCGCCGCAATTCTCTGCTTTCACATCGAACCACTTCATTCGCACGTCTTTCGCAAAAGCTGGGACCTGCTTCAGATTCCCAGGCCTTTCAGCCAAACCGCCCTTTTCATCGCTCCCCCCATTTTCGTACCGCACGGCGCGGATGAGCTAGCACAGGCGGCAAAGCTTCAGGAAGTACAACTCGCGCTCGAAGGCCTTCAGCGGAAGGGCGACGACTGGCGGCGCGGCATCCCGTCCCCGAAAGGCCAACAGTCATAAACCACTCGCGCAATCGCTCTCCATGCAGTCTGCGGACCTCAGCAAGTGCTACGCGGCGTGTTTCCGGTTGTGCATGAAGGCGGTTAACCCCTCACCCGTCCCGCTACGCGCGACACCCTCTCCCCCTGAAAAGTGGGAGAGGGCTGAGGGCAACGAAAGCTTGATTTGTTTACCATAAGTTTGCCGAATCAAGACGCCCAGAAACACTTTCACGCCAGGCGCGCGAGGAGCATGTCTGCGATAGTGTCCATATCGTCAATCAGGTCTACCATCTCAAGGGCTGCGGGCGGCGTTGCGGGTCCGGAAGCGGCGAGGTGCGTTTCTTGCTCCAGGCAAGCGATCACCGATTTCCAATACGGGCTCATCACGAGCAATGGTTTGCGCCCGCCGACCGATTGGGAAAGGCTCGCCTTGTTCATCATCTCCCAGGCGAGCGCCAGTTCCGCAAGCGTTCCCGTGCCACCCGGCAAAACCACATAAGCATCACCTCGCTCGATGAGCGCCATCAAGCGCCGTGAAAATGATTCGGTGCGAAGCTCTTCAATGATCCACCGGTTAGGGCGCGAAGGCCAGATCGAGCACGTGACGCCTACAGTGTGGCCGTCGGCTTCCCGCGCGCCGCGCGCCGTAGCTTCCATGAACCCGCCGTAGCCTCCATTGCAGATCGCGAAGCCACATTGGGCGAGCCGGCGTCCCAAGCGGAGTGCATCCGCATAGATCGCGCTTCCCTCTCTTGGCAAAGAGCTGCCAAAGATGGTCACGGTCTTCTTCAAAGGCGTTTCTGCCATCTATCCCTCAATTCCAAGCCGGTCACCCGCCGCCAAGCTAACTCCATTCAAGAAATCACGCGCAGAAAGCCGTTTGCGTCCTTCAAGCTGCAACTCAATCAACTCCAGCCAGGTTCCGCTGCCGCAACCTGCGACAAGTCTGCCTTGATCTATATGCAGTGCGCCCGGCTCAAGGCGCGTCGCCTCCGGTTGATCGACCGGCCGTGCAGCCCAGAGCCGCAGGGTGCGCCCTCGAAAAGCCGTGTAAGCGACGGGCCAGGGGCGCAGTCCCCGCACGCGCCGCGCAATCTCCTCTGCGGTCAGAAACCAATCGATCTGGCCATCCTCTTTCTTCAGGATCGGCGCGTAGCTTGCGAGCCGCTCATCCTGGCGCGTGGCTTGAATCTCACCGCGCTCAAGCTTGCGGAGCGTTTCCACCATCAACCCGGCGCCCATCGCGCTGAGGCGTTCAAAGAGCGTCTCCGTGGTGTCCTCGTCGCGGATTTCCGTTTCCTCTTGCAACAAGATGTCACCGGTATCAAGCCCAGGATCGATTTGCATCGTCGTCACACCGGTGGCGCGCTCGCCATTGATAATCGCCCAGGCAACCGGCGCTGCGCCGCGATAGCGCGGCAGCAGCGAAGCATGGAGGTTGATGCAACCGAAGCGCGGAATCTCGATCATCCAGGGAGGAATGATGTGCCCGTAGGCCACCACGACAATGGCGTCTGGTTGAATGGAGGAAATCTCCGCCTGAACTGAGGGGTCTTTCAAGCGCGCGGGTTGAAACACGCGCAGTCCGGCCTTGAAGGCAAATTCTTTAACCGGAGACCATTTCAATGCATAGCCGCGCCCACTCGGCTCATCGGGATTCGTCAGTGCTAGGCTGATCTCGAAGCCCGCGGCGATTAGCGCTTCGAGCGTGGGAACGGCGAATTGCGGCGTGCCGCAGAAAATCAGCCTCATGATGGGTAGCCTGCTGTGAGTTGTCCGCCGCCGCCGTTTGTTAACCTGCTCGTGGGTGCGGCGAGTTTACCTCTCCAAGTGGCGGCGTAAAGCCGCCTCTACGCCAAACTGACCCGTTGCCAGCGGCCAGAGGACACTGCTTCGACGGGTGACGGACAACCGGGCAACTACCAGTCGCCTGCCTTGGACATTTTCCTGATTCTACGGCGGATGGAATCCCGCTTCAGCAGGCTGAGGTGCTGGATGAAGAGAACGCCGTTCAGGTGGTCGATCTCGTGGCAGAAGGCGCGGGCCAGCAGACCTTCTCTGCTGAGCGTGATTTCCTCACCCTTAATGTTCTGCGCACGGACGGTGGCCTTGAGTGGGCGCGAGGTAGGAGAGCGGAAATTGGGCAGGCTCAGGCAGCCTTCCTCATCCGTCTGCTTGCCTTCTGTAGAGAGGATCACGGGGTTTGCCAAAACCAACTTTGCCGCCGGGTCTTCGTTGGAAGTAATGTCAATGACGCACAGGCTTTTTGAAATTCCGATCTGCGGCGCTGCGAGGCCGACGCCGTGCGCGGCGTACATGGTTTCAAACATGTCTGCCACCAGTTTTTCGAACTCCGCGTCGAAGCTGACAACGGGCTGCGTGGCCTTCTCAAGCACCGGCTGGCCATATTTGGTAATGGGATAGATCATAGCGGATCGCGCGCGGTTCTTTGTTCATGCTCAGTGAGCAGGGCGACAGACGCCTGACCACGGGCTAATATTCCTTCAAAAATTGCGTACTTGTTCGAGGTATCCGTCGTAATTGCGGCGTGTTTCCTGCATTGAATCGCCACCAAACTTTTCAAGCATGGCGCGCGCCAAAATGAGCGCCACCATTGCCTCGCCCACCACGCCCGCAGCCGGCACCACGCACACGTCAGACCGCTCATAGGCGGCCTTCACCGGCTCCCGCGTTTCAAAGCTCACGGAGCCAAGGGGGCGGCGCAAGGTTGAGATCGGCTTCAGAAGACCACGCACGAAAATCTCCTCGCCATTCGTCATGCCTCCCTCGATGCCACCTGCCCGGTTGGTGCGGCGCGTGAACCGCTTCTGCTCACGATCGTAGCTGATTTCATCCTGCACCTCGGAGCCAAAATGGGCGGCGTTTTCGGCGGCAAATCCAACCTCCACGCCCTTCACGGCCTGAATGGACATGACCGCCTGCGCAAGGTGGCCGTCCAGCCGCTCGTCCCACTGAGTGCACGCGCCAAGCCCTGGCGGAACTCCGCGCGCGCGCACCTCGAAGACGCCGCCCACCGTGTCACGGTTTTCGGTGGCGAGGTCCACTTCCTGTTTCATACGCTCTTCGACCTCAGGATCGACGCAGTTCAAAAGGATCTCTTCCCTTTCGCGTAACGCCAGGACGGCGTCAAAAGGAACCTCGCCCGGCGGCAGAGACACACGCCCCAGCGCGATCACGTGGCTCGCCACCTCGATACCGAACTCCCGCAGGAATAGCTTGGCAAGCGAACCCACGCCAACCCGCGCGGCGGTTTCGCGGGCGCTCGCGCGCTCCAGCACGTAACGCGCGTCACGAAAGTTGTACTTCAGGCACCCCGCCAGGTCGGCGTGGCCAGGCCGCGGTGGAGAGAGTGGTTTGTACTTGGCGCGGCTCTCCGGCCGGTCTTCGACCGCCATCGCCTGCGTCCAATTCGGCCAGTCACGGTTTTCGATCAATAGCGCGATGGGCGAGCCGATGGTTTCACCGTGACGCACGCCGGAGATGAACTGCGCGCTGTCAGACTCAATCTTCATCCGCCCGCCCCGGCCGTAGCCGCCCATGCGCCGCTTCAGATCGCGATTCACGTAGTCAAAATCCACGCGCAAGCCGGCCGGAATGCCGGAGATGATCGCCACCAAACCCTGGCCGTGGGATTCGCCTGCCGTTTGAAATTTCAGCATAGTCTTACGCCACCCAACCGAGGACAAAACTTACATTGTAGTGAAACACGCCACGCAGGTCAAAGTATGGTTCATTCCTGGTAGAGCCTATTCACATCGTATTCCCCCTGTGGGGTTGAAGTGTCTGAGCGAGAAGCGGAGGAGAGTAGTGCGTGCGCAGATGGCAAAACTATACAGAGTGACATAAGTCGGCGACGGCCATTTGCTGGTGCGGCGCTCTATGAGCGCTGAAATCCGCCGGTCGCAGACCGGCGCACCAGCCTTCGAGCGTCGACGACTTATGTCGTTATGTATAATAGGCCGTAAACTGGCTACTTGCCTGAACCCGGTAGTATTTCTTTGTGCATACCAGCGTTTGTGCGATGATACGCGTTTACCCCGTGTGGGGGGCGATACACTTTCTTCGAGGCATACGATTAGATGGCGACTCTAACCTTTTTGGGCGCAGCGGGCACGGTGACGGGCTCGCGGTATCTTTTGGAGGCGGGCGGCGAGCGGCTGCTCATAGATTGTGGACTCTTTCAAGGGCAAAAAGAGCTGCGCCAGCGCAACTGGAACCCTTTCCCGGTCCCACTCGCGAGCATTCAATGGCTCGTGCTCACCCACGCGCATCTTGACCACACGGGTTATATCCCGCGGCTGATCAAGGAGGGATTTAAGGGCGCGATCTACGCGACTGCTGCCACCTTGGACTTGTGCCACCTGCTCCTGCCCGATTCCGGTCATCTTCAGGAAGAAGACGCGTTCTACGCGAACAAGAAAGGCTTCAGCAAACACAAGCCTGCCCTACCGCTTTACACCTACCAGGACGCCCTAGACTCGCTCGCTCTGTTCCGGGCTGTGGATGAGTCGAAGCCTTTTGAGCTTTCCCCGCATTACACTCTGCGATTTTTCCGGGCCGGCCACATCCTGGGCGCGCGCCACATTGAGGTGACGGTACGCGAGAACGGAGTGGAGCGCCGCATCGTCTTCTCAGGCGATGTCGGACGCAGCCATCAGCTTGTAATCCGTGAGCCGCAGCCGCCTGAGGACGCGGACCTGCTTCTGGTGGAATCAACATACGGAGACCGGCTTCATCCAAGCGATGACTTCCGCGCCCGCCTGATTTCGCTGGTTGAAAGCACGGCCGCGCAGGGCGGGAGCGTCGTGATTCCGGCTTTCGCGGTGGGCAGGACGCAGGAGCTGCTTTATATCTTCCGCGAGCTGATTCAGGGCAACCGGATACCCTCTTTGCCGGTCCACGTTGACAGCCCCATGGCCATTGACGTGACGGATCTTTATCGCAAGCATCATGAAGACCACAACCTGCGATTTGAAACGCTTGAGTCGCAGGGAGTGAAGCCGTTTCGCCCGCCTGACGTGCATTTTGACCGCACGGTGGATGAATCCAAGAGCTTGAACGACTCCCATTTCCCGATGATCATCCTCTCGGCGAGCGGCATGGCCACCGGAGGCCGTGTGTTGCATCATCTCGCCCGCTGCCTGCCGGACCACCGGAATACAGTGCTCTTGGTTGGCTTCCAGGCGCCTGGGACGCGCGGGCACTCGCTGCTATCGGGAGCGGCAGCTCTGAAGATGCATGGAGTGATGATCCCCGTGCGGGCGCGCGTCGAGAGGATGGACAACTTGAGCGCTCACGCCGACGCGGGAGAGATCATGCAATGGCTTCGCAAGTTCAAGACGCCGCCGGGTAGAACGTTTCTTGTGCACGGAGAGCCGCACCCCGCCGAAGTCTTGCAGCAAACGATCACGCGCGAGCTTGGCTGGAACGCACAGGTAGCTGCGTATCTTCAACAGATCACGATTTAGCGGAGGCTTTGATGGCCCGCTACGATGATCTGAAGCTGGCGCACCGCCTGTTCATGCAGGCGTACCGCTTCAGCCGCGTCGATTGGCGGCCCGGCGCCCGTTTGAGTAAGCCGCTCTCGCGGTGCAAACTGGCGCTGATTTCTTCCGCCGGTTTACATTTGCCCGGCCAGCCGCCCTTCGATGCGCGTAACAAACGCGGCGATTGTTCTTTCCGCGAGCTGCCGTCAAATCTGAACTTAGCGGACTTGCAAATGTCTCACTCGAGCTCGGCTTTAGACCGGGCTGGGACCATGGCCGACCCGAACATGGCGTTTCCGCTGGACCGGCTCCGGGAAATGGTGGCGAGGGGCGAGGTTGGGAGCTTGAACAGCCGCCACTTCAGTTTCATGGGCAGCATCCTCTTTCCTGAACTTTTGATTAAGGAAACCGCACCGCAGGGTGCAGCGAAGCTCAAAGAGAACGCGGTGGACGCGGCGCTGCTGGTTCCTGTCTGACCGTTGTGCAATCAGTCGGTCGGACTGATCGCAGGCGTGATTGAAAAGGAAGGGATTCCGGCGGTGTGCCTTTCGCTGCTGCGCGAGGTGAGCGAGAAAGTAAGCCCGCCGCGGACGCTGTTTGTGCCGTTTCCGATTGGCTTTCCGCTCGGTACACCACATGACGCGGCTCTTCAGCACCGGGGCCTGCGCGCCGCGCTCGGACTGCTGGAATCAAGTAAGGCGCTGCCAACGCTTCACGATTTTGACCCGGAAAGCCGGTAGGCGCGGTTTCAACCATGCCGTTAAAACCCTCACCCACCGCTTTGCGGTCCCCCCTCTCCCCCTTGAGCGGGAGAGGGGAGGAGGATGAGGGAGGAGCGACCCCTTCGGCATAGCTGAAGCTATACTCTGCCGACTTATTCAATGAACTTCTGAGACATGCCGCTAGCCCCGGTGGCCGTTTGGGGGGAACATGGCTTGCAACAGGGGTAGGGAAAGTTTTTGGAAGCCGGGAGCTACCAAGTCCGCGCCGGTTCTGGTTCGCAGCTCTTCGGCTGGGAACGTGGAGGAGATGGCGATGCACTTCATGCCTGCCGACTTTACGGCCTCGATGCCCACGAACGAGTCTTCAAAGGCGACGCTGGCGCCAGGCTCGACGCCGAGCCGTTCGGCCGTCTTGAGGTAAATTTCCGGATGCGGCTTGGGCAGATGAACGTCGTCGCCGCTCATAATGCTGCTGAAATAAGGACGGAATCCGAGCGTGTCCACCACAAAGTCAATGTTCTGCGGCATGGCCGAGCTCGCGAGCCCGACGGGAATTTTGGCGGCGCGCAATTGCAGGATCAAGGCTTCCAAGCCGGGCAGCGGCCTGGCGTGAAGACGGAAAGCTTGCCGGAAGTTCGCCTCAAGCCGCGCTTCCAGGCGGCGCATTTCTTCTTCGCCCATTTGAGAGCCGAAGAACAGACGAAATACATGGTCGTTGCGCTGGCCCAGAATCTGGCGCGGCAATTCCTCTTCATCGAATGGAATCTTGTGATCGTTCAATAGCTCTGCCCACTTCTGAACGTGAAATGGGTTGCTATTCACCAGCACGCCATCCATGTCAAAGATCACGGCGGCAGGTAATTCTGCCTTTATCTGCATTTCTCCCCCTATAAATAATGTTACGTCATACGTAGGGTTTTAATCCGGGGTGGCGCACACATCGCGCCTTTGCGATGTGCGCGGTTCTCAAGCACGCAACCATGACAAAATCGCCATGTATGCGCCACCCAGATTTTCTCTACGCGTGACATCAAATTGGTATGAGAACGGGTTCAGTTTCCAATTATGAAGGAAAAATTCGCGGACTTACAGAACAAGTCCGCGCTCAAAATTTATCATTTACAATTCATCATTAGATTGGCAGCGGGCGCAGGGATGCGAGAAGTTGCTTGGGCGGCAGAGTATTCAAGACGCCCTTCTTTTCCATCCATCCGCGCCGCGCGGTGATGACGCCGTAACGCATAAACTTCAGATGCTCGGGAGCGTGCGCGTCGGTCGAGATGATAATCTTCATGCCCTTGTCGCGCGCCAGCTTGACGTGACGGTCGCACAGGTCCAGGCGCTCGGGGTTGCCGTTCAGCTCCAGAATAACGCCGTGCTTGCGGGCCGCTTCAAAGACCGCTTCGACGTCAAAGCTGAACGGGTCGCGCCGCAAAATGTGACGCCCGGTCGGGTGACCTAGAATCCTGACGTAGGGATTCGCAAGGGCCTTGAGCAGGCGCTGCGTCATCTCTTCGCCCGGCTGAGTCATGCGCGAATGGACGCTCGCCAGCACGATGTCGAATTGCTTCAGAAGCGAGTCGGGGTAATCCAGCCGCCCGTCTCCCAGGATGTCCACTTCGGTCCCGGCCCAAATCTCGATGCCTTTCACCTTCTCGCGGGCCGCGTGAATGCGCCGGATGTTTTCCACGGCGCGCTTTTCATCGAGGCCGTTGGCCACGGTGACGGCCTTGGAATGGTCGGTGATCAGGATGTAGTGGTAACCGAGCTTCTTGGCGGCATCTGCCATCTCCTCGGCGCTCGTGCGTCCGTCCGAGGCGGTGGTGTGCATCTGAAGGTCGCCTTTGATGTCCGGAAGTTCCACCAGAGCGGGCAATTGGCCTTTTTCAGCCGCCTCGATTTCACCCAGATTTTCCCGCAGCTCGGCCGGAATCCATGGCAATCCCAGCTTTTCGTAAACTTCCTCTTCGCTCCGCCCGGCCACGGATTTTTCGCTTTTGAACAGCCCATATTCGCTCAGTTTCAATCCCATGCGCCGGGCGCGCTCGCGCAGAGCGACGTTGTGTTCTTTCGAGCCGGTGAAATATAAAAGGGCGGCCCCGTAAGACTCGGGATCGAGCAGGCGCACGTCCACTTGCATATCGTTATCCAGTTTCACGCTCACTTTGTCCTCGCCCTTGGCAAGAATCTGAGCGATGCGCGGATGGCGGGTGAAGTGGTCTGCGATAGCGGCGTGGTTTCGCCCGGTAACGAGCAGGTCCAGGTCCCCTACCGTTTCGCGGCCACGGCGCAAGGACCCCGCCGGAGTGACCTGCTCTACCAGTTTTGATTCCTTAAGAAAAGCGGAAAGCTCTTCGGCTGTTATGTATGCGGTGTCCAGCCGGAAGCGGCCCACTGCGCGGCGAAACACCTCCACTGCCTTCAGGATGTTCTCCTCGGATTTCTCGCTCATGCCCGGCAGGTCGCGAAGCCGTCCAGCCTTGGCTGCCTCTTGAAGTTCGTCAATGCTCTTGATGCCGAGTTGCTGGTGGAAGAGGCGAACCTTTTGCGGTCCCACGGTTTGCAATTGCAGAAGCTCCAGCAGCCCTTTTGGCAGTTTTTTGAGCTGCTCCTGGTGATATTCAAGCCGCCCGGTCTTCACCAATTCTTCGATTTTCTTGGCAAGGTCGGCGCCAACGCCTGGAATCGCTGTTAACTTGCGCGATGGGTCTTTGGCGACATCTTCCAGCCGCTCATGATAGCTTTCGATAGCCCGTCTGGCGCGGTCGTAAGCGGCTGCCTTGAACTGCCATTTCGAGTCCTCCTGGAGAATTTTGAGGAGGTTGGAAATTTCCTCAAAAACGGCGGCGATTTCTGAATTTTCCATGGCTCCTCTCCAGAGATACTGTCCGTGTGACCTATTGAGAATTACAAATTATAGTGACGGCTTTTTTGTAACGCCGGTGTCCCCACCGGCGTCTTTCGGCGCTGAAGACAGCGCCGCACGAGCGGAGGTTGTCACTTTAATTTGTAAACCTCCATAATTCAGCATCTAAAGACCTGAGAAAGGCCGGCTCGTGCTAGCAAGTTATTTATTATCATGCGGTTGTGGTAAACATTAGAGTGTTGCTTTTTGCCACACCCATTGTTAGAATCCATGGGCATGCATATTGCTGTACGGGTCCCACGCTTGGGCCTTCAAAGCAAGATTATCATCATTTTTGTTGCCGCTGTGGTCTGTTTGCTGGCCGTATCAACTTTCATCGCCATGCTGTTGACGCGCGAACCGGTGGAAGAAGAAGTCTACCGGAAGGAACTGACCCAGGCCAGGCTTGCCGCCCACAATCTGATGAATGGTCAGGGCTTGGCGGATCAGCAAAAGCTGGTTCGCATCTTGGGGCAAATGCAGCATGACCTTCCTGGCGTGAGGCAGGCAGACGTTTACCTCCACGCTGGCAACCACCCGCTAATTGCCACTACCAATCCTGCCGGAAAGCACATGGAGCTCGACCACATTCCAGGAATCAACAACACGGACTGGGCGAGCCAGCACCTAAACGAATTTGAGCGTGCCGATCAGGACCAATACACGATTGAGACTCCAAACGGCAAATACTGGATTATGGCAACCGAGCTGCGCGACCACGGCGAAGTTGTCGGCTGCCTGAATCTGGTCGTTTCCAAACTGCGCTCCGACGTGATTACGCAAAACATCGTTGAGGGCAATTTTCTGCTCATGCTATGCAGCCTCGGCGTGCTGATCTTTGTGGTTCACGGATTTTTTTTGAAGAGCGTCCGGGCTCCGGTGAAGGAGATGATCCGGGTAATGGAGACCGCGGAGGGCGGCCAGCTTGATGTTCGCGCCCGCTTCGGGAGACGTGACGAGATCGGGCAACTGGCGGGACACTTGAACCAAATGCTCGAACGAATCGAGAACTTCAACAGCGAGCTCGCGCGGAAGATCAAAGGCGCCACCGCAGAACTTGAACAGCGCAATGAAGAACTGATCCGCATCAACGAGGAGCTCTTCGAGACGCAAAAGAACCTGGCTCGTTCGGAGCGGCTGGCTGTGGCGGGGCAGTTGGCCGCGAGCCTGGCGCACGAAATCGGCACGCCGCTCAACTCCATCTCGGGCCACGTGCAGCTCATGGCGAGGCGCAAGACGGGTGACGAGGCGACGGATCGCAGGCTCCAGATCATCCAGAAACAGATCGACAACATCGTCCGCACCGTGAAACAACTGCTTTCCTGGACCAGGAAATTCGACCTGCATCTGGAACCCGTTGAGCTGCGGCGTCTGCTGGAGGAGTCTGTGTTGCTCTCTTCTCCCGTGCTCGAGATCAAGAAGATCAAAGTGCATACCCATTTCCTGGCTTGTCCGCGCATTTACGGCGACGTGGGTTATTTGCAGCAGGTTTTTCTGAACCTTATCAACAACAGCATGGACGCGATGCCGCGCGGCGGGTCGCTCGATGTCGGCCTCATTTTTCCCGTGAGCGACGACGGCAAGAGCCTTGCGATCGAAGTCAAGGATAGCGGCGAAGGCATCGCCCCTGAGAATCTGGTTCACATCTTTGACCCAATGTTCACGACCAAGCGCATGGGAAGCGGCACGGGCTTGGGGCTGGCCATTTGCCACCAGATCGTCCGCCAGCACGGCGGCAACATCGAGGTTGATAGCGAACTGAATCGCGGCACGCGCTTCACCATAACGCTGCCGATTGACTGCCGTGAAAAGGCCGTGGCCGCCGCAGGCGCTTCAGCCGGCTCAATCACCTCCACTAGCCAGGACGGCGCCTTATCAATATGACAGGCCCCAGCGCTCCGAACATTCTGGTTGTTGACGATGATCCTGATACTCGGGATCTGCTCCGCGAAGTGCTGATCGAGGAAGGGTATCGTGTGGTCACTTCCGGCAGCGGCGAAGAAGCGCTCAAGATCGGCGAGCAGGAAGGGTTTGACGTCATCATCAGCGACATGAAGCTGGGTCCCAACCTGAACGGCCTGGACGTGCTGAAGGCTTACAAGGCTATTCAGCCGGAATCCGAGGTGATTTTGATCACAGCCTTCGGCTCCATGGAGACGGCTATCGAAGCGGTGAAGGCCGGGGCGTTCGACTACATCTCGAAGCCCTTCAAGATCGAAGAGGTGCTTTTGCAGGTCAGCCGGGCGCTCGAAAACCGCAATTTGGTGCGTGAGAACCGCAACCTCAAGCGCCAACTCGGCAACCAGGGACAGATTGCGAGCCTCGTCGGGCGAAGCGCGGTGATGCTCGAGATTTACAAGAGGATTGCGATGGTTTCCGACTCCCGCTGCACGGTGCTGATCTATGGAGAAAGCGGAACCGGCAAGGAACTGGTGGCAAGAGCTATCCACCACAATAGTCCCCGCGCGGCGCAGCTTTTTTTTGCCGTGGATTGCGGCTCATTAGCTGAATCGCTCCTTGAAACGGAACTATTTGGGCACGTGCGCGGATCATTTACCGGGGCATTTGAGAACAAACGGGGTATCCTTGAGGAAGCGAGTGGCGGCACTGTCTTTCTTGACGAGGTCTCGGAAATGAGTCCGGCGCTGCAAGTGAAATTGCTGCGCGCGATCGAGGAACAGGAGGTTCGCAGGGTTGGCAGCAACCAGATCATCAAGACGGATCTGCGGTTCATTGCCGCGAGCAACCGCGTGCTCAGCCAGATGATTGAGGAAGGCAAGTTCAGAGCGGACCTCTATTACCGGCTCCGAGTGGTGGAAATCAACATCCCGCCGCTGCGCGAGCGCGCCGAGGACATCCCGCTGCTGGTCGAACATTTTTTGAAACGTTTGGGGCAGGAACGAAGCCAGAGCTACTCAGTCTCAAGCCAGGCGCTCTCTACGCTGTTGAGCTACGAGTGGCCGGGAAACGTGAGGGAGCTGGGAAATGCCCTGGAGGCCGCGGTGGCGCTGAACAGGTCCGGAGTGGTGACGCCTGAAGACCTTCCTCCGAAGCTTCGACAGGAGCCTGCGAACGGCTCGCGGCTGGCGCATCTGCACTCGGACCTGCCCTCGCTCGACGAACTCGAAAAACGCTACCTGGCGCACGTTCTCAAGGTGACGGGAGATAATAAGGCCCGGGCCGCAAACATCCTGGGCATAAACCGCAAGACGTTATACCGGATGGCCGACCGGTTCAAATTGCCGATTTGACCTGAACAGAGACGCCGGACCCTCTGGGTTTGACCCGGCGAAAGGATTCCACAAAAGATCGAACGCATGAAATACTCCTATATCGCCAAATCCGCCGTCAAACACTTGGCTTCCGGCTTCAAACGCCCTTACATGGTCATGTTCGAAACCACGCTGATGTGCAATATGTTTTGCGAGTATTGCATCTTCGGCGAGGAGGGCAAATTCAACGATCTTGCTACCAGGGGCGCTCGCGAGCGTATTTTCAAGCGCATCGACGAATTCTGCGAGATGGGCATCTTCGCGCTTAGCTTTTCAGGCGGCGAGCCTCTGCTGAATCCCTACACCACGGATTACATCACCTACGCTGCGGATAAGGGCATGTGGACTTCCATGCCGACCAATGGCCTGCTCATCAAAAAGCACGCCGAAGGCTTGGCCCGGCTCGACATGCTGGAGGTTTCCATCGATTCCCTGAATCCTGAGCGATTCGCCAAAAGGCGCGGCGTGAACGGCCTGGCGCGGATTGTTGAAAACCTGGATTTCGTTCTCAAAAAGCGCAAGCCTTTCACGACCCAGGTGAACGCCGCCGTGAACCTGGAAAACCTTGAAGATTTGCCAGCCCTGGCGGAGTTTTGCCGCGAGCGCAGCCTGGTGCTGCATCCCGAGGCTGTGCATAACGTGATGCGCGGCGGCGAACTGCTGCCGGACTCCGAGCTTCACGGTGAGCAGATCGACCGGGTCGAACGGTTTCTCCACGAACTCAGAACAAAGTATCCTCGAAACGTCCGCTTTTACGATCACTACTACGCGTTTTACCGCAACGGGGGGTTCGGACCCAACTTCCCGTGCCGTCACCCTTCCAAGCTGGTTTCAATGAAGCCGGACGGGTCCATCCACCTGCCTTGCGCATTCATGACGCTGCATAGCTCCCAAGCGCCTCTCAAGGAGATATTCGCCTCCGAGGAGGCTCGCGCAATCATCGCGCAGGAGAAGACGCTATGGGACTTTTGCAAAGGCTGCAAGATCGGTTGCCCCTATGAAGTGAGCGCTTTCACTAACAGCCCAACCTTGGCCCTTAAGTCTGCGCTCAACTTCCTGCGCGTTTCCTGAGGTTTTTAGAGTTACCGGGGCTGGCGCAGACCTTCAGGTCTGCGATTTTGATCCTTCCGGCGCTCAGAAACAAAAACTTCGGCCCGCCCGCCCAAGATGGCCCAAATTAACTCCCACTCCCGGGGGGG
>NFUN01000055.1 GCA_002197525.1 Acidobacteria subdivision 13 bacterium RH2 MAG17b | reverse complement strand
GGCGGCCTATGGCCGCCGAATTGTTTGAAAAATAAAGACCGGCGGCCCTAGGCCGCCGCTACAGCAAACTGACCCATTCCCCCGGCGGCTGGTTATCGCAACACCCATTTCAGCGCCAAAAAGATTATCATCGCGAGATACCCCAGCGCCGCCTGATACTCGCGGTTCGCGCGATAGCGCCGCCATTCAAACGGCTTGCCTCCCGCCTGCGCCCGCCCCGGCAGCGGGAAAAAGAGCGGCACGCGGCGCGCGTAGCCGTCATAGGCGGAGCCGAATTTCTGACGTAGGAACGCCTCTTCACGCCGCATCACGGGCGCGTAAATAGCTGCGAACAACACTAGGTATGCCGCGCCCAGAGTCCACGAGCCTCCCGCCACCATCAGCCCGAGACCCAGGATGAAACTTCCGAGGTAGAGCGGATGGCGAACGTAACGGAACGGGCCGGATGCCGCAAGAATCTGGCTCTTTTCAATATGCCCGGCTGCGAATGCCCGCAGCAAAAGACCGATGAGAGCCAACGCGCCCCCGGCGATCAGGAGCTTCAGCGTGGGCTGGCTGAGCACGGCATAGGCAATGGCGAAGGCAAAACCAAGCGGCACGCGCCGTCGCGCCGCCCAGGCTCCATAGTCAACCTTCATGAGTTCGGGCAAGCCGCGCGCGCACTGCCGCCACGACATCCTCCACGGAAATTCCTTCCAAGAATCGCGGCTTCTTAGCCCGGCGCGTGTGATTGACGGGCTCGCGGTTCCAGATCGTAATGTCGGCCGCCGCGAATGGGCCATTACGAGCGGGATTGGTAGGACCGTAAATCGCCACGATCGGCGCGCCCAGCGCCGCGGCTAAATGCAGCGGACCGGTATCCCCGCCGATAAAGAGCCTCGCACGGCGAGCCAGCGCGATGAACTGGCGGATCGACGCGGGCGCATAGTGCGCGCGCCGCGCGCCCGATTCCCGCAGGATCATCCGAATTTCCTCTTCTTCCGCTGCGGAGCCGCTCAGGATAATGCTCCACGGCCCTTCCCGCTCCAGGCGTGCAATGAGCTGCGCATAGCTGGATGGCGGCCAGCGTTTGGCGATCCAGCCTGCTCCGGGACTGACCAAAATGAACTCCCCTGCGTTCATTTGCGCGAGTGTTTCCGCGGCCCAGCGTTCATCTCCCTCGGCGCTTGGCAACGGAAACTGCCAGGCATCAACCCGAGCGCCCATCCATTGCGCGAGAGCGAGGTTTTGTTCCACCACATGCTTCACGCTGAGAGCAGGCGCCTGCTCGGTATACAGCAAACCTGCCGCCGGCTCCCTGAGCCATTCCGGCGGCAGCCCGACTCGCCTACGGGCGCGAGCCAGCCTTCCAATCACCGCGGTTTTCACCAATCCCTGGAAGTCAATCGCGGCATCGAAAGCCTCCGCGCGCAATGCCCGGACGTTTCCGATCACCTCGCCCGCGGTTTGAGGAGAAAGCAGCCGCTTCCGCCACCCGAGCGTATCCAGGGTCAAAACCCTCTTCAGAAAAGGATTGCCTTCGAGCAGCGAGGCGTAGCGGGCCTCGACCAACCAACTGATCTCCGCGGCAGGGAAGGCCGTTCCGAGCGCCGCTACGGCGGGCAGAGCGTGCACGATGTCGCCGATCGAGCTCAGGCGGATAACCAGGAGTTTCCGAATATCCCGCAGCATAGCGAAAGCGCTGAAGAGTCTGTGTGACAACTGCCGTTTTTGAGTTGGTGCGGCGCTCTATGAGCGCCAAAGCACTTGAAAAGTAAATACCGGCGGTCACAGACCAAGGCTGTCCACATTAACCGTACATTCCGGTGTGGGAAGCGGCAAAGCCGCAGAACACTTCGCCAAAGGCAGACCGTAATTTGGACAAGCTCGGTCACAGACCGCCGCACCAGCCGCAGTTGTCACACAGACTCTGAAGGGCGGTTCTTCTGAGACCATTTGCGGGCTGGACCTTCGCCGTTCAGCGTGCGTTTAAGTCTTCCGAAAGCGCCTTTTGATCCCGGCTAGCAGTTCGCGCGTGGAATGCGATTTTGGATCGCCTACGATGCGCACATCACCGCCGAGTTGCTCCATCACATGCTTCTCGGGGACGGTCGCTTCGGCGTAATCGGTGCCTTTGCACTGCACGTGGGGGCGAAGATCGCGCAGGACGCCTTCCGCCGTGAGTTCGTCAAAAATCACCACGTAGTCCGTGTACTCGACGGCCGC
Source organism: Acidobacteria subdivision 13 bacterium RH2 MAG17b (assembly GCA_002197525.1). Classification (GTDB taxonomy): domain Bacteria; phylum Acidobacteriota; class Terriglobia; order UBA7540; family UBA7540; genus RH2-MAG17b. Next base: position 12,610 of record NFUN01000055.1, on the reverse strand, counting down.
CACCAGCTCCGCCCGCGCTTGCTCTGGCATCAGCGGCCTGCCTTTGCCCTTGAGCTCGGCCACCGCGCGGTCGCTGTTCACGCCCACGACCAGCACGTCGCCTTGCTCTTTGGCAGAGCGAAGGAAGCGGACATGTCCGACGTGCAGCAGGTCAAAACATCCGTTCGCGAAAGCAATCACACGGCCTTCGCGCCGGAGCCGGCCGCCGAGCGCCGCTACTTCGGTTCGTGAAATAATCTTCGGGTTCACGCGTTTCGGATGGCCTCTGTAAGCTCCCGCGCGCTCACCGTGGCCGTGCCGCTCTTCATTACCACCAATCCTCCGGCGCAGTTGGCGAGCATCGCGGCGTGCAAAAAACCGGCTCCGGCAGCAAGCGCGAGTGTGAAGGCTGCGATCACCGTATCTCCCGCCCCGGTAACGTCCGCCACTTGATCGGAGCCGAAAATCGGCAGGAGAACCGGCCTTTGGCGCGGCTGGTAAAGGGCCATTCCTTCCCTCCCGCGTGTGACCAAAAGCGCATCGAGCCCGGTTATTTTCAGCAGGCGCGCCGCCAGCTTGTGCAGCAAGTCAACGTTGTCACCGATGGGCTGGCCCAGGGCCGCTTCAACTTCGGGTTCGTTGGGAGTGGACGCCGTCACGCGATTATAACTCAGGATGTCGTATCGCGAGTCTACCGTCAGCGGCAGACGCCGCCTGACCCGGCGTTGTAGAAACCCGGTCTCGACGGAGTTCACGGCGCCGTACCCATAATCGGAAATCAGCAGCGCGGAGGCCCGGCCAAGCAAGGGTGAAACAGAGCGGCTCAGCTTCCGGCGCACGCCCGTACCCAGGGGCTTATCAGGCTCACGGTCCACGCGCACGATCTGTTGCGGATGCCCGTGTCCGAGACCACCGAGCACGCGGGACTTGGTGGGTGTGGCATAGCCTTGTTGCCGGAACACGCGGCGCGTCGAGACGCCTTTCGCTGCGAAATACCGGCGCAGCGCCTCGCCGGGGCCGTCCTCGCCGACCACTCCCACAAGATCGACGCGCGCCCCGAGTTCGGCCAGATTGTTCGCCGCATTCGCGCCGCCGCCCGGAACGATTTGCCTCGCCCGCTCATGCAGAATAAGCACCGGAGCCTCACGGGAAACGCGGTTGATCTCCCCGTATATGAATTCGTCCGCCACGAGATCGCCGAGCACGACGATCCTCTGGCGCGTAAAGCGGTCGATGAGACTGAGCAGCGCAGAGCGTTCTTGAGCAGAAATCTTCATAGCGTGTTTTTCTAGTGCGGGCGCGCCGGGCGGTCGTGCGTGACCCCGAGCTGCTTTACAAGCTCCAGGGCGGCGCGATAGACCGCGGCCACGCTCAGGCCCTCCATGCAACGAAAGTCGATGGGACAGGCGCGCAAGCCGCAAGGACTGCACGCGACCAGATTCTGGGCAACGCGCGAGCAGGGGCCAAAGGGTCCAGTGGCGACGGCGTCCGTCGAGCCGAACACCGCGACTACGGGCAATGCCAGCGCAGAAGCTACGTGCATCGGTCCCGAATCGTTTGTCACCACCAGACGGCAGTGCTCGAACAGCGCCATCGCCTGGCGCAGAGTCGTCTCACCTGCCACGACTACCGGCGTGTGCTCCATTGCCTGGGCGACTTCGTCAGCGAGGCTCCGTTCGGCTTCCGACCCGAAAATGAGCACGTCCGCATTCAGGGCCGCGATCAGCCGGTCCGCAAGCTCCGCGAATCGTTCCGCAGGCCAGCGCTTCGCGAGGCCAAATGACGCGCCGGGCACAATCCCAATCAAAAAGCGCGGCCCATGCAGTCCCAAAGATTCAAGCCGCCTCACCGCCCAGTTCTTCTCGTCCGGCTGCACCACCAAGCGGACCGCTTCTAATGGTCTCGGCGGCTCGGGCCGGGATATGATGCCGGCCCGAAACAAAAGCTGCAAATAGTAGTAGGCTTGATGACCGTAGACCGCCGGAGGAGGAACTTCAAGCGCGCTGGTAAGCAGGCGCGTGCGGCCGTCGCGCGCATAACCGATGCGGATGGGAATTTCCGCCCGCCAAGCCATCCAGGCAGCCTGGAAGGCATTTTGAAACAGAACCGCCGCGTCAAACCGTTCCTCGCGCAACTGCCGGATCAACTTGCTGAAGCCCGATGCTCCCCGGTGCTCGCCCTTCGGGTCATAGATGATCTGGCGGTCGATGGCCGGCTGATGGCGGTACACGTCACTGACCCAGGGCTTCGAGACCAGCACAATTTCAGCTTCCGGAAAGCGCGCCCGTAAAGCCTCAAGCGCGGGCAGCGACAGCACCGCGTCACCAATCCAGTTGGTAGCGCGCACCATAATTTTCCGCGGCTCTTCGGGCAATCCTTGGCGAGCCATTGTAAACCGCGCCTCATTCAAAAGAGTCGCCGGTCCCCACTCCGGCGCGTTCTGTGCGAGTATAGCAAATGCGCCACATTGCATCACGAACTACGGAGGAGAAAACCTTGGGCGCCTCCGCGAGTCCCGCACAGGGTCTTGGTTTTGGCGCCCGTTCGCCCGTAAAATAGGGAAAGCATGATCACGGCAAAAATCGGCCAAGGCGGGAAATATCTCTTCGACAGGATCGTGCGCGCTTTTGTGCGCCATGGAATCAATCCCAACATTCTTACCGTGATCGGCCTTGGCATCAATGGAGTTGCAGCCTACCTTTTTGCCGCCGGCTACTTCCGCTGGGCCGGACTGACGATTATCGTAGCGGCCATCTTCGACCTGACCGACGGCCCGGTTGCGCGCATCAGCCGCCGCGTTACTCCCTTTGGGGGCTTTCTGGATTCGGTACTCGACCGCTACTCCGATTTCCTCCTCCTGGTCGGCCTGCTGGTCTTTTACAGCCGCGCCGACCGCTTCTGGTATGTGGTGCTCGTGGCCGTGTGCATGATCGGCGCCGTCATGACCAGTTACACTCGCGCCCGCGCCGAAAACGTGATCCGGTCCTGCAAGGTCGCCTTTCTCGAGCGCCCGGAGCGCATTGTGCTGCTTATCATCGGCGCGTTGTTTGACCGCATGGCTCCGGTGCTGTGGGTGATAGTAGCGCTTTCAAACCTCGCCGTGCTACACCGCGTCGTGCACACCTACCGGGAAACCCAGCGCCTTCCAGCGCAAGCTTTGAACGAGTAGGAGAGTTTGGCGCGTCCGGAGGGCGAGTACGAGCCAAAAGGCGTTTTTGAGATGCAGCGCCACCATTTGTCAAGTCTGGGGCAGCAGCTTCGGGTAGGCGTTGAAAGGAGCGTACGGGATGGCGGTGGACCTCGATCTGAGAGAAAAGGGCGCGTTTCAAAACGGTGAGCGCTTGGTTTCGGACAGCCGGCTTTTCATGCAACTTTTGGCCTTCGGCGGCTGCACGGACACGGCTGCGCTCGTCGAGACGCTGGCGACAGCGAATTTCGAAAGCGTGCTCTACGAGGACATCCAAGACCCTCGCGGCGTGGCGCTGCTTACCTGGAACCGCGATCCCAATTTCTTCGTAGGCCGCCTCCGGAAGTTCCTTCTTGCACCCCTCTTCGCTGCACTTAGCTCCAAACCCGAATACAGCATGATCGGCCGCACGTACGCAATCGGCCACGAACCAGACCTCGAAGTGTGGCTTTTTGAAAAGCCCCGCCGCACCGTGCTCAATCCGGAATGCCCTTGGGCAGTGTGGTACCCGCTCCGGCGCGCTGGAGCGTTTTCAGCTCTAACGCCGGAAGAGCAGGGGCCTATTCTGAGCGAGCACGGGAAGATTGGCCACGCTTTCGGCGAAGCTGGATACGCGCACGACGTTCGCCTGGCGTGTTTCGGCATCGACAGGAACGACAACGACTTCGTCATCGGCCTCATCGGAGGCGAACTTCACCCTCTTTCCGCCTGCGTTCAAGCCATGCGCAGGACGCAACAAACCTCCCGGTATATCGAGACTATGGGACCGTTCTTCGTGGGCAAAGCTATCTGGCAGAGCCCCGCCGGAGCGGAAAACCGTAGTTTTTAATACATCTCATTGTGATATAATTAGGCCCGCATGAGGAAGTCTTCCGCTTTCCGGAGCGGCTCGCGGCGGGCAACCGTCCGCCATCTGGCGCAGTTCCGCTACGAGCTCCGGAAGTTTCTTCGCTTTAGCGAAAAGTCTGCGCGGGAGGCCGGCGTCACACCGCAACAACACCAGTTGCTGCTGGGAGTCGAGGGCTTTACCGGACGGGGTTGGGCGACCATCTCTGAGCTGGCGGAATTCCTGCAGGAACGGCACAACGCTGTGGTGGGGCTTGTGGACCGGGCTCGGCGGCGCGGGCTTGTGAACAAGCGTCCGGTGGCGCGGGACCGGCGTCTCGTGCGGGTGCAGCTCACGCCGGAGGGCCGGAAAATCCTCGATCGACTGTCCGAGATGCACCACCGGGAACTCGGGCGGCTAGAAGGCGGCGCCGCCGGTTCCGGCCGGCCGCTTCTCCGCAAGTTTTCCAATTCATGTTCAGCAACCGATTAAAAAGCAAAATCCTGAATTACCCGCTGTTGCGGAAATATACAGCGCTGGTCCATCAGGACTTGGCCGCGACCTACTCGCGCGACCTGTACAAGTGGCTGGTCGTCGGTCCGATTGTTGGAGTGGTGACCGGCCTTGTAGTCACGCTGATCGCGAAAATCATCCTCTATTGGATGTGGCCGCGCATTCTCGCCTATTACTGGCGCCATCCGGCTGCAATTATCCCAGGACTTCTGGTTGGTTTCGTGATCGCCGGCCTCATTATGCAGTACTTCACGCACGATCCGGACGAGCACTCCACCGAGGAAATCATACGGTCCTACCACGAGCACCAAGGCGATATTCAGATGCGGCCCTTCATTCCAAAGCTGCTGGCGGCTATCGCTACCGTCGGTTTTGGCGGCAGTGCTGCTCTCGAAGGTCCCAGCATTTACGGGGGAGGTGCGCTTGGATCGTGGCTTTGGGGAAAACTGCGCCGTTTCCGGCTGGGACCGAGGGACCGGCGTATTCTGCTGATCAGCGGCGCGGCGGCGGGCATGGCGGCGGTATTTCGCGCGCCACTCACCGGCATGATTTTTGCCCTGGAAATGCCTTACAAGGATGATCTAGCCCATGAAGCGCTGCTGCCCTCCCTGATTGCGTCGGTGGTTTCTTACGCCACCTTGGTTTCTTTCCTCGGCGCAAAGCCGTTGTTCGATTTTGAGGCAGGGAACACTTTTTCAGGAAAGGATCTATTGTGGTCGGCGTTGCTCGGTCTCATTTGCGGCGCCATTGCCATGGCCTTTGACATCACATTCCGCCGCGCGCGCGTGTTTTCGGTAAAGCTTTCGATTCCGCACTGGGTAAAGATGGCGGTTGGAGGCTTTCTCACCGGCCTTTGCGGCTTGTTATTTGTCTCCCTGTTTCCAGGCAGCTTGATCCCTCTTGGCCCGAATTATGAAGCCGTCGGCGAGATTCTTCTTAAACCGCATAGTTCCCTCGAACTTGTTGTCTTCGGATTTTTTAAGCTCGCGGCCACGCTTTTTTCGCTCGGCGTGGGCGGTGTGAGCGCGATGTTCGTACCCTTGTTTCTGACCGGCGGCAGTTTTGGCGCGGCATTTGCGCAAATGATTGGGCATAGTCCTTCGCTCGACCTCTATGCGGCCGTAGGCATGGCGGCCTTCATTGCCGGCGGTTACAAGGCTCCGCTGACCGCCGTAGTGTTCGTGGCTGAGGCGACTGGCGGGCACTCCTACATTATTCCCACCCTCATCGGCGCCGCTGTCGCGTATGCGGTTTCGGGAGAAGCCTCCGCCTCCGGCGACCAGAGGCTGCATGAGAGCGTCAGGCTTCAGGAACTGCGGCGCATTCCGGTGTCAGAGGTGATGCAGCGCCAAGTCGTCTCGGTGCAAGCTTCTTCAACCTTGCGTGAATTTGCGGACGGAATCACCGCCCACCATCGTCACACCGCGTTTCCGGTTCATGAAGACCACCAGATTCTCGGCGTGATCACGCTGTGGACGCTCGGGCAGGTCCCGGCGCTTCGCTGGCCTGAAACTGAGGTGCGGGAATGGATTGACCGCGAAACGCCGCGCATACATCCCGATTGTGACCTTTTGGAAGCGTTGCGCCTGCTCATGAGCCAGAGCCGCCGGCACATGCTGCTCGTCATTTCGGCTGACGGCAAGCTGGACGGCGTCGTGACCAAAACGGACATTCTCGGCGCCCTCAATACGGCCGCAATCAATGGTTCAAACTCCGGGCAACAGTGATCCGCGGCCTGCCTTCTCCCAACTCGCCTGAGCGCGAAAAAAACACCCGCGAAACCATCTGCTCATAGGGAAGTATGCTGTGGCGCGCTCATGCCTGCCAGACGCAACACCCGATTGAGCGATGCGTCTAGGGTTTGCCATTCTGCGGCGCATAAAGTTGCGTGGCCCAGTTTGCGCCGGTGATTTGGCTGTTTGCCATAAACGTGCAAATGCGCACCGGGAATGGCAAGCACCTCAGCGGCTTCCGGCAGCGATCCGATGAAGTTGACCATGGCTGCGCAGCCGCGGGCTTCGGTGGAGCCTAACGGCAGGCCGGTGATGGCGCGCAGGTGGTTTTCAAACTGGCTGGTTTCAGCGCCTTCAATAGTCCAGTGGCCGGAGTTGTGTACACGAGTGGCCATCTCGTTGGCCAGAAGCTGGCCGTCAGCCTCAAACATCTCGAGCGTGAGCACGCCGGCGTAATCCAGCGCGCCAAAAATCTTTTCGGCGCAGGATTGCGCACGCTCCTGCAATGCGGCGGATGCGCCGGGAGCAGGGGCGAGCGAGAGGCGCAGAATGCCCTCGCGGTGGTGGTTTTCCGTAAGCGGATAGAATACGGCATCGCCCGTTACGCTGCGCGCGGCGATCAAAGACAGCTCGCGGCGGAAACGCACGAAGCTTTCAAGGATCAGCGGGGATTTCCCCATGGTTTCCCAGGCGCGGTCCAGGTCCGCGCTTTCGCGCAGCACGAACTGCCCTTTGCCGTCATATCCCCAGTGGCGAGTTTTCAGCACTGCCGGCAGTCCCGTGACTTCAAGCGCGGACGCAAGTTCAGCGCGCGTGCTCACCGGGCGGAAGACAGACGTGGGAACGCCAATCTCCTCGAAGAAGCGCTTTTGGACGTAACGGTCTTGGGCGATTTCGAGCGCCCTGGGAGGAGGGGAAAAATGGTGCACGCGCCCGGCGAGATACTGGGCGGCGCTGGCTGGGGCGTTTTCAAACTCGTAGGTGACGAGGTCGAGGCCGCTTGCGAAGCGCCCAAGCGCATCAAGATCGTCAAAGGCCGCGGTCACGCATTCGGCCACTTGGCCGGCCGGGGCATCCGGGGCGCGGTCGAAGAATCGCAACTGCAAGCCGAGCGGATAACCAGCAAGAGCCATCATGCGGCCGAGCTGTCCGCCACCCAGAACTCCGATTTTCATAATTCCGTGACTAGCGAGTTGTCATGGCGCTTCGCGACACCCGCAAAGCGTGAAAATAACCCCTCACCCCCAGCCCCTCTCCCCCTTGCGGGGAGAGGGTGGCCGAAGGCCGGGTGAGGGGGCGGCTAAACGCGCGGTACAACCGGCAACTCTCACCGCGCCATCCGGAACGTCCGGCGGGAGAGCCATTTCTTCTAGCTTCCGCCTTGCTGTGGATTGGGATGCTCGAGGACGGCGCGAGTCTGGGCGTCGCGAAACCGGCGCAAGGCTTGGCGAATCTCCGGGCGCTTTACACCTAGGATTGCCGCCGCCAGGAGCGCCGCGTTCTTCGCGCCCGCCTTTCCGATGGCGAGGGTTCCCACCGGCACACCCGCCGGCATCTGGGCGATGGAGAGCAGGGAATCAATTCCGTGCAAGGCGTGTGATTCAACCGGCACGCCGAGAACGGGCAAGATGGTGCGGGAAGCGGACATGCCGGGCAGGTGCGCAGCTCCGCCAGCGCCGGCGATGATCACTTCGAGGCCGCGTTCTTCCGCCGTTTCCGCATACTCAAACATCGCCTCGGGCGTACGGTGCGCCGATACGATGCGGACCTCGAAGGGCACGCCTAGTTCCTTCAAGGTTTCCGCCGCATGGGACATGGTTTCCCAGTCAGACTGCGACCCCATAATGATTCCGACGAGAGGTTTCATGGCAGCTTGCGAGGCGCGCAACCGTTCAGGCGGTTCAGCCTTATTGAGAATCGCAAAATAGAGTGGCAAGTTTTCTTTGGTGCGGCGCTCTCTGAGCGCCGAAAGACCGGCGGCCAGAGGCCGCCGCACCAGCACTTCTCATCGCTATTTTGCGAGAATCACTCAATTAATCCTCGCCCTGGTCTTTGGTGAATCCCGGCTTGCCGTCGAACTCGAGCAGCTTCTCAAGATGCACCCAGCGATGGCTCGCGCCGACGCGGCGCGTGAGGTCCAGGATGTGATCGTCTGTGATCTCGCCGCTTGCCGGGCGCGCGATGAAGCGGCAGCGGTAGTGATCCACGCAGTCCGTAATCGCGCCCATCGCGGGGTAGACCTTCGTGCCGCGATTGGAGATCAATTTCAACTGAAAGGGCGTTGAATCAGCCAGCCGCTCAATCTTCGGACCCAGTTCTGCGGGGCCGAGCGGCGATTCAACGAATACGTCCACGCCCACCACCTTGCGAGACTTCGGCGTCACGAAGTCCGGGCGCGCGGAAACCTGCGGCAGTTTAAGCGGCTTGTGTTCGCGCACCTTCCACTTTTCAGATTTGCGGCCCAGGTTGGCGATGATGGCGTCCGCGTAGGCGGAGGTTGAGGTTCCCCGGTCGTAACCCACCACGTCTCCCGTGCGCACCTTGCCGTCTTCGAGCGTCGCGAGCACGGCGTGCTCGATCCGGGTCGCAGCGTCGAATTCGCCGAGGTGCCGCAGCATCATGACCGAAGACAGAATCACCGCCGTGGGATTGGCCACGTTGCGGCCCGCGTACTTCGGGGCGGAGCCGTGAACGGCCTCGAAAATCGCCACGTCGTTGCCGAGGTTGGCTGAGGGCGCAAACCCCAAGCCGCCCACCAGCGCCGAGGAAAGGTCGCTGATGATGTCGCCGTTCATGTTGGTCGTGACGATCACGTCGAACTGCTCCGGCTTTTTCACGAGCTGGTGCGCGCAGTTGTCAATGATGACGTGGCTGGACTCGATGTCCGGATACTCCTTGGCAATCTCTTCGAAGGTGCGCTTCAACATGCCTTCGGTCAGCTTCATGATGTTCGATTTGGTGGCGCAGTGCACGCGCTTGCGGCTCTCTGACCGCGCGAACTCGAAGGCGATGCGGACGATTTTTTCGCAGCCTTTCCTTGAGATCAGCTTCAAGCCCTCGGCAACGCCGGGCGTCTGCATGTACTCGATTCCGGCGTAAAGGTCCTCGATGTTCTCGCGCACTACCACCAGGTCAATGCCGCGACCGCTGTAGGGCGTGGTGACGCCGGGCATCTCACGCACCGGGCGGATGTTGGCGTAAGTCTCAAACAGCTTGCGAAGGGTTACGTTCGCGCTCTTCTCGCCGAAGCCCACCGGCGTTGCCAGCGGCCCTTTCAGCACGACGCGCGTCTTGTTGATGGATTCGATGGTCTCGGGAGGCACGCCGGAAGGCAGGCCGCGCTCGAACACCGCCGCGCCCGCTTCGCGCTCCTCCCACTCGACCGCGGCTCCGGTCGCGCCAATGATGCGGCGGGCAGATTGGACAAGCTCCGGGCCGATTCCGTCGCCCGCGATTACGGTCACCAGCTTTTTCCCATTGGGGGTCGTATGAAAGTTCAAAGGACTCGCTCCTTGGCTCAGAATGAATTCTGAAGAGTCTGAAAAAGATAGAGTATGGCCAGATTCGCGGAAAAAATGCAAGCACGCATTCGGGCGGGGTTGTGCAGCTTGCCGTAGCGCCAACCTTCAGGTCGGCATTTTGAAGGCTGTGCCGTGCTGAAGCCCAGCGCTACAAAACCAAAATGCGCCACTACCCTTGGGCGGGCAGGGCGGACCCAGCGCGCCCATCCCGCCGGTGCGCGCCGCCATGCTCCCGTGTTCGCCGCCATCGAGAGGGGTTGCCCCTTGGGTCTCGGCGGCTCTCCTGGGCGCACGGAACCGAGCATGGGTTTGTGGCCAGTTGACTAGCCTTGGCGGGACTGCTGGCGAGGATGGCTTTATGCCTCCGGTTAGCGCCGCATAAGCTCCGGTCAAACCGGCATCTTAATTCATTTTACAAGACATATCCTGAAATCGCCTATCTCCTTGTGGCTCAATTCGCTGGCCGCTTCGCCCCGGTTTGACTGGTTCAACAACCTTTTTTTGCATTTCCGCCGCCTTCCGGAGCAGGTTTTTTCAGGCGCCGAATAGCCCGAAAATCGAGGCTTCAGGGTGCGATTGTTTGGCAGGTTTGCGGAGCAAAAAGGTTGGCGTGCAGGCGTCATGTGGCTTGAGTTGTCCATGCGATAGCGTAGCATACTACGCTAGCCGTGCTGGTGTCAAGAGGTGGCGCGATGAGGTTTACGGGAGCTGGCCTTGCCCGGCGAACCGCGGTCAATCGCCGCTTGCAATTCGCGCCGCCAAGGCGTAAGAAGGAGGTATGCAAACGGTAGGAGATTTAGCTCCTCCGGGCATTCACGATTAAACCATCACACCGCTCTTGCGGTGCGTACCGATGGCGGCGCTTCACGAACGCCACTACGGCGTGAAAAAAGGTAAGAAAATGGGGAATCGTTTACGATTCCCCATTTTCGTTTTTGCGGGCGATTCCTCGGCCCGCTTTTCCCCGCCACCCGAAGGAAAGACCTTCTTCAGGATACTGTCTTGAATCGCACACATTGCAAACGGCGCAATATATACGCCATCCGGGGTGGTCTTTCCTTCGGGTACAAGCCGCGGACTTTTCCCAAAAACGAAAGTCCGCGCTACCTTGCTTTCAACTGTTCTATGAATTTTTCGAGCGTGTTCATCTCTATAGACAACCCCACCTCGGGTCTGATCCCGACCCTCTTATCCACATTAAATATGGCGGTGTACGATGAATCAAGATTTGCCCGCAAATATTCTTCTACTTTGCCTTCCCATCGCTTCCGCTGGGGATCACATGAGGGAGCGGGGACATAGGCACACGTTGTCCTCCTAAGTGTATCTGCTTGGGCAATGAACCTTCCCAGCCGTTCTCGAACCGCCTTTCGGTGGGTCTTTTCTAACGTTCGATGGAACGAGCTAACTCTGTAGCTGTTAGCCCTCTGGTACTGATCTCGCCATGCCTTAAAGAAGCTGAGTAAGAGGAAAAATGCCGCCAAGCCTATACCAAGTTTTCGTGAAATCGGCTTTTCTCGCAGGGTATGCCAAAGAGCCACCATCGCCACAATGATGCCCCCTGTCGAATACGCAGCCCAATTATGGATAATGGCAAACAGGAACTTCCACAAGTCAGCGAAAAAGCTACTCATGATGGCAAAACCTACCACTCGTGGTCAAGTTTTTTAACTCCGCGCTACATCCAACCCTTTGAATCGCACACATCGCGGCAGGCGCGACGTGTGCGCCACCCAGCCCGTCCTTTCATCGGCATCCGACCGCCTTTTCGACCTTTCCCTTAAAACCGATCCAACTCTTTACCGACCAGTTGCCGATCCGCTTGCCCGTCCTGGGGTTCACGAAGACCCAATGGGAGAAGTGATCCGTCGGAGCAGACTTTTCTGGACCATTGCAAGTTACCGTAGACTCGTTTCCGTACGAGATAATATTGCATTCGGTGTCAAGTGCAGGGTCGGCATCGTCGAACCAGCTGTGGTACGGAACGTAAGCCAGGATCGCATCTGCCTTGCGCGGGTCAGTAACAACGCCAATGCAGCTTTTGCGCAGGTCCTTGTCAGCCTTCCTGTTCCACCACCCTTCCTTACAGTAGATGTAAACTTTTCTGATCTCTTGAAGGACCATGGGCTTTGATTCTTCTTTTTGGGCAGGAGCTTGCACACGTGGGACCGACCTGCCGGCTTCCGTCATAGCCTCTAGGATGGCATCACCCACCCCCACCTTTTTAAGTCCGATAAGGTCCTTCGGCGAAGTGGCGAAATTGCACTTTGATTTCTGAATCTCCGCGATGATGACGGGATCGCTGAGCTTGGCCCTGACCATATCGACGATGTCGGTGTTGGTGAGGACCTGCTGTGACCAGAGCGGCCGGACGCAGAGAAACGCGAAGGTTGCAGCCAGCAGAATGCAAATGTTCCGCATAGGACCCCCTTTTGGAAGTTGGGGCAGAGCGTATCGCGGACTGCGTAGAATTGCAAGTTGATTGATGGCGACACAGCGGCCGCGAGAAAATAGCCACCGCGAAGCGGTGTGACATGAATAGCCGTGCGTGGGATGCACGGAAAGGGTTATTTGCTGTAGCGCCGCTCTATGAGCGTCGAAGTTATTGAAAAACAAATACCGGCGGCGACACGCCGCCGCTACAGCGGCAGTTGTTACACAGACCCTTTGGGTTGCCAGCCGAGGTCTAGCATCGCTTTTTCAGCGGAAACTGGCGCGGCTCCTCATCCGTCACCATCCCTCACGCGCAAAGAATCCTATTAGGTTTACAAATTAGGTTCGTCTCCCAAAAGTGTGATTAGCATTCCTCCGGTAGCGGAAGATGCGCGCAGCAATGATAGATGGCGGCCGT
>NFUN01000054.1 GCA_002197525.1 Acidobacteria subdivision 13 bacterium RH2 MAG17b | reverse complement strand
CGACGAGGAGGCGCAAGGACAGATAAATAAGGGGGTGGGAATGAACACGAGCCCCGCTACAGCCACAGTTTTCACACAGACTCTGAAGGGCGCGGATTCGGCGTGAAGCGGCAGCGAAAAGATAATCCCTTTGCCTGCATTAGGTTATTGGGCTAGAGGAGAGGAAGGCTGGAGAAGCGTGGCGTGGTCTGGAGCCGCCTGGACTTGGGCTATGGTTGTTTTCGGCCACTCGATGTTGAACGGGTCTGGTCCGCTGCCGTGTTCACAAACGGGGGCATGGCGATCCGTTTTCTATTGGGAGAAGCGTGTCCTGAAGGCGTTCGCGGATGTACGCTTCGTAAAACCTGATTTTGCTCTTCAGCGCCCAGACTTGCGCGAGCCGCAAAGCGTATCCGGTCACGAATCCGGCGGGAAATGCGATGAGGAATACAACGATTTCCATTTCCATGAGGAAACTTGCCGCGGCAGATTCTCGTAATGCCGCCGGCCTTGCTGGTCAAGGGCATCTCGCATTGTTCGGAGCTTCAACATGGATTGGTTTTCATAAGGCGGTAATCAACGTGCACGGCGAAATGCGCCCTTGGCTAACGATTCTGACCGGATCTCATGCGCGCCGTTGCATGCGAGGCAGTCGGCATTGCTCACGATTTTTGCGGCCTCCGGAATATTGAGCGGCCGCGAGGCGAATTCCGTGAACTTATCGCCCTATCTAATATATGCAAATAGGTTACCAAAGGTTGCATCCCCTGTTAGTGCAAGGGACTTCGTGCAGTGGAGCCTTTGTAATGAGGTAAATCAAGCGTGACTCGAACGTAAAAAAGATTCAGAGGCGGGAAAATTCTACTCGTGGCAAACGCAACGTGCGTATGGCGGCTTGGGGCGGGCACAACAGCATCACCCATTGACGAGGGCCGCTTCGTCGCGGTATGGTTTTCCGAACGCAGACCGCTGGCCGCTAACTCTGAGAGGCCGGCCTTACAGTAACTTCGAGGTGAAGGGCCTCAAAAATTCATGAAACTCCATCATGTTCTGGAAGCGCAGCAGTTCGACCAGGCCATGCTGCTCGAACTATTTGAAGCCAGCCGGCGCATGGAAGGCGTGGCAAAAACGGGCGGCGTTACGGGCTATCAAAACCGGATTATGGCGACCCTCTTTTATGAGCCATCCACGCGCACCCGCTTCTCGTTTGAGGCGGCCATGCATCGTCTTGGCGGGCGCGTGATCGCCACCGAAAACGCCGCCGAATTCTCTTCCGTTTCCAAGGGTGAAACGCTTGAGGATACGATCCGCATCATGAACGGCTACGCGGATTTGATTGTGATCCGGCACCCCGAGGTGGGGGCGGCGCGCCGCGCCGCGGAAGCTTCCCGTGTGCCCATAATCAACGCGGGCGACGGAGTGGGCCAGCACCCCACGCAGGCTCTGCTTGATCTTTACACCATCCAGAAGGAAATTGGCGGCATCGACGGCTTGAGCATCGCCATGGTAGGAGACCTTGCGCAGGGACGCACGGTGCGCTCGCTCGCCTATCTGCTCGGCAAGTTTACTGGCGTCAAAATTTACTTCGTGGCGCCCCCTCTTTTAAGGATGAAAGAAGATATTCTGACTTACCTTCGGGAGCGTCAAGTGGAGTACGCGGAGGAAACCGACCTAGAGGATGTACTGCCGAAGGTGAACGTCGTGTATCAGACCCGGGTACAGAAGGAGCGCTTCGGAGACCGGATCGCTGATTACGAGAAGTGCCGGGGGCTTTACATACTTGATTCCGCGAGCCTTAAACTTCTGCATTCCGACGCGATTATCATGCACCCGCTGCCTCGCGTGGACGAAATCGCCATGGAGGTTGACCGGGATCCGCGCGCGGCTTATTTCCGGCAGGCGCAAAATGGGCTTTATGTGCGGATGGCTGTTTTGGAAATGCTGCTGGGACCGGCGGCGGGCGGCTGAAGCGTTTGTGAAAGCTTAGTGCAGCATTTCGTAAGTTCGCTGACGTATTTTGGCCCCCCTCACCCGGCGCTGAGCGCCATCCTCTCCCCCATGGGGAGAGGGGTTATTGAAGCGCGTTGTAAGAATACGTCACCGTAATTACGAATGGCAGTACTTAGTGCGCGAATTGAGCCTTGCCAAAAAATGATATTAAGACAAATAATCGATGCGGTTTCAAGCATGTAGGCTAGAAGCCACGTACCCAGTATGCTGTCGCGCCCCTACTGGCGGCGATATTGTGAGGGGAGGTGATTAGACGACAAGCTCTTGATCCCTTTCGGCGGCTCCTCCGAAGTTCCTCCTAGTACTTTCGTACTATTACCAGTGAACCATTCATTACTGAGTTGATTAAGGCGATAGTTTCATAGAGCGCTAATGCTTTATTTAAGACTGAGAATCAAAGGAGTCAATGATCATGCTTATCGGTGAACGAATCCGGCAACTCCGGGAACAAAAAGGGTTTTCGCAGGGAGACATCGAAAAGGCCAGCGGCCTGCTGCGGTGCTACATTTCACGCGTGGAGCACGGCCACACCGTGCCTTCCCTCGACACGCTGGAACGCTTCGCAGCCGCTCTGGACATTCCACTTTACCGGTTGTTTTATTCCGGGGAGAGTGCACCGCCGCTGCCTAACCTGTCGCAGCGGAAAACGCTTGAAGAGCTGGCGGAAGAAGATGGTGACGTTGGCTCCGAAGCGCGCTTCCTCTTGAAGATCCGCACCTTGCTCGACCGAATGATAGAACCCGACCGCAGCTTCTTGCTGGATTTTGCCAAGAAGCTGGCTACTCGCTAGCTAGCGGCGGGATCTGAAGCGGGGAGCGCGCCGGGAGGCGCCCAACAAGGCTGAAACGCCGCCATTCCGGCGCGCCGATGAGCGGGGTTACGCACGCTCGCCGGTCTTGAACACCGTCCACGACCCAGATATCATGTCGTGCAGCAGCGGTGATTGCCAGGCGTATTCGGGATGCGCCTGAAGGAACGGCTCCGCGAGGAAGTTCTCGCCGCACGGGTGGCCCCGGCGCGCGATGAAGCTTGTTTTGGCAGTCATCTGGGCGCTGGTCACCTTGCCCGTCACGGAGCCACCCGGATAATACGGCTTCCAGTCAAAGACCTTTTCGCCGTGTCGTGAAAAGTCCCCGTGCCCGCACAGTGTGCGCGAGTTGGCCTGTTCCTTCTTTTCATAGGTGTCATAGTGGTCGGAGAGGAACTGCTGGGCGAGGCTCACATCAATTCGTCCTTTGTATTGCTTCATCAACTGGTCCCAGCGGACGCGGCGGGCGTTCGGTGAGGCCGAAAGATCGTGCGGGTCAAACTTGGTGTCTTCGGCGAGCACTTTTGGATCGCGGGCGAAATTGGATCCCACAAAATATCCGTCTTTTGTCCGCCACACCCGGTAAGCCTTTAAGCCCAGTTCGAACTGGGCGATTTCCCCTGTTTTGCGGTCGGCCAGCAGCCAATCATTGGCGTACCCGCCATTATTGCCGTCCAGCATGATGCGGACGTAATCGTCAATTGAGGACGCGTACTGCATGGCCTTGCGGGAGCGGACAAATTCCGGCTTGCCATCCGGATTCCAACCATAAAATTGAGTGATGGTGGTTTCCGCGATCATGAGCCCAGCGCTTGTGACGCCGAAATCGTCATCGCTCGTGATCACGCCGGGAAAACCGTCCATCAGAATGCGGTAGCCGCGCTTCGGTGCGATGTCGAAGATTATGTTCCAGCGCTCGCCGTGCAGGTAATTGGTCCAGCAGTTGTGAGCGAACACAATCTGATGGTCTCGCGTGTAACTCGCGGTGGCCACAAACGCGCTGCAATTGCCAGGGCTGACGGGTTCGTTTGCGGAGGCCGTTTTGTGGCGCGCGTCGTACCACGGCGCGTAATAGTCCGCCAGTTCTTCCATGGCGTTGAGCCAGATCACGTCATCCAGGCCCATGGGAACGCCGCGTGCTTCCAGACCCGCTTGAATGCCTTCTAGTTCTTCCTGATATTCCGTATCCACCTTCGGCCAGAGCATTTCTCTCGCTGCCTGGCGGAAGAAATCGCGCGACTTTCCCGTGCGGAGGTTCGTGAGCTGGACGGACTTAAATGCGTCCGCAATTTCCGGCGCCAGGAGATATCCGTGCTGAAAACCGATTTCGGAAGGGCTTCCTTCCAGATGAACGTAAATCCAGCGGGCGCGCGAAAGACGGTACGCGCCTTGAAGTCTTGGGTTGCGGCTTTCCTGACCGCCTTCCGCTTGCAACCTGCTTCCGAACCGGGTGGCAAGTCCTCCGGCGCCCGCCAACTTCAACATCTGGAGATTAAAATCCCGCCGCTTCATCAACTGTCGCCCTCCTCACCTTACCCGGGTGTACTGGCAGTTCGAGTTTCACTATGACGAGCCGGTCTGTAAAATTTCGGCAGCCGCAGTGTAACCGCTTTTAACCGCCCCTTCAATGGTGGCTGGCAGCCCGGTGCGTGTCCAGTCGCCGGCCAGAAGAAGGCCGCGGACCGGCGTCACAGCGGGCGGGCGAAAGCCAACTGCCTCCACGCTGGGTGAAACCGTAGCGAACCGCTCCTTGATGATCAGCGAATGGAGCAGCCGCGCGCCGCGTGCGGCCGGGACGAATTGCTGTAGCTCGCCGAGGGCCAGACTCAACAATTCTTGCTTTTCGCGCTGGATGTGCTCGTGGGCTCCGCTGATCACGAGGCTCACATAATGTTCGCCCGTCCCCAGAATTTTTCCCCGGTTAAAGAGCCATTGAATAGCGGAGCCGCGCAAGCCGGCAAACTCCAAGTCCGTGATATCGCGATCGAACCAAAGATGCAGCGAAATGATCGGAGCCGGGCGCATAACCGCGAGACCAGCAAAAAAGCGGCTGGCAGCAAGCACTTCACCGGGCAGCAGGCCCACGAGCTGAAAGGGCGGAACCGTGCAGACGATCGTTTGCGCCTCGATGACCGAGCCATCTGCCAGCCGCACGCCTTTGGCGACCCACTGTGCTTTGCCGCCCTCGCCGCCAATTTCCTGTGAAAACACGAAGCCGGTGACGTTGCGCTCCACTTCCACATTCCCTTGCCTCGCCCGGATGAAAGCCGCGGCAGCCTCTGTGTAACATTCGCTCAGGCCGGTCGAGGCTAGTCCGATGCGCGAATCTTCGGGGGATTGAAATAACGCCAAGCGTAAAACCGGCTCAAAGACGGACGCGGCTGCAATGCGCGGATCCTCGTTTAGTGCAGCAATGCATAATAAGTTCCAGAAGTTTCTTCTCAGCCTTTCGGATTGACCGAGGCGCGCCATCCAGGAGTCGACCGTGAGGCGTTCAAAGTCCACCGGCCTCCAGCCGGAGTCCGCAGCCCGGAGTGAACGGCCAAGACGCAGCACCTGGAGCTTTTCACCGGCTGTGAAACTATCTGAGCGTAAGACTCCGGCCAGCAGATGCCAGGGCGCAGGGAGGCGAGGGCAAACAAGCGATGTGTTACCGGCGTGGTGATCGACGAAGTTGACGGAAAGCCGCGGCTGGAAGTGGACGCGGTCCTCAGTGCCCACGGTTTTGAGAAACTGCAACGTGGCATGGTAACAGCCCATGAAGATGTGCTGACCGTTGTCCACCACGGAGCCGGTGGGTGCGTAACGGAAGGAGCGTGCGCGCCCGCCAAGATACGGTTTCTGTTCGATCAGGTGCACCCGGCGCCCGGCATCCGCCAACGCTACACCTGCTGCCAGGCCAGCGAAACCCCCGCCGATAATGAGAATTTCCTCTGCCATAAACAGGCCGGATTCGAGCGCCGCCTCCAGCAAAGGCTTACTGTCTTCAGCAGGCTGCCGGAGGAAGTCCATGTGCAATAGCGGACGGGCGGGTTAAAGAGTCTGTGTGAAAACAGCCGTATTTGAGTTGGTGCGGCGCTCTATGAGCGCCGAAGCATTTGAAAAATCAAGACCGGCGGTCACAGACCAAGCTTTTCCAAATTACGGTCTGCCTTTCGCGAAGTGTTCTGCGGCTCCGCCGCTTCCCACACCGGAATGTGCGGTGCCCTGGTCACAGACCTCCGCACCAGCCGCTGTTTTCACACAGGCTCTAAAAACTCCCGTCTGCCACGATCACCATGGCCATTCCAGCAATCTAATTTGAGCGTTGCCAGTCCGCACCCATGTAAACCGTTAGAGCCGTCCAGAGTTTGAGCCGGCGAGAGATGCGTATGCGCTCGCCGAAGACGTTGTATGACTGGCTTTCAATCTTGCCGAGCAAGCGCCAATAGATTGCGGCCATAATTTCCGCCGCTGTCATCGAAGGGCGGTCCTCGGAAGGAAGCAGACGGCGCGCCTCGCTGAAGAATCGGCGGGTGCGATCCGCTTCAAACTGCATCAGGTTCACGAAGTCCGGGCCGTAGCACCCGCTTGCGAGACGTCGAGGGTCCACGTTGAAGCGCTCCAGGTCCTCCTGCGGCAGATACACGCGGCCCCGGCGCGCGTCGCTTTGAACGTCCCGCAGGATGTTGACCATTTGCAGCGCCTTGCCGAGGGTTACCGCGTACTCCCGCGTGCGCGGGTTGCGATAACCGAAAATTTCAATGGCGATCAACCCGATGGTGCTGGCGACGCGGTAGCAGTAAATCTCGAGGTCCACAAACGTCTTGTAAGGCGCCGGCTGCTGATCCATAGCGAGATCCATCTCGATCCCGGCCAGCAGATCGTCGAAAGGCTGGCGCGGAATACAGTAGCGTTGGACAGCGTCGGCGAGCGCTTGCAGAGGAGGAGATTCGAGACGGGCTGGATCGCTATCATAGCAGGCGTCGAGCAGGTCCCGGTAGCGGCCAATCTCTCGCGCGGCGGCCGCCGGATCAAGTTGGCTGTCGGCCGCGTCGTCTCCGCCTCGTGCAAAGGCGTAAACCGCCTCGATGGCCCGGCGCTTTTCAGCAGGAAGGAAGAGAAAGGAATAGTAGAAATTCGTGGTCCGCGAGTCCGTGAAATGCTTCGGGCAGGGATGCATCACGATGGGTTTGGGGCTGGGCTTGGACGCGGCGGGCATCGGCTTTACGAAGGTTCCTCCGTCGGTTTGAGGGATGTAGTCTGAGCCGCAGGCCTGCGCCACGACCGCACGTAGAGTCTCAGAAAATCCGGAGCCGTTAGCGTTGGACGCCTACCGAAGACATCGTAATGAATAGTCCGTATCTTTTCAAGAATAGTTGTGCCGCCGAGCCAGGTGAGCCGCAACTGGCGGCGCAATTCGCGCCCCACGAGCTCGGGCAGGGGCCGCCCACGCTCAAAGAGCGCCGAGGTCCGGTCTGCTTCGAAAGCCATAAGCCGCCGCCAGCGGTCTTCGTCCAACGGTCGGCCAGCGGCGAGGAAACCCTTCAGGTCTTCAACCGACAGGCCGAATTGAGCGAGATCTTCGATCGGCAGATAAATCCTGTCCCGGGCCAAGTCCACCGCTACATCCTGCCAGAAGTTGGCGAGCTGCAAGGCAGTGCAAAGGAAGTCCGAGAGCTCAAAGAGCGCCGGGTCGCGGTAATCGAACAACTCGAGCACCAGCCTTCCCACAGGGTTCGCCGACCGGCTGGAGTATGAAAGCAGGGAATCGAAGTTCGGGTGCCGGTTCATGCGGACATCCTGTTCGAAAGCTTGGAGTAGATTGTCCAGGTTCTGGAAACTCAGCTTGTACCGGAGGGCTGAATCCCCTAAAGCGAGAAAAACCGGGTGCTTAATCTTTTCTGGAGGTTCGGCGAAGCACTCTTCGAGCTGCGCGCGCCACGCGGCTATAGCCGTCAGGCGCTCCTCGGGCCTGAGAGGCCGTTCAACGCCGGGTTCATCCGCAAAATCGTCTGCCGCTCGCGCAAACGCATAGATCGCGGCGAGCGCATCGCGTTTGTCCCGAGGCACGAGGATCGAGGCGGTGGGAAAGTTCTCGTAATGCCGGCGGCTAATGGCGTGGCATTCCGCATACGCTTCCAAAAGCCGTTGTTGCTGGGTTTTCATTCAGCCGCCCGCTGATGGCAATGAACGAGCATCAGATTCCGAAGTAAGCCCAAGGATCACGGTGGTCTTTTGCCCTGAATTTCACTCGCAAAGTTTTGGGATGCCGTAGAAACAGCATTTTCATTATAAGTCTCCCGCATCCAGCGGGAAACTGACGGTAATCAAACCATCATCCCGGTGTTTATCAGCCGTGTTAAACTGAAATGACAATGCGGGAAATCTTTTTAGAGAGACTCGAAAAGCGGATCGTGCTGGCGGATGGAGCCATGGGCACGATGCTCTATTCGAAGGGCGTCTCGTTCAGCCGCTGTCTGGATGAGCTAAACCTCAGCCAGCCCCAGCTCGTAAAAGACGTTCACCTTGGTTACGTGAAGGCCGGCTCGGAGGTGATTGAGACGAACACCTTCGGAGCCAACCGGACGAGGCTAGAAAAGTACGGCTTGGCGCAAAAGGTCCGCGAGATCAACTTGGCCGGGGTGCGCCTGGCGCGCGAAATCGCTGGCGACAGCCTTTACGTTGCCGGGGCGGTGGGTCCGCTCGGGCTGCGCATGGAGCCGCTCGGCCCGACATCGCTCGAAGAAGGCCGCGAGATTTTCCGGGAACAGATTGCAGCGCTGGCGGAAGGCGGAGCGGACCTGATTGTGCTCGAAACTATGGTTGACGTGAATGAGGCTCGCCAGGCGCTTCTGGCCGCCCGCGAGGTGTGCGGGCTTCCGGTCGTCGTGCAGATGACTGTCCAGGAGGACGGCAATACGCCCACGGGAACCGCTCCGGAGGATTTCACGCGGCGGCTGGACGAATGGGGTGCGGATGTAATCGGTCTGAACTGCAGCGTGGGACCGGCCGGAATGTCGGACGCGCTCGAGCGCATGGCGAAGGTCACTGCCCGCAAACTTTCTGCTCAGCCGAACGCGGGTCTGCCCAGGGAAGTGGGCGGCCGAAGCATTTACCTATGCTCTCCGGACTACATGGCCGAGTATGCGCAGCGGTTCGTTGACCTCGGCGTGCGTCTGGTGGGCGGTTGTTGCGGGACAACGCCGGAGCACATTCGCGCCATCAAGAAAGCAGTGCGTGTGGCGGGCCCGCTTCGCTCCCGCCCGAGGGTGGAGGTGCGGGAGGCGGAGGAAACGGCCGCGGAGCCGCTTCCGGTGGAGAAGCGCTCGCGGCTTGCAGCCAAGCTCGCTCGGAAGGAGTTTCCAGTCCTTGTGGAAGTGATTCCGCCCAAGGGCTGTGATGCGGCGCGGGAAATCGAAGCGGCTGGGTATTTGCGAAACCAGGGCGTCGACGCCGCGAGCGTACCGGAAGGTTCGGGCGGCACGGCGCGCATGAGCGCGCAATCGCTGGCGGCGCTCATCCAGCAGCGGACCGGCCTTGAAGCCCTGCTGCATTATAGTTGCCGCGGACGGAACGTGGTCGCCATCCAGTCGGACCTACTCGGGGCGCACGCGCTCGGCCTCGCGAACATACTGGCGGTGACGGGTGAACGGGCCCAATTGCAGGCATTTCCGGCAGCCACAGCCGTTTTCGACGTGGACTCGATTGGCTTGGTCAACATTCTGAGCCATCTGAATCGCGGTTTGGACGCGTCCGGAAATCCGATGGGGGCGCAAACCAGCTTTTTGATCGGCGTGCGAGTGAACCCGGCGTCGCCGAACCTGGATGAAGAGATTCGCCGCTTCGAGTATAAAGTGGAGGCCGGAGCGAATTTCGCGCTGACCTTGCCCGTCTTTGAAACGGATCAATTGGCCCGTTTTCTGAAGCGCATCGAGGCAGGCGGCGCGCCCCCCATTCCGGTCCTCGCGGGCATTTTTACTCTGGCCAGTTACCGCAACGCCGAGTTTTTGAATAATGAAGTGCCCGGCATGTCCGTCCCGCCGCAAATTCTCGAGCGCATGAAGAAGGCGGATACCGGAGACCGGGCGCGAGCCGAGGGTCTGAAGATCGCCCAGGAGATGCTGCTCGAAGTTCGCGGCATGGTACAGGGCGCGCAAATCAGCGCTCCGTTCGGGCGCTATGCCATGGCGGCGGAAGTGGCGGAGGCGCTGGGCGGAACCGTGACACGGCCAGAGTAGTGCGTATTTGACAACGGTAGCGGCGCTGTCCTCAGCGCCGGAAGACGCCGGTGGGGACACCGGCGCACCAGTAGCAGCCGTCACTATAATTTGTAAACCTCAATAAGCGAGGCGAGCGGGAGTCTAAGGAGATCGCGCGTGGCGCAAGGCGCAAAATCCGGCAAGGCGGACAGCTTCGAAAAAAATCTCGAACGGCTGGATGCCATCGTTAGTGAGCTTGAGAGCGCCGATCTGCCGCTCGAAAAGGCTCTCCAACTTTACGAAGAGGGCATGCAATTGTCAGCCGCCTGCCAGAGACAACTCGAAGAAGCCGAAGGCCGCGTGGAAATTCTCAAGAAGCGCGCCGGAGGAGCGGTGGAAGCCGAGCCTTTTTTGCCCGGCGACGCAGAGGATATTAAGAAGAACAGTTAAAGTATGACAGCCTTTACTGGTGCGGCGGCCTCTGGCCGCCGTGTTTCCGGCGCTCATAGAGCGCCGCACCAGCAAATGGCCGTCACAGGCATGAGCGCAACAGTGAGCTTAGCAATCGGGCAGCATCTTGAGCGCCTGCGGGAGCAGGTGGACGAAGAATTGGACCGGCTGCTGCCGAGGCCTGATGTCCCTCCGGCTACGATTCATCAGGCAATGCGGCACTCTGTTTTTGCCGGAGGCAAGCGGCTCCGGCCAATCCTTTGCATCGAGGCGGGAAAGCTATTCGCGGGGGATGAGGCCAGCCTGCGGCGGCGCGCTTGCGGGTTGGAACTGATCCATACCTACTCGCTGATCCACGACGACCTTCCGGCTTTGGACAATGACGATTTGCGGCGAGGCAAGCCCACCTGTCACCGCGTATTCGGCGAAGCCATGGCCATCCTGGCCGGCGACGCGTTGCTGACTCTGGCATTTGAAGTGATGGCCGGTCCTGGACAGCCTAGTGATGAGTTGAAGCTGCGAGCGATTTACGAGCTGACGCGAGCCATCGGCACGCCAAACGGCATGGTGGGCGGCCAGGTGGCTGACCTCGAGGCCGAGGATGGCAAGGTGGATGCGGCCACGCTCGAATACATTCACGCCAGCAAAACCGGCGCCCTGATTCGCGCGGCAGTGCGCACCGGGGCGCTTTACGCCGGCGCCGGCGAGGCCGATCTCAATCGCGTGACGCGCTACGGCGAAAAGGTCGGGCTGGCCTTCCAAATTGCTGATGACCTGCTGGACGTGCTCAGTTCCACGGAGGACCTGGGTAAGACGGCGGGCAAGGACCGCGATCAGCACAAGGCTACCTACCCGGCGCTTTACGGAGTGGAGGATTCGCGCCGCAGGGCGTCAGAACTGGTACGCGAGGCCAGCGAGGCTTTGGAGCCGTATGGGGAACGCGCTCACAGGTTGCGGGAATTGGCCTATTATTTAGTCGAGAGGACATCATAGATGGAATACCAGTACCTGACCCGCATCGACTCACCCGCAGACCTCAAGGCGTTGCCGCGCACGGCTCTCCCGAGGGTTGCCGAAGAGTTGCGCGATTACCTGATCTCCGTAGTATCGCGCGTGGGAGGGCACTTGGCTTCCAGTCTGGGCGCGGTGGAACTTACCCTGGCGCTCCATTACACCTTCGACGCCCCACGCGACAAGATCGTGTGGGACGTAGGCCATCAAGCCTACGGCCATAAGATACTCACGGGCCGCCGCGACCGGTTCCCCACGCTCCGGCAGTACGGCGGCATTTCCGGTTTCCCCGTCCGCTCGGAAAGCCCCTATGACGCCTTTAACGTGGCCCACGCCTGCACGGCGATATCGGGAGCGCTCGGCATGGCCGTGGCGCGCGACGTTAAGGGCGAGGATTTCTATGTGGTGGCTGTGGTTGGCGACGCGGGCCTCACAGGCGGCGTCGCCCTCGAAGGCATCAACAACCTGGGCACGCTCAAGAAAAAAATGCTGGTAATCCTAAATGACAACGAGATGTCCATCTCTCCGAATGTCGGCGCGATTGCCGGCTACCTGAACCGCATCGTGCACGGCCAGCCCTATCACCGTCTCACGCAAGAAGTGGAGAAGATGATTCTCTCCGTGCCGCGCATCGGTCCGCGCCTGCTCAGGGTTTCGCGGGACATTTTGGAATCCGCCAAGACGCTCCTGATTCCCGGCATGGTGTTTCAGGAGTTGGGGTTTGAGTATGTCGGGCCGGTTAACGGCCACAATCTGGACGAACTGCTTGCGGTGCTCGCGCGAGTGAAGGATAACCCCGGTCCCACCCTGCTCCACGTGGTCACGCAGAAGGGCAAGGGTTACCCGCACGCCGAGCAGCTCCCGATGAAATATCACGGCGTGACCCAGTTTGACGTTTCGACCGGCGCGTTCCATAAGGCTCCTGTCAAAGCGCCCAGCTATACCTCCGTCTTCGGCAAAGCCGCCTGCCAATTGGCGGAAAAAGACCCTCGCGTGGTGGCCATCACCGCCGCCATGTGCGAGGGCACTGGGCTCGACGAATTTGCCAAGAAATTTCCCGCTCGTTTTTTCGATGTCGGTATTGCGGAGCAGCACGCAGTCAATTTTGCCGCCGGCCTTGCTTGCGAAGGGATGCGGCCTGTGGCGGCGATTTATTCCACGTTCCTGCAGCGCGCCTATGACCAGTTGGTGCATGAAGTCTGCTTGATGGAACTTCCGGTAACGCTGGCGCTTGACCGCGCGGGGCTTGTCGGTGCGGACGGGCCTACGCATCACGGACTCTACGATCTGGTGTATCTGACGGCGCTGCCCGGCATGACGGTGATGGCGCCCAAAGACGAAAACGAGTTGCGCCACATGTTGTACACAGCCGTGAACCTGGGCCGGCCCGCCGCCGTGCGCTACCCACGGGGTAACGGCCTGGGCGTGCCGCTCGACGCGGAGTTTAAGAGCCTTGAAACCGGCAAGGCCGAAATTTTGCGCGAGGACGGCGACATTGCCATTCTGGCGCTCGGCAGCATGGTTTATCCCTGCCTGGAGGCCGCTTCGCGCCTGGCCTCGCTCGGTATTCACGCCACGGTCATCAACGCGCGCTTTGCGAAGCCGCTTGATGAAGATCTGTTCTGCGTGCTGGCTGCGGAAAAACAATTCCTGGTCACGGCTGAGGAAGGAACGGAAGCGGGCGGCTTCGGTGCGAACGTCGCGGCGATGCTGCACGACCGCAAAATTCCCGCCAGCATTCTGCGTATCGCCGTGCCGGACCGCATCATCCCTCACGGCGCGCCCAATCTGTTGCACGCCAAGTACGGCTTGGACGTGGACGGCATTGTCGAACGGATCAAAAACTACGCTGAAGAGTGTCCCATGCGCTCCGAGATTCATTACCGGTCTTTGCGGCATTCCTGAAAGCTCTCCGGCGGGGTCATGCCCTGACAAACCAGCCAGCGGCTTCCGGAGGCGCAACGCCGGATTGCGGCAGAGCCGTAAGCGGCTTACGACCGTGTGTATAACCACTCCGATCCATGTCCGCGGCGCGTCCCTCAAAAACCCGTCTTGACCGGCTGCTCGTGGAGCGCGGCCTCGCGCCGTCGCGCGAGAAGGCGCAGGCTATGATTCTGGCCGGCCAGGTGTTGGTAAACGGGCAAAAAGTAGAAAAGTGTGGCGCCTCAGTGGAGGTCGAAGCGGAGTTGCGCATGGTGGGCGAGTCGCTCAAGTACGTGAGCCGCGCCGGGCTGAAGCTCGAAGCCGCGCTGGACCATTTTCAAATTGATCCTAGCGGAAAGGTCTGCCTCGATATCGGCGCTTCCACCGGAGGCTTTACGCAGTGCCTTCTTGAGCGGGGTGCGGCAAGAGTGCTCGCTGTGGATGTGGGAACCAATCAATTGGACTGGAAGATGCGGAGCGACCCCAGGGTGACGGCGCTGGAGCAAACCAACGCCCGTACCTTGCGCCTGGAGCAGCTCGGCTCCCGTGCAGACCTTGCGACGATGGATGTTTCGTTTATTTCCGCCACGCTGATTCTCCCCGTGTTGCCGCCGCTGTTGAATCCCCAGGCTGAACTGCTCGTGTTGGTGAAACCTCAATTCGAGGCGGGCCGGGAGCAGGTGGGCAGGGGCGGCATCGTGAGCGACCCGGAGGTCCACCGCCAGTGCATCGAGAAGGTATCGCGCAAGATCGAGGCTCTCGGCTTCAGGCTACTCGGCGCGAGCGAAAGCGTCCTTCCGGGCGCAAGCGGCAACCGCGAGTTTTTCGTGACTGCTGTATGGGCCGCGCAGCCCTCCGTTCACCGGTTGTAATACTTGGCGTTGGTTTCGGTAAAGCTTGTCCACTTCTCGGGAAGGTCCTCTTGCGGGAAGATGGCAGAAACTGGACAAACCGGCACGCAAGCGCCGCAGTCGATGCATTCGACCGGGTCGATGAAAAGCTGGACCAGTTCGGCAAAACCTGCTTCGTCTTTGCGCGGGTGGATGCAGTCTACCGGACACACGTCCACGCAAGCGGTGTCTTTCGTGTTGATGCAGGGCTCGGCGATAATGTAGGCCATTTCTCCTCCTGAGATGGTTCGGGCGCGCGGCGTTTTAATTCACATCCATCGTAGCCGAAGGCCGCTCATTTGGCGACGACTTAAGTCGTGCGCAGTTGCCCTGGGTGGCGGCCTCCCGTCAAGGCAAGAATAGCAGCGCGGCCAAAATTCGATTGCCTAATTTACCATTGACTAACCCTATCGACTGTGATAAATCACACCTGTCTCTTTACATGTTGCGGATGCGCGAGCGCATTCGAGGGTTGAAGGGTTTTCCCACCTAGGTTGAAGGATCGACAGGCTAACTATTCGTCTAAGGTGCGTGATTTGAAGGTGCTCCTGCATCCGCTCACGCTCTGACTAACCCCGAACACTTTCTCTCAGGAGATTGTGTTCATTGCCCTGCCTCTGAGGAGGCTTGTCTCAAGGAGGACAAATGACACCGAAAGCGACGGGAGCGGCGCCGGGTACTGTCTCGCCAAGCGTGATGCTGCCGCGGCAGCCACGCGCAGAGGTTACTGCAGCGCCAGCATTGGCCGGCGATACACCAGCCGGCAGCACGGCACATTTCAACGTTTCATATGACCCCAGTCTTGGTACGAGTGGCCAGACTATCGCAAGCGCCATTCTCGCGGTTTGCGAGTCGGATTATTTCCGCTTGCAGGGATACTTTGGCGGCATTACGCCGGCTGGTCTGCCGTTCGCCATCCATATCGTGCCCGGCGCCAATGGCGCTAGTCATCCAAGCTGCGCCTCGACCGACATCTCCATCCAGGCAAATTCAGGCCCCGGTGTTGACATCCCTTTCATGCGGCAACTGGTGATTGCGGAGGAAGACGAAGTCTTCGAAGCCAGCATTGGCCGCGGCTGGAGTTGCTCGTCAAGCAACGGCGAAGGCCTGTCGCGCGTGCTGGCCAATGCGCTGTACCCTGGGGCCGAGCCTTCCGATTTCGTCTCCGCGCCAACCTGGCTCGATAGCAACCGGCCAAACTGGGTAGACAACACCGAACCAACTGACCAGGATTACACATCCATCGGGTGCTCCGTGTTGTTCCTGAACTGGCTGCGGTATCAGCTCCATTTCAGTTGGCAAGAGATCGTCCTGGCAGGGGCTTCGACGTTAGGCCAGACATACTCCAACTTGACCGGAAGAACCGATGGTTGGACACAGTTCACGTCTCTTCTCCAGGCTCACTTCCCGCAGGGCAGTCCTTCCGGGCTGACCACGGATAATCCGTTTCCCTTGCTCAGCCCAACCTCAAGCTGGGGCGGGTTCGAGTCGCTGGGCGGCATACTCACTTCTCCCCCCTCGGCCGTCGCGTGGGGTCCTAACCGGCTCGATGTGTTTGTGCGAGGCACGAACAACGCCATGTACCACCGGTGGTGGGACGGATCAGCCTGGGGCGGGTTCGAGTCGCTGGCTGGAAACATTACCTCACCACCCACCGCCGTCTCGTGGGGTCCTAACCGTCTTGACGTGTTCGCCCTGGGGGATGACAACGCGCTCTGGCACCGGTGGTGGGACGGCTCGGCCTGGGGCGGCTGGGAGTCGCTCGGAGGCAACCTGACCTCACCTCCGGCGGCAGTGGCTTGGGGTGAAAACCGCCTGGATGTGTTCGCCCTGGGGGATGATAACGCGCTTTGGCACCGGTGGTGGGACGGCTCGGCCTGGGGCGGCTGGGAGTCGCTCGGAGGCAACCTGACCTCACCTCCAGCGGCAATTGCCTGGGGTCCGAACCGGTTGGATATATTCGCGCGGGGCGACGACAATGCCCTCTACCACCGATGGTGGGACGGAACGGCCTGGGGGGGGTGGGAGTCCCTAGGCGGCGTGCTTACCTCCCCTCCTTCCGGCGTTTCCTGGGACGAAAACCGGCTTGACGTCTTCGCTCTCGGAACGGATAACGCTCTCTACCACCGATGGTGGGACGGATCAGCTTGGGGTGGCTGGGAGTCCCTGGGCGGCAATTTGACGTCGGTCCCAAGCGTCGCTTCTTGGGCGCCGAATCGCCTGGATATTTTTGGCGCCGGGGACAACAACGCCATGTATCACAAATGGTGGGACGGCTCGGCTTGGGGTGGTTGGGAATCTCTGGGTGGCGTGCTCACCTCCCCTCCCTGCGCTGTCTCGTGGTCAGCCGGCCGCCTCGACATTTTCGTGAAAGGCACCGACAATGCGCTCTACCACAGGTGGTGGGGATAGCGCCTCTGTGGTAGCCGAAACTAACCTGCTATGTACCACGTCCGTCGGATGGCGCAGACATGCGTCTCTCGACATGTCTGCGATTGAGGTCCGCAGCCGGAATCAGTAGGCGGAATTCTCTCCAAGAGGCTTCCGCCTGAGTGGATCGCAGACATCACAAAGAAGCTGTGAAAAAAAGGTCAAAAAGCTAAAAGACCTCTCGCCAAGGTGCAAAGACGTAAAGGTTCGCGAAGCAAGGTAGCGCGGAGTTTCAAATCTCAGAAACTCCGCGGTTTGTCGAATGGATTTGGCTCAAAAGCCGCGGAGTTAAAAATTAACTCCGCGCTACCCTTGCTGTTGCCCGCCGATAAGAGGGTGAGGATTTGAAAGAATCCCGATCAAAGGGCCGCAGAGTTAAAAAACAACTCTGCGCTTCCGAGTAGGCGACGTCCTACCGGAACGCGCATTTCGCAATTCCTCCAGAGCGAGCGATGTGGAAAATCTCACGCTCAGTTCCGGAGAAGAGCTTCAAACGCTGCCCGCGTTACCTGTGACCTAACCCGTTTAACGTCCCCGAAAAGGTGCACGACGGTCTGAGGAGCTTTGGCGCGGGGCCGCGCAAGCAGAAGCAGCACAAAACAGAGGCCCATCGTTTCAAATTGAATCCACGAAACGTGATTGAAGGCCGATTTGACATAGATCGGCCCGTTACTGTTGCGTATAGCGCCATCAGAGTAGCTTGGCCGGGCATGGGAAAAGTCCGACAAACCTTCGTACGTCCTCCAGGCAAACCCGCCTTGGTTGGTCGGTGTCTTTTGGTCAAAAAGGCTGTCATTGACAGTTGCGCGAAGGTGCTTCCGGAGCGCATTAGTTGCGCAAATTAGACCATCACACGCCTGTCCGAAGGAAAGAGTAGATTTCCCCTCTCGCCACACGCGATATTCCGCATCTTTGTCGCATACCTGGGCCCACGTGCCAATTGTCATGAGCTCCAGCGCGCTTCGCATCGCACTGACTGAAAGCCGGTAAAAGCCGGTCAGAGCCGCGTATGTGGCGGATTGAAAATCATCTCCAGCGGCTAACATCGCTGAAAAAAGACAATCCTGGGCCTCACCAACGCACTCAATCCATGCACCCCAGAGATCCTCCAGTTGTCTGAGGGCTTGACCTGACCTGCCCCCCAAAAACTGGAGCAGTAGCAATGTGAGTCTTCCGGGGTATAACAAGCCCAGGAGGACGAGCGATGAAATCAAACCGGTTCACGGAGG
>NFUN01000053.1 GCA_002197525.1 Acidobacteria subdivision 13 bacterium RH2 MAG17b | reverse complement strand
CCTCCGTGAACCGGTTTGATTTCATCGCTCGTCCTCCTGGGCTTGTTATACCCCGGAAGACTCACATTGCTACTGGTCCAGTTTTTGGGGGGCAGGTCAGTGGTGACGGCCGTGAATTTTCAGCGTGAGATTCAAAAGCGGTACGAAGGGTAAGGATCCCGGAGAGGCGAGCAAATTGGCGGGAAGATGGAAACTCCGGGACGCTGCGCGCTCACAATTCCCTGAGGCTCTGGATCATCTTGTTGATCACGTCCTGGGCGTCGCAGAACGCCATGTGGGTATTGGCACCGAAGAACAACTCATTATCGACCCCGGCTCGCCGGGGTCCCGCTTCCCCCGCGGGAGAAAACTGCGGGGGATGGGATGATTCGCGCCGCGCCCTGTTGGGTTAGGCTTCGTGCCCGCCGCTGCCCAGTTCCCGCACGATGGAGCCTACAAAAGCCTTGGCATCCCCAAAAAGCATCAAGGTTTTGTCGATGTAATAGAGTGGATTATCAATGCCGGCAAATCCCGGGTTCAGGCTGCGCTTGATCACCATGACCGTGCGGGCGTTGTTCACTTCGATGATCGGCATGCCGTAGATCGGGCTCCCCTGGTCGGTCTTGGCGGCGGGGTTTGTGACGTCGTTCGCGCCGATGACGAGTGCGACATCGGCTTGGGCCATTTCGCTGTTGGCGGCTTCCATGTCGATCAACTTGTCGTAGGGAATATCGGCTTCCGCAAGCAGTACGTTCATGTGTCCCGGCATGCGGCCCGCGACCGGATGGATGGCGAACTTCACGTCGACGCCGCGGTGGGTGAGAATGTCGTACAGTTCGCGCACTCTGTGCTGCGCTTGTGCCACCGCCATCCCGTAACCCGGAACCACCACCACAGAGTTCGCCGAGCCAAGGATGGTGGCCGCCTCCTCAGGCGTGGCGCTGCGCACGGTCCGCTCTTCCTGTTTCCCGGCCGCAGAAACTTGCAACTGGCCGAACGCCCCGAACATCACGTTGGTGAACGACCGGTTCATGGCCTTGCACATGATGACAGACAGAATGAAGCCGGAAGAGCCGTCGAGCGCCCCGGCAACCACCAACACCTTGGAGCTCAGCACAAAGCCCAACAAGGCCGCCGAAAGGCCGACGTAGGAGTTCAGCAGCGAAATGACGGTGGGCATGTCGGCGCCGCCGATCGGCGTAACCAGCATCACGCCGAAGGCGAGCGAGAGCACCACCATGGCCGGAAAAAGGAAGGTATAGCCCGGGTGGACGATCAAAACGAGGGCGACCAGAACCGCCGCGCCGAGCACCGAGAGGCTGACAAAGTTCTGCCCCTTGTACGTGATGGGCCGCTGCGGCAAAATCTCTTGCAGCTTGCCCGCCGCAATCAGACTGCCGGTGAAACTGAGCGAGCCGATAATGACTTCGAGCGCGATTTCGGTCATTCCGAACTTGGTGACGTGAGGGGCGCGCACGTAATACTCGGAAATGCCGATCACCGCCGCAGCCAGCGCGCCGAAGGCGTGGCTCATAGCGGTCCGCTGAGGCACGGCGGTCATCCGAACCAGACCGAGAGGGATGCCCACAATCGCGCCCACCACCAGCGCGACCGCAATCCACCGGTACTGGACCATGCCGGGGTTGAAAAATGTGGTGACGACGGCGATAGCCGCCCCAATCTCGCCCGCGAGCACGCCACGCCGCGCACTAGCCGGCGAACTCAGCCATTTCAGCGCCAGGATGAACAGGACGATGGCGGCAATGTACGCAAAATCGATGAGTTGCTGAGTGATGAGTGGTGTCATTGTTTTTTACGTCCGCTGATTTTGAACATCCGCAGCATGCGGTCCGTGATGAGGAAGCCGCCCACCATATTGCTGAATGCCGCAGCCACCGCCACGGCCCCAAGTATGGTGGAAAGTGTTGACTCGTGCCGCCCCGTGATGATAATGGCGGCGACCACCACGACCGCGTCGAGCGCGTTCGTGAGTGACATCAGCGGTGTGTGAAGCATGGGCGAGACACGCCGGATCACATCGAAGCCGACGAACCCTGCCAGCAGGAACACCAACAAGCTTGTTGTAAAATCGGACGGCATCGTTTCCTCCCGGAATTATGAGGCCTGACCTTGGGCGCTGGCCGAAGGCAGGGAAAAGAATTTCTGCACCATCGTGTTGACAATCTGTCCGGAGCGCGTCACCAGCGTATCGCGCGTGATTTCGTCTTCGAGACTGATCGCGAGCTTGCCGTTCTTCACCAAGTGGGTGAGGAATGCGGTGAGGTTTCGCGCGTACATCTGGCTGGCATGATACGGTACGCGGCTGGCGAGGTTGATGTATCCAACGATCGTGACGCCGTGTTCAACCACGGCCTTGCTGGCCTGGGTCAGCTCGCAATTCCCGCCGCGTTCCGCCGCCAGATCCACGATCACGGAACCCGGAGCCATTTTTTCTACCATGTCTCGGGTGACGAGCAGGGGCGATTTCTTGCCCGGAATCACGGCCGCCGTAATCACGACGTCGCTCTCGGCCACCACGCGGCCCAGCAGTTCGCGCTGGCGCTGGTAAAACGTTTCCTCCTGGGCGCGCGCGTAGCCGCGGGCGTCTTGGGCGTCTTCGGCCTGGATCGGAAGCTCGACGAAACGGCCGCCCAGGCTCTGCACCTGCTCTTTCACCACCGGCCGCAGATCGTAGGCGGAGACCACCGCACCCAGGCGGCGCGCGGTAGCGATGGCCTGCAGCCCGGCGACCCCGCAGCCAATGATAAAGACCCGAGCCGGCGAGATGGTTCCGGCCGCCGTCGTCATCATGGGAAAGAGCCGCGGCACCGTGTCAGCCCCGATCAGCACCGCTTTGTAACCGCAGATCGTGGCCATCGAGGAGAGGGCGTCCATGCTCTGCGCCCGCGTGATGCGCGGCATGAGTTCGACGGCAAAGGAAGTCACACCCGTGGCCGCGGTCTCTTGCACGGTTTCGAGCGACCCGATCGGACGCAGGAAGCCTACAAGAACCTGGTCCTGGCGGAGGAGGGGCAAGTCGGCCTTGCCCGTTTTATCGTTCGAGCCGTGGCAGAGGACCTGGGTGATGATGGCGGCTTTCTCGAAGACTTCAGCACGCCCGGCGAGAATCTGTGCGCCCTTCGCCGCGTAATCGGCGTCCGGGTAGCCCGCGCTAGCGCCCGCGCCCGCTTCAATCGCCACCTCCATGCCCGCCTTCGCGAGAATCGGAACGACCAGCGGCACGAGCGCCACCCGCCGCTCTTCTGGAAAACTCTCCTTAGGCACCCCGACGATCATAGATTTCCTCCCGAGCTGCTTTCCACACCGGTGATCTGAATCAATCCAAGCCTCTGATTTTTACTCAAACCCGCAATTGACGCAAGGACATTCGCTCCGGCAAAATAAGAAATGGCCGGACGCTTTCACGGGGACAAGGAAGAAACGGCTTGTGGCAGACATTAACGAAGATGTTGACGGAACCCGGCTTGCCCGAGGACAGCCCGGTTAGTCCGGAAGACGCGAAAAAGGCTTCCTGCGTGGAGATGTCCTGGTGGTAAAATACTAGAATTGACTAAGAAAGGGTTTGGGAAAAAGATACATAATGAGACAGCTAAAAGTATATCAATCCATTTGCATCGCAGGCGTACTTTCCATCCTAGGGGTGGTGATGGGCGTGTGTGCGCAAACCGGTCATCCGGCAGCGTCCGGGAGTTTGAACGCCGCGGACGCTAATAAGGTCGTGCTTAAGGTCGGCAACGCTCAAGTGACGCAAGCCGATGTCGATTTCATTCTCCAATCGCTCAGCCCGCAAGCGCGCCAACGAGTGGCAAGCCAGGGGCGCCGCTCGATCGGCGACCAGTACGCCACCCTTCTGGTGCTTTCTCAGGCGGCGCAAAGCGCCCACCTGGATTCCTCTCCCCTTTTCCAGAAGGCCCTGGAACAGCGCCGCGAACAATTGCTCGCGAGCCTCGAATATCAGAAGCTGGCTTCGAAAGCGGTGGTGACCCCGGCGGAAGTCAAACAATACTATTCAACCCATACTTCGCAATTTCAACAGGTACAGATCCGCGAGGTGGCGATACGAAAGGCCCAGCAAGGCCAGGGTGGGAGTACGCCAGGGCTTTCTCCACAGGCAGCTCAGGCGCGCGCTGAGGCTATCCGCAAGGCGCTCGCTTCCGGCCAGGATGCCACGAAAGTAGCGAAGCAGTTCGCGGTGCCTAACGAAGTAATCATCGGTACGCAACCCCGGACTATTCAGAACGATCCTAACCTTCCTGCCTTTGTTAAGAGCGCCTTCCAGCTTAAGAACGGCGAGATGTCTCCCGTTCAAGACACTCCGAACGCCATCGTCTTCTTCCAGGTTGTAGGCCATCCGGAAATTACTCTTCAACAAGCGGTGCCGGATATCGAAAATGCTTTACGTCAGCAGAAGGTCAATGCGGAGGTCGCGAATCTGAAGAAGCAAACACCCATTTGGATGGATCAGACTTATTTCACCCAACAACCCGCATCCGTCAGCCCGAAGCAGCCGTAGCAGGGCGCTGAAGAAGTCCATTGAGCGTCATTCTGGGCGGATATAAAAATCATGCGTTTATGACAACAAACGATTCCTGCCATTCTTTGCCGCCCCGGCAAAGAATGGCAGGATGGCGGGCTTGCTCCTTTGGGTTACGGCACGGGCCCAATTTTTTCTGATTTCAGCCGATGCCAATCCACAGGCCAAACCAAAAGCAGAGATTAATTCAATCTAAAACCACCTTTCATGCGATACACAACTAGTTAATAAAACCGAATAATTTTTATCAACAGTTCTGTTGAAAAGTTTGTGGAAAAACGCGAAGTTGCGAGCTTAAGACTCCGGTTGTGAAGGGCTTTTAACACTTTGCATTAAATTGGTGCACGCCATTTTAACGCTTTTGTTTTCAGTGAATTCATTCTGAGTGCAACGGCGCGAGGTGGCAAACCGGACCAGGCGGAAAGGCTCGTGTTAAATTCGAAGCCGTGGCAGGTTCGGATCAGCGCAGGGGCCGAGGCCTTCTGAGTTCCACGTGGATCACCTGGTTATCCTGCGTGATCTGGGAGCTGTTACCTAGTGTTTGGTGCTTGGAGGCAGTAACGATCAAGTAAACCGTCTCCATGGGAATGAAATTGAACTTGTATTCGCCCTGAAGGTTGGTTTTGGCGCTATAGGAAATTACCTTTCCGAATCGGCTGTGGGGGTCGCGGAACTGCAGCGTGAGGTGAGCCTGGAACACCGGCTTATGCGTGGCGTGATCGGTGACAAGTACCGTAAGATTGACGAGCGGTGGCTGCTTTCGCGCGACCGCCGGCGCGGAGAGCGCTAGCCAGACGAGCGCTGTGGACAGCGCAGGCCACTTTATGTTTCGGGACCGCATACGGCCGTCTGGTGGTTCTCCTTCCTTAGAATTTGAGCCGCAAATACCCGGCGCACCCCGGTATCATAGCAAAAGACACGCCCGATCAAGCAAGGAAAAGGAAAACGGGATGGAACGGATTAATGCGAGCACCGTTCAGCTTCTGGCAGGCTTTGCAGCAGCGGCCAACCCTTGCCCGAGCGAGTTTTGGCGCTTCTGGGTGACGCACTATCGATGTGGATTGCCGCCACTTATCCGCTCCTGTTGTCAGCCGGCTTGGTAATGGGTCAGTTTGCTGTAGCGGCGGCTTGCTTGAGGTTTGCGCACTGGTAAAGTGTGCTATTCTAGCACCGATACACAACCGAGGTGAGGCTCCTCTGGTGCTTTCTAATGACGCGGCCAGGGCCTTCCACGCCGTCTTCCGAGACAACATATGCCGGAGAATGCCAGCCATCGTCCCCGAATCCTGAGCGGTATGCGTCCCACCGGCAGGTTGCATCTCGGCAACTTGGTGGGAGCGCTGGACAACTGGGTGAAACTGCAAGACCGGTACGAGAGCTATCACTTTGTGGCCGACTGGCACATGCTTACTACGGATTACGCCGACGTCGGGGAACTGCAAAACAATATTCAGGAGATGGTAACGGACTGGTTGGCGGCGGGCCTGAATTCTTCCCAATCGACGCTGTTCATTCAGTCGCGGCTGCCGGAGCACGCTGAGCTCCACCTGCTATTCTCCATGTTTACTCCTCTCGGCTGGCTTGAGCGCGTGCCAACCTACAAAGAACAGCTCGAAAACCTGAAGGGGCGTGATCTGCATACCTATGGATTCCTCGGCTATCCCGTATTGCAGGCCGCGGATATTCTGATTTATAAGGCGGATGCCGTCCCGGTAGGCGAGGACCAAGTCCCGCATGTGGAGCTTACAAGGGAAATCGGACGCCGCTTCAACCATCTTTATCGTCCCGTCTTCCCGGAGCCGGAGGCTCTTCTGACTCCTGCGCCAAGGCTACCGGGTACCGACGGGCGCAAAATGTCCAAGAGCTATGACAATGCCATTTTTCTTTCCGACGCGCCCGAAACGGTCTCAAAAAAAGTTGCCGGCATGGTGACTGATCCGGCCCGTAAACGCCGGACCGACAAAGGAAATCCCGACGTATGTCCGGTGTTCGATTTTCACAAGATATTTTCTCCGACGGAAGTCATCGAGCGGGTCAATCGCGAATGCCGCACGGCGGAGATTGGCTGCGTTGAATGCAAGAAGCTCATGGCCGGTCATTTGAATGAATTCCTGGCGCCCATACAGGAGAGGCGCAGGGTGATCGAGCGCAACCCGCGGCAGGTATGGGATATTCTCGATCAGGGAACGCATAAGGCCCGGCAGGTGGCTTGCGCGACCATGGCAGAGGTGCGATCCGCCATGAACCTGGTGCGTGCATAGCTCTGGATTGATCCGCGCGAACGGGCGCTTTTTTGTGCACTTCGCTGTCCGCCCCGCGTTCTACGGAATTGCACGACTCTTGCATGATGCTGGAAGAACGCCTAGAAAACCAATCCGCAGCACCAGAGGACGCTGGCCCGGAACGGCCCGCAAACCCGCAGGCTCAAGGTGTCATCGCCACGGATCAGGCCGCGCCTCTCTTAAAGCTCCAGATTTATGAAGGACCCCTCGACCTGTTGTTGGACCTGATCCGCAAGCAGAAGATTAATATCTACGATATCCCCATCGCCCAAATCACCAGCCAATACCTGCAATATCTCCACCTGATCAAAGAGATGGATATTGACGTGGCGGGCGAGTTCATTTTTATGGCTGCGACGCTGATTCACATCAAATCACGCCTCTTGCTGCCACCGGATCCCGCCGCGCCGACCGAGGAGCAGGATGACCCCCGCACTGATTTGGTCCACCGGCTGCTCGAACACGAGCAGTTCAAAAACGCCGCGCAGATGCTGCAGTCGAAGCGCGTGGTGGAGGAAGCTACGTGGTCACAGCCCGGAATCGGCGAGTTTTTAGAAGCTGAGGACGAGCCCGGCCTGGCGGTTTCGGTTTTTGACCTGATCGCCGCGTTCCGGCAGGTTATCGAGCGCGCCAAAGAGCGGCCTTCTCTTGAGGTTCAGCGCGAAGAGGTGACGGTGGCGGAGATGATCGAGCACGTCAAGCAGGTGCTGCTCGCACGGCGCCATCCCGTGCAGCTCGAAGACCTGATGGCAGGATACGTCGCGCGTAGCGCGCTGATCGCGCTGATTCTGGCGTTGCTGGAGATGGTCCGCCTGCACGCCGTTCTTCTACGGCAAAAGGAGCTCTTTGGGCCGGTAACTATTCATCGCCACCAGCACTTTGAGGAAATTATGGCTAAACTGGATGCGGGCTCCCTGGAGGCGAGTTTTGAGGAAACGCCGCCTGAAGGCAAAGGCGGTTCGGGCGAAGAAGGCTGAATCCGGAGCGGCGCGCGTGAGGGAAGTGGGCGTGTCCGAATGAAGGTGGGCGGCATTAGAGTCTGTGTGACAACTGCGGCTGTAGCGGCGGTCTGTGACCGCCGGTCTTGATTTTTCAATAGTTT
>NFUN01000052.1 GCA_002197525.1 Acidobacteria subdivision 13 bacterium RH2 MAG17b | reverse complement strand
CTTGGGCTATCTCACTCCCCAGCAGTTCTTGGCTCAATCCTCATCTCCTCGAAAGGAACCTGAGTGTCACTAATCTACTGGACGAGTACAGGCCATTGACACGAAGCTGTCATTTCGCCGAGAATAAGGCATATGCTAACCTTTGAAAATGCTGGGACTGCAGGTTTGAAATCTCTTGCCTGCTGCCGGATGGTAGTTCGCGACGATCACAGTTTGACGCAGGTTTCACAGTTCGTCATCGAAGGACTACAAATCGGTCAGCAAGTGATGGCTATGGCGGGCCCGGGGTTTCTGCGCGAGCTGGCGCAAGACTTGAGCCAAAGTGCACTACGTCCAGAGGCTATGTTGCGCAACGGGCGGTTAGTATTCCTCACCGCGCCCGGTTGCCTCTCGATGCTGCTTAAGCCCGATGATCCTATACAGCGTGGCGCGCTTCGTCCGAACGCCCCGCTAGTGCGTTGGGTTTGCGATTGGACGTGGGCTTACCGCAAGACGGCCGAACCGATGGCGATGATGGAACACCAGCGCCGAACCCATGAGTTTATAAAGACGTTGGGCGCTCTGTCGCTGTGTACGGTAAACGGCCAGCAGTTGGAACGCAACGCGATGCTGGCTCTTCTGGCGGATCACCGCCGTGTGGCAAAAGGGAACGATCCCTCGCCGAAGGCGATGGCTGTAGCAGCGGCGGTCGGTATCCACCGGTAGCCGCTGCGTGGCCTGGCTGGTTCAGTAGCTTTTAGCGATTTCTTTCAGGTTCACCCCGGTAAAATCCCGAAATATCCAATCTGCGTGACTGAGCGCCTCGGGCGGCTGGCTGTGCGTGAAAGCCAGGCATTTCATGCCGGCAGCGTGCGCAGCGCGAACTCCCGCTGGAGCGTCTTCAATGGCAAGGCACTCCGCTGGTTGTAAGGCGTTCTTCCGAAAGGCTTCCAATCGCTGCACCCGGGCGAGCGCCTTCAAATAGACCTCCGGATCGGGCTTGGACTGTTGGGAATCCTCTGCTGTGGCAATGGCGCTGAAGTGTTCGCGCAGGCTGAGCTTCCCGAGCAGCCATTCCACTTCTTCCCGCAAGCTTCCGCTGGCGATGGCGAGCGGATACCCTGCTCGCCGGCAACTTTGCACGAATTCCACCGCGCCTGGCATGGCCGGAAGCCCATCCCGGATCGCTTCGCGATAAGCCGCACTTTTCCATTGCAGCAGCTCATCCCGGCGAGCAGGATCGAGTTGTTTTCCGTGGCTGCGAAAAAGCTGTTCCACGATCCCACGGTCGTCTAGCGCGAGGTAGTCGTGGTAATATTCCTCTGCGCTGAGAGTCCAGCCCTCCTGAGCCGCCATCTGCTGGGTTAGTTCCAGGATGAGAGGTTCGCTATTCACTATTACGCCGTCAAAATCAAAAATGATGGCTCGCAGCAAAAGATCTCCTTTCGCAACCAACGCCGGTTCGAGAAACGCGCAGGAACCGCCGTTCTGAATTATCAAACCTTGCCGTTTTGGGACACGGGACCGCGGGCTAGCGGCATGCCACCGGAGAAGGCGCGCAATCTGAGCCTTATGATAAACTTTGGAGGTAAACCATGGCAAGCACGCTTGCTTCGTGGGATTGACCGGACGTTTTTCAACGCTCAACCTGAACCGGGGATATGAAACCGGGCGAAGCGTTTTCCACCCGTAACTTCTTGGGAGGACTGGTGATGATCTCGGGCTGTGGTCACGGCCCGGAACTACGGGGCATTTGAAGCATCCAACGCTAAGAGGCAGATTAATGAGAAAGGTGCGCAAGTGGTAACCCACCAGCTTAGCCTACCCATCGCTTTACTGGCAGGGATCGTTTCGTTTCTCTCGCCGTGCGTTCTACCCCTCGTACCGGGGTATATGTCCATGCTTTCCGGAGCTTCCATGGAGGAGTTGCGTGGCGGCAACCAGAGTGAGTTGATGGCTCGTGTACTGAGGAACTCGGTCGCCTTCGTCATGGGATTTTCAGTGGTTTTTATCAGCCTCGGAGCTTCGGCCACCGCGGTGGGCGCTTTTCTAGACTCAAGGCGGACGCTCTTCAACATCGCCGCAGGGGCCGTGATTATCATCTTCGGGCTGCATCTGACCGGTTTGATTAAGATCCCGTTTCTTTATCGCGACACGCGCTTGAATTCGGGGGCACCGCGCCGCGGGCTGGCCGGAGCCTTTATTTTGGGATTCGCCTTCGCTTTCGGCTGGACGCCGTGCATTGGACCAATTTTGGCCGGCATCCTCGC
Source organism: Acidobacteria subdivision 13 bacterium RH2 MAG17b (assembly GCA_002197525.1). GTDB lineage: Bacteria > Acidobacteriota > Terriglobia > UBA7540 > UBA7540 > RH2-MAG17b. The sequence continues at coordinate 2,762 of NFUN01000052.1, read as the reverse complement.
CCTGGCCGCTACGCGAGACACCGTGTTTCAAGGAATGTTTCTGCTTGCGGTGTATTCGGCGGGCCTCGCGATTCCGTTTCTGCTCACCAGTCTGGGACTGGGCAAGTTCTTAAAGTTTTACGGCCGTTTCAAAAAGCACCTCCACGCCGTTGAGGTGGGATCGGGCGTGCTGCTGATCTTGATCGGCATTTTGATTGCGCTTAACCGGTTCACGATGCTTTCCGGGTACTTGAGTTTCCTGAACCGGTTCACGCTGTGAAAAAGACTTAAGACTTTCCGGACGGCGCACTTTGCCTTGCGGGATGTCTCAAAACGCCGCGAGGTTTTTATACGTCGAGCGGCCGCTTTTCCTGACGAATAAGAGAGCTTATGCATCCAATCCTGCTGCGAATCGGCCCGCTTCAAATCCCCACCTACGGCTTTCTTCTGGCGCTCGCCCTGCTGGCCGGGCTTTACGTTGCCGTACGCCTTGGCCGCCGGGAAGGGCTGGACTCCGGGCAAGTGGTGGACTTCAGCACGTGGCTGATCATCAGCGGCCTTATCGGCGCGAAGATTTATATGATTTTGACCGGCTGGCCGTTTTACGTAGCCCATCCGGGGGAAATCTTTAGTTTGAGCACCCTTGAGGCGGGCGGCGGGTTTTACGGCGGCTTCATCGGAGCAACGCTTTTTGCGTTGTGGTACGTCAAGTCGCGGCGTCTGCCGTTGTTTAAGGTGTTTGATGTCTACGCTCCGGGCGTGGCTGTGGGTCAATGCATCGGCCGCTTAGGCTGCTTTGCGGCGGGAGATGATTACGGCAAACCGGCCTACCATTCGCCCCTGGCGGTGGTTTTCACCAATCAATACGCTCATGCGACGGTGGGCGTGCCGCTGGGTATTCCTCTTTATCCCGTGCAATTATTCGAATCCGCGTTGACATTGCTTATTTTCGTGGTCCTGATGGCATTTTACCGCCACAAGAAGCGGGACGGCCAGATTTTTGTAATGTACCTGATGCTCTACGCCGTGGCGCGGTTTTTCCTGGAGTTTTACCGCGGCGATCCGGACCGCGGGTTTTTCTTCCACGGCGCGCTTTCGACCGCGCAACTGGTTGCGATCCTGGCCTTTGCCGCCGGATTAGTTCTGGCTTACCGGTTGCGTCATGACGGCCAGCCGCCCGAGGCCGTGGCTGGTGTTTGGGCAGGAGCGCGGCGGGCGCGTTCCTGAGAACGTTTCCGTTGGGGGATGCGGCGAGTACAATAGGAATTTGGGAAGGATTAAGGTTAGCCGGGAAGCGCCTTTTCTAAGGAGAATTCACGATGGGTAAAAAGACTAAGATCACCCTGCTCTTGATCGCGGCGGTGGTCATCCTCGCTGGACTTTACGCGATCAACCGCTACTGGATTGCTCCCGTACAGGCCAAGCAAACCGCTCCGGCCGGCCAATATCCGCTCGCGCCTGGCTTTTCTCTGACGGACGTTTTCGGCCATCAACTGAACCTCGCCGATTACCGCGGCAAAGTGGTGTTGCTGGATTTCTGGGCTACGTGGTGCGGCCCGTGCCGCATGGAGATACCGGGCTTCGTGCAGTTGCAGCGCCAGTACGGCAACCAGGGTTTTCAGGTGATTGGCATTTCCATGGATGACAGCGTGCCGCCCGTACTCGCGTTTTACAAGCAGTTCGGCATGAATTATCCGGTGGCAATGGGCGAGGCTAAATTGGGAGCGCTATACGGCGGCATCATCGGGTTGCCAACGACGTTTTTGATCGGGCGGGACGGTCGCATCTACGACAAAGTTCCCGGAGCCGTGGACGAACAGCGCTTTGTCGTTGAAATCAAAACCCTCCTCGCTTCTCCCGCCAGCGCGGCGGCCGCCAGCTTCCAACCGGCTGGACAGTCGGCTCCGCTGGACGTCGAAACTCCCGCGGAAGCAAACTCGGAAATTCCGGGAATCGATCTTACCAAACTCAGCGCCACGGATGTCGCTCAATACAAAAAGCTGCTGAGCGCGCAGAATTGCGACTGCGGCTGCAAGCGAGCCGTACTTGAGTGCCGCATGACCGACCCAAGCTGCTCTGAGAGCCGTGACATGGCCAAAGCGGAGCTCAAGAAGTTTCAGCAGGCCAACCCGAAGATTTAGGCGGCGCAAAAAGCGGTCCAATGCTCCGGCATTGCTGCGGTTTGGACTATTCACCGGCTTCCAAAGCCGGGACGCAACCGCAGGCCCCCTGCGCCGCTCTGAGGCACGCCAAATCCCATGTCTTCGCAAAAACCTGACCGGACTGAAACGAGCGCCGCTCCCCAAAGCGGGCCTTCACGCGCTCCGCTGATCCTGCTCGCCGTGGTCATGGTTCTGCTCGCGGCTCTGGTTGCCTCCTTTTATCCCTCTATGCCTCGCCTCACGCCGGCGCCTCTTGTCGCTTATCCTCCCGGCTGTATCGCGGCCAGCCACGTCTTCGTGCCGACCAATGTGACCCGGTTTCCAGACCCCGGATTGGAATCTCTGCCCGCGTCCGCCAGAAACCGCGCGCTGCTGAGGATCAATATGCAAGAATGTACCTGCGGCTGCGCGCAGAGCATCGTGGCCTGCCAACTGTCGAATCCGCACTGCGCAACGAGCCGCAAGCTGTTGGAACAGGCAGTCGCTCAGGAGAAAAAGTAGCGGCGTGCTTTAGAGTCTGTGTGAAAACAGTCGTATTTGAGTTGGTGCGGCGCTCTATGAGCGCCGAAGCACTTGAAAAATAAACACCGGCGGTCAAAGACGGCCGCACCAGCCGCAGTT
>NFUN01000051.1 GCA_002197525.1 Acidobacteria subdivision 13 bacterium RH2 MAG17b | reverse complement strand
CTTGGGCTATCTCACTCCCCAGCAGTTCTTGGCTCAATCCTCATCTCCTCGAAAGGAACCTGAGTGTCACTAATCTACTGGACGAGTACATTATCTGTCCTTATTGAGGTTTACAAATTATAGTGACAACATCCGTTGGTGCGGCGCTGTCCTCAGCGCCGAAAGACGCCGGTGAGGACACCGGCGCTACAAGAAATCCGTCACTATAATTTGTAATTCTCAATAATAACGGCCTCACGCAAAGGCGCTAAGTGCTGCTGTTCGGAATTACGGTTACGTATTTCCCCTCACCCGGCGCTCCGCGCCACCCTCTCCCGCAAGGAGAGGGTTGGGTTTCGAAGGAGGAAAACTACCGGCCCTCTCCCGCATGAGCGGGCGAGAGGGAGTAACCGTCATTCGGTTGGGGCTTAGGGCGTGTTTCCCCAACGGACCTGAACGGTGTATTTAAGCACGGCTTCGCCATGCGCGGCGACCGGGAGTGTGAAGCGGGCGGCGAAGGCGTTCGCCTTCTGATAGGGAATATTGGAATGGATCATCTGCCAATCGCCGTCAAAGGGTTCGGTCACTTGCACGCGCACCGGTTGTGCCTGCTGGTTGCGTAGCGTGACCTCGAAGGCCGCTTCGGAAGCGTTCGGGCCCAGGCGGCGGTATTCCGTCTGCTTGCGCTCTTCAACGATGTCGAAGGCAGAGCCGAGATTGAGGTCCACCGGCCGATCGACTGGGGTCGCGGCGATGCGCGCTTCGCCGACAAGCTGCAGCCGGCCGGTTGAATCCGGCTGATAAGCGCGGACCGTGCCCGCTGGCAATGGCATGCCGAGGGAATTCGCGCGTGAGTTTGTGAACTGCACGTGGACCTCAACCGGGTCGCTTTGTGGCGTCGCAGAGGGCAAGGGAAAGCGGTAATAGGAGGGCTGGCCGTGCACTTCGTAGAGTTGCGTGGACTGAATGCCGGTTGCGCTGAAAAGGCCAGCCAGTTTTGTTTCGCCGTCGAGCAGCGTAGTGGGGCGGGCGAGCGTATAGAGGTGATAGGCAAAGAGGTTCTGTTGCGCAAATTGCGGCGCCATGGGAGCTGCCATCGCCATTCGCACCACAGGCCTAGGCTGCCGTTCCGCACGCGCCACCTCCCCGGCCACAAGCTGAAGCTCCGCGTTCGGGCAGGCGAGGCCGCTGTGATTGCTGAGCGTCACGCGGCCGTCAAGGCTCGCGCTTCGTCCGTTGCGGGCGACCGTCAACACATAGTCAGCGGACCATGTGATTCCGTCTGCCAGGTAGGAGACCGTCACGGTTTGCGGCGCCGGGCTGTGATTGTCCAGCAGCCAGACGAGCGTGGGTTGCGGGTAGAAGTTTTCAGGCACGGATGGAAATTCGTAATGGTCCACGCTTAGCCCGGTGACAACGCGTCCGTTCATTTCCCAAACTGGCCCGCCCGGACTGAGGGCCAGCAGCTTGGCTTCTACCGGCTGCTCCACTGCGGAATTGTTTTCCATGCGGGTGCGAACCAGCGTCAAGGTTTTGCCAACGTAGGCTTCGAGCAGGGTTTGCGGAGTGAGCAGGTGGTTCTCGTAGTTTTCCTCAAGGACGGTGAGGGCGCCCGGCGAGCCGTGGGAAAACAACTGGGCGCTTGTGGGATCGAGTTTTTCGGCTACACTTTGAAACTGCAGCTTGACGCGGCCAACCGGAATTTGCAGGTTTCGCGTATCGCGCACCAGCGCCGAGCCGGAATTGTAAACCGTGAGCGAGAGATTCTTGCGGTCCGCAGGGGTTGACGTGACCAGCGACTGCGCCGCTGCGGCGGTGGAGAGCATTACAACCAGCAGGCTACACCATGCGAGCTTCATGAATTCCTCCTCGTCCGGGCCGGTTATGACCAAGATTAAGCCCGGACTCCGGCGCGCACAACAGGATTATGATCCAGAGGCGAGTTCGCCGCCAGAGAGAGTATCGTCTGGTAGTGGTGCAGTTTGCTGGTGCGCCGCTCTGTGAGCGGCGAAAAGGTTGAAAGATCAACTACGACCGGCGCACCAGCAGCCAAACTGAACCACTGCCTATCGTCTCAGGCTCTTGAGGTTGAATAGGTTGACAGGTATGCTGAAATGACCCCGTAGCAATTGACCCCACGGCGCGCCGGTTGAATCCGGCAGGAGCAGGAGATCATGGCAAAGAAGTTCAAAGACCTTTCCGAACGGGAGATTCTTGCCTTGGCCATCTCGCTCGAAGAGGAAGACGGCCGGGTTTACGGAGACTTCGCCGAAGGCCTGCGGGAGACGTATCCCGCCACGGCCAAGATGTTCGAGGAAATGCAAGTGGAAGAATCCGGGCACCGCCGCAGCCTGATTGAGACTTACCGGCAGCGCTTTGGGGAGCATATTCCGCTGATTCGCCGCCAGGATGTGAGGGGATTTGTGGACCGCCGGCCTATGTGGCTGGTGCGCCCACTCAGAATTCAGGCGGCGCGCAAGCAGGCTGCAATCATGGAGCTTGAGACGCTCCGCTTTTACCGGCGCGCGATTCAGCACGTGACCGACGCTTCCATTCGCAAGCTGCTGGGCGATCTGGCGGAAGTGGAGCAGCAGCATTACGGGCGGGCCGAGTCGCTATCGGAAACCGAAATCTCCCCGGACGCGCGGGCGGCGGAAGAAAACGCCCAGCGGCGTCTCTTCGTTCTACAGATTGTCCAGCCCGGTCTTGCGGGCTTGATGGATGGTTCCGTCTCCACCCTGGCTCCCGTCTTCGCCGCGGCCTTTGCCACGCGAAGCAGCGGCGACGCTTTCCTGGTAGGTTTGGCGGCTTCGGTGGGGGCTGGCATCTCCATGGGTTTCGCCGAGGCGCTCTCCGATGACGGCGCGCTTACCGGGCGCGGCCATCCGTGGTTGCGGGGAGTCGTTGAGGGTCTTATGACCACTGCGGGCGGCATTGGACATACGTTGCCTTTCCTGATCCCCAATTTCAAGATTGCCATGACGGCAGCCATCTGCGTTGTTCTCGTGGAATTATCGATTATCAGTTACGTGCGCCACCGCTATATGGACACACCGTTCCTCTCCGCCGCCTTTCAGGTGATCGTCGGCGGGTTGCTGGTGTTTGTTGCCGGCGTACTGATTGGCAGCTCTTAGCGCCGGGTCGCGCCTTTTTTTCTGTAACGCCAGTGTTCCCGGCGGCGTCTCTAATGCAAGGTGCAGTGTCGCGCTAAGTCATATACAGTACGGATTAGCAATCCTCGGCGGCATCCGGGGCTGGGCGGACTGGATGTGGCCGTCCGCGGTCTTTTTTCCCAACGATCCAATATTCCCACGAAGGAGGACGGAGCAATTCATGACAGACTCAACAAAGCGTGTGAGGTTCACGTTCATCGTAGCGTTCTGCATCGCCTTGCTGGCTTCCACCTCTATGGCGGCTACGGCGGCTAGTTCAACCCCAACTTTGCACTTGCGTATCAAAGTTGGACAAAAAGCACCCGATTTTGCTATTCCAGCAGGTGATGATAAAGACGTGCGGCTCTCAAGCCTCCGCGGTCATGACGTTTTGCTCTATTTTTACCGCGGCTACTGGTGAGATTTCTGCATGAGCGAGCTCGGTGAGCTCGCCAAGCACGCTGCGAACTTCAAGGCGCTTGATGTTGATGTACTAGGTATCAGCGTAGATCCCGTCGATAAGGCCCGGAGGACACAGGAGAAATTTAAGGTCCCTTTTCCGGTTCTTTCCGACTCGAAGCGGGAGGTCTTGGAGCTGTACGGAACAAAAGCTCCCGTTCCGCCGGGATCGAGTTATACCGTATACGGCGCGTTTGATTACCCAACGCTGGTGCTGATCGACAAGACCGGAACCGTTCGCTGGATCGATGTCCTTTCCGAACACAGCGTTACCGGGCCGGTCAGCAAAAGTCTTGCGGAAGCGCGAAAGCTGTAAGTGCGGATCGAAACCTCCAACGTAGAAGGTGCAGCCGGGTGCGCGAGCGTCACCCTCATAGCTCTGAGGCGGGTGGTGGGTTAGTTTGGTTGTTGTAGCGGCGGCCAGAGGCCAAGCTTGTTCAAATTACGGTCTGCCTTTCGCGAAGTGTTCTGCGGCTCCGCCGCTTGCTGTGCGGAAAGGCTTCGCCTTTCCGGCACCCGGCAATCCTCCCAACCCGG
>NFUN01000050.1 GCA_002197525.1 Acidobacteria subdivision 13 bacterium RH2 MAG17b | reverse complement strand
TAACGGCGAACGGAGAAGTCTACAATATGTACGCGCAGACGGCAGCTCACCCTAGCCTTCCGCTCGGGTCTGTGGTAAGAGTGGAGAATCTGCGGACGCACCGGAGCGCCATTGTTCGAATCAACGACCGGGGGCCGTACGTAGCCGGGCGCAGTTTGGACGTGTCGTACGAAGTGGCTCGTGAATTGGGATTTGCTCACCGGGGACTCGCCCGCGTGAGGGTTGAACTGCTGAAGGTGCCACCATCGAAGACCGCGCACGCCGGCAACTGATTGTCGCCCTGGACTTTCCTAGTCTCCCTGATTCTATTCAATTGATCCGCCGACTGAAGGGCCGAGCCGGAGCGGCAAAGATCGGGAGTCAGCTCTTTACGGCTGCGGGGCCGGCAGCTGTCGAACGGGTAGCGCGGCTCGTTCCCCGTGTTTTCCTCGACCTGAAATTCTGCGATATTCCAAATACTGTAGCTGGAGCGGTCTCGGCTGCCGCCCGGTTGCCCAACGTTCGAATGCTGACCCTACACACGACTGGTGGGCTGGAGATGATGCGCGCCGCCAAGGAAGCCCTTGGCGGAGCAAAGAATCCCCCAAAGCTTCTTGGTGTGACTGTTCTGACGAGTTTGGACGACGCAGGATTAGGACGGATAGGACTGGCGGGTCCGGTCGAAGATAGGGTGGTAAAGCTGGCGCTGCTGGCAATGGAAGCTGGACTCGACGGGATTGTGGCGTCGGCGCGCGAGGTGGAAGCGGTTCGGAAGGCGGTTGGACCGAAAATGGCGATTGTGGTTCCGGGCGTGCGGCCCGGGGCGGCGGGAAGTGTAGGTTCGGCGAAAGATAAGAGAGACGATCAAGCGCGGGTGGCCACTCCGGGAAACGCAATTCGGTGGGGCGCGGATTATCTGGTTGTGGGGCGACCGATAACGGCGGCGGCGGATCCGGCCAAGGCGGCAGATGCAATTCTTCTCGAAATGAAGGCTGCGCGATTCGAAATGCGAACCGGCGCGCGTTCGCGCGGCGTGGACCGACCTTAGTCGGGCGCTACAAAAGCAAAGGCGGCCCTGCCAAGTTTTGCTTCCGTTGGACCTCTCTATACTTTGGAGCAGTTTGACCGCGCCAGGGGAGTCGGCTAGCCTAAGGCCGCCCCGATGGATCGGGGGGCGGAAAATCATGGGCAAACACGTTATCGTCGGAACAGCGGGGCATATTGACCACGGCAAATCGGCGCTGGTCGAAGCACTGACGGGGACGCATCCGGACCGCTTGGAGGAAGAAAAACGCCGGGGAATTACGATTGACCTTGGGTTCGCGTTCCTCGATTTGGGCGACGTGCGGCTGGGATTCGTGGACGTGCCGGGGCATGAGCGGTTCGTGCGGAACATG
>NFUN01000005.1 GCA_002197525.1 Acidobacteria subdivision 13 bacterium RH2 MAG17b | reverse complement strand
GGGCATTCCTAAGCCTTTGATCTGCATAGTGACACTCTACCAAGAGTGTCACTAATCATTCTGGACGAGCACAGATAACACTACAAAATCAACATGCAGTCGCCGTAGCTATAGAACCGGTAGCGCTGCTCGATGGCGTGCTGGTAGGCCTGCAGGACGAATTCGCGGCCCGCGAAGGCGCTCACCAGCATGAGCAGCGTGGAGCGCGGCAGATGGAAGTTGGTAAGCAGCCCGCTGATCACGCGGAACAAAAAACCGGGAGTGATGAAGAGGTCCGTTTCACCGCTTCCGGCGGCAACTCGCCCCCCGTGCAGCCGTGCCGCGTGTTCGAGCGTTCGCGTGCAAGTGGTCCCTACCGCAACGATGCGCCGGCGTTCATCGAGCGCGCGGTTGATTGACTCCGCGGCGGTAGGCGAAATCTCATACCACTCGGCGTCCATCCGGTGATCTTCGACGCGCTCGGTGCGGACGGGGCGAAAGGTTCCTGGGCCTACGTGCAAGGTGATCTCGCAGGTTTCGATGCCGCGCTCGCACAAGTCCGCGAGCACTCGAGCGGAAAAGTGCAGGCCCGCGGTCGGCGCCGCCACCGCGCCCGTGACTTTGGCATAGACAGTCTGATAAGTGGCGCGGTCCGCCGGATCATCGGCGCGGTGAAGGTAAGGCGGCAAGGGAACGCGCCCCAGCTTTTCGATTTGCTCCTGCACGCTGCCTTTTCGCGCCGTCAGGCGCACGCGCCGCACGCCGTATTCGCCACGGCCCAGCACCTCCGCTTCCATCTCACCCTCGCCGAAGACCAAGACTTCACCCATTCGCACCTTGCGTCCGGGATGAACCAATCCAAGCCAGACGTTCTCCTCTTCGTGGCGCGTCAGTAACAGCTCCACTTCCCCTGTAAGGTATTCGCCAGCGCGAGGATTGTTTCTGCCAATGGGCTGCGCGGTGATTCCACGCCGGAAACCGAGCAATCGCGCCGGAAACACGCGTGTGTTGTTGAACACTAACAGGTCGTCTGGCGCAAGGATTTGAGGCAGGTCGCGAAACTGGCGATCCGCAAACGTCTGCGTGGCGCGGTTGAGCGTCATCAGACGGGAAGCATCCCGCTCGGCAAGCGGACGCTGCGCGATCAGTTCCGCCGACAAGTGGTAATCAAAGTCGGAAAGCAGCATCGTTAAAAAATTGTATCAACTTTTGATTGCAGGTGGCGCGAAGCGCCGGGTGAGGCGGCGGTCTGTGACCAAGCCACCGCACATTCCGGTGTGGGAAGCGGCTGCGCCGCTCCGCTGTGCGGGATGCCTATGGCTTTCCGGGCGCAAAAACGCGTTCATTAAGGTTTTCCTTGGGCGCGAAGGCTGAGCCTTCGCGCCCAAGGAAAACCGGGTTGGGAGGATTGCCGGGT
>NFUN01000049.1 GCA_002197525.1 Acidobacteria subdivision 13 bacterium RH2 MAG17b | reverse complement strand
GGCGGAGCGATAGAGCGGCACAAACAGACGCGCGCCCGCGGGGGCGAAGTTTTGGCTTGCGACTTGCGCCCCCGCCTGGAAAAGCTCGAACAACTGGGCGGCGCGGTTGGAGAGCTTGCGGCATCCATGCTGCCGGCGTTTCGCGCCCGGATTGAGAAGCGGCTGCGAGACCTGGCCTTGGAACAGCCTCTGGAGCCGGCCCGCATCGCTCAGGAAACGGCGGCGCTCGCGCTGCGGGCGGACATCGACGAAGAGATTACGCGATTCCGCACCCACGTGCAGCAGGCAAAGCGCCTGCTTGAGTCGGGCGGCGAAGTGGGCAAGAAGCTTGATTTTCTGCTCCAGGAGATGAACCGGGAAGCCAACACCATGCTCTCTAAAACCACGGATGTTTCCGGCGCCGGCGTGCGGATCGCCGATTGCGCCGTGGAAATGAAGGTGGAAGTGGAAAAAATTCGCGAGCAAACCCAGAACATCGAATAGTATAATAGATGTGAGAACGAGCCGTCATGCTGCGGAGGGCAAGGGCAGCATCTTCATTATTTCCGCCCCCTCCGGTTCCGGTAAATCAACCATTGTTCGCCACCTCCTTGACGCTGCGCCGGAGATCGAATTTTCCGTCTCATACACGACGCGCCCGCCGCGCGAGGGCGAAAAGGATGGGAAGGACTACGTTTTTGTCAGCCCCTTGCGCTTCCGGCGGATGATTGCCGCCCGGGCGTTTGCAGAGTGGGCCCAGGTTTACGGCAACTATTACGGGACGCCGCTCAGGCAACTGCGGAGGGCGCAGCAGCGGGGCAAAGACATCCTGCTGGATATCGACGTCCAGGGCCACCGCAAGGTGCGGCGGCGGGCGCCCGATGCGGTGAGCGTCTTCCTGATGCCGCCCTCGTTGCAGGAACTCGAGCGGCGGCTCTGGCAGCGCCATTCCGACGCGCCGGAAGTTATAGCCCGGCGCCTTGCGGCGGCCCGCGAAGAAGTGCGGAACTGGGAAGAGTACGATTACACCGTCGTCAATGACGATGTGCGGCACGCCGCGCGGGCGCTCAGTTCCATCTTGACTGCCGCCAGGTTGCGCCGGGAAAACCAGCGCGAAAAAATTCAGAAGATTTTGAAAACGTTTGGAGGATAGATCGACATGGATATGCCCCAAGGCATGGACAGCAAATTCCGCTTTATACTGGTCGCGGCCAAGCGGGCCCGGCAACTGCAGGCCGGCGCGAAACCGATGGTGCAGACTCCCCACAAAAAGACCACTAAGATTGCCGTGGCAGAACTTCTGGCTGGGTTGGTACCCTTTGAAACCTTTGATGCCGCCTTGGCTAGACGCGAGGCCGCCGCGGCTGAAGCCCAGGCTGGCGAGCGGTAGGCGGGAAAGCGGCCGTCCGCCGCGAGGACTAACGAGGCTTCGCCTTAGAGCCATGGCTCCTCACCCGCCCCGCTACGCGGGCCACCCTCTCCCCGATCGGGGAGAGGGACTGGCGGTAAAAAGCCTGTGTGCCAACTGCGGCTGTAGCGGCGGTCTGTGACCGCCGGTCTTTATTTTTCAATAGCCCCGGCGCTCATAGAGCGCCGCTACAACTCAAAAACGGCAGTTGTCACGCAGACTCCAAAGGGCGCGGGCGGCGGCAACTCGGGGTATTCGGTCCTCACCGCGATCCGAAGATGGCCGTGCCCACCCTGACCATCGTTGCGCCCTCTTCGATGGCGGCTTCGAAGTCGTGGCTCATGCCCATCGAGAGTTCTTTCATCGAAACATCCGGTATATGGCTGGCGGCAATTCTATCCGCGAGGTCGCGCAAGCGGCGGAAGTAGGGGCGCGCCTGCGCGGGGTTCTCGAAGAACGGCGGGATTAGCATCAGCCCGCGCAGTTCCAGACTCGGCAACCGGCTCACAGCTAGCGCCACTTCCGGCGCCTCCTCTTCCCGGAGACCGGATTTAGTGGCCTCGCCGGCGAGGTTTATCTGCAACAAGATGGGAAGCCGCTTATCGGCGCTCGAAGCTGCCGCGTGGAGTTTGGTGGCGACGTGCAACGAATCGACGGAATGTATGTATTTGAACAAGTCTCGAGCCTTTCGCGCTTTGTTGCTTTGCAGATGGCCGATCAGATGCCAAGTGATGTCCAGACCGGCAAGGTGCGGCCTCTTCTGTGCGGCCTCTTGGACGCGGTTTTCGCCGAAATCCCGCAGGCCGGCCTCAAACGCTTCGCGGATACTCTCGACGGGAAACGTTTTGGAAACTGCCACCAGCCGCACTTCCTCGGGCTGACGCCCGGCGCGGCGACAGGCAGCTTCAATGCGTTCTCGAATCCGCGCGATGTTGTCCGCCAATCCCAACGGTGAAACGATCTCCATTACTTTGCCGAAGCTATTGAGAATTACAAATTATAGTGACGGCTTTTTTGGTGCGCCGGTGTCCCCACCGGCGTCTTTCGGCGCTGAGGACAGCGCCGAACCAGCGGATGTTGTCACTATAATTTGTAAACCTCAATAGGCAATTCGCCCGGCTCGAACGAGGCGTATTGTAGCATCACGAAGCCGGTAGCCACGTCACGAATTGTGTGACGCGGGTTCGTGTTTTGCGGAGTTGAGGAATTTGAAGCTCGTGCGCCGGTGTCCCCACCGGCGTCTCCCGGCGCTGAGGACAGCGCCGCTACAAAACCGGCAGGAACGTCACGATTTGTGTGACGTGGCATTTCTCTCAACTATCAAGCCCTCGCCCGCCACGGCGGGAGAGGGTGTTTCGCGGAGCGGAACGGGTGAGGGTGGGGTGGCGCAGACGCGGCCCGCTTAGCCGTGTCTGCGAGCGTCCGTACTCACCCCGAAGGGGTGAAAGCTGAATAGCCGTGGGTGAAACCCACGGTGCGAGTCAGGCCCGATCTATTCTTCGACCCTGCAGGGGCCGCACAATCCCCGTTCCCAATCCATGTTCAACCCCGTTCGGGGTTGTTAAATTCATCCTTGCCTCACCCCTTTCCGTGCGTTCCACGCACGGCTATTCACATCACACCGCTTCGCGGTGGTTATTTCCTTGCATCTGTTGTGGCGCCATCAATCAACTTGCAATTCTACGCAGTCCGCCGGGTGGCGGCCCGCTGGTGTGGATTCCTGAGCGAATTGCGGACCCACAAATCATGTCCGCGCTAACTCGGCTCCCATAACAGCAGGAAGGCCGCAAAGCAGAAGCCCGCCGATCCACCCGCGCGTCGTGTGGCATTCCCGATCCAGATCGAGCACGTACTGCTGCCGGATTCTTACCAGGGCTGAACAGGAGCCCCCGGCGAGAAAAGACGCTTGCCACGGCTACCTTCCCCACGGGGGCATCCCGGAAAGGTGGCCAGTGATATATAATCGGGCGCGTGAAGTCATTTTTGGATGCAGTCGTCGAAGTGCTTCAAGAGCAGGGATCG
>NFUN01000048.1 GCA_002197525.1 Acidobacteria subdivision 13 bacterium RH2 MAG17b | reverse complement strand
CGATCCCTGCTCTTGAAGCACTTCGACGACTGCATCCAAAAATGACTTCACGCGCCCGATTATATATCACTGGCCACCTTTCCGGGATGCCCCCGTGGGTGGGTATGCACGTTCACGTATGGCCCGTTCGGCAAAGGCTCAAAAAAAGACCGGCGGCCAGAGGCTGCTACAATCGTTAAGATGCTTTTCGCGCGATCACCACTCGCGGCAGGCCGCTCAAGTCCGGGCGGACCTCGATATCCAGCCAACTGTCGCGGAGCAGCCCGATCACCCGGTCCTGAAGCTGATAGCCGATTTCCACGGCCACGTGGCCTCCCGGCTTGAGCAATTCGCGCGCCTGCGGAAACAGACGGCGATAGACTTCCTCCGCGTGTTCTAATCCGCCCCAGGCAAGTCGCGGCTCAAATTCGCGCATAAGACGACAAGCCGCGGACTTCCTCAGAGACGAAAGTCCGCGCTACCTCGCTGAGTTAGCGCCGCCGTTTGGGAGATTGATAGTGGTTGAAGATGTCCCGGAAGGCGCAGGTGAAGCCAGCCCTCCGCTCAGTGTGAAATTCTGCAAAGCGATTGCGTTCCTCCACAAATGGGCCAGCGTTTGGATGTAGCTGACGTCGAGTTGAAACAACGTTCTCTGCGAAATGAGCACTTGGGGATAGGCCGAGGCCATCTGGCTATATTTATCGAGATACAGACGGTAGGCGCGCGTAGCTTTGGGGATCATCCCAGTCTTGTACTCGGCGGCTTGGACTTCTTCGGCCAAATAACTTTGGAGCAGCGGCTCTGCGCTCCGCCGGAGCGATAACTGCACGCGAGTGACTTCCTCCTGCGCCCGTTTTAGTTCGGTCTTCGCAGCGGCCACATTTCCCTGATTGCGATTGAAAATCGGAATGTTCACGCCCACCGAGGCAAACCCCACAACCCCGACGGGGGTCTGTTTAATTGCCGCCTCATTCAGCGCTTCATTGTCTTGCTGGACACCGGCGCGCAGGCTGCGGACGCCGAGGTGTTTTGCAAGCCGCAACCTTCAGCGGCGCTGACCGCCGCTCGCGCCACGCGCGGGGCGCGAATTTTCTTGAATTTCGCCCGCTTTCCATGGGCAATGGTTGATGAAACGGCAGAGGGCTATGAAGTTCAATTTCGTGATCTGCGCTTTGCATCACCGCGCTCGGATAGGGTGGCGTTTGTGATGGAGGTTGACCTCGACCGGAATTTACGCGTCGAGCAGCAGACCTTCGCCTTCCACGGCAAGCCCGGCCAGTGAAGCCAAACGGCCAGCCGCCGCCGTGATATCTCGTGAAAATCATTAGGTGGACTGTACGCTCTGGCCTTTCAGCCGGCGATAGATGAGCGCGGCGGCGGCAACGGCCACGACCATGATTACAGACATCCACCAGATGTTATCGCGAACGTAAAGCTGGGCTGCCGCGCCATAACGCACGCCCAGCCAGCTTTCGACCGCGAAGCGGATTCCCCGTCCGATTAGTAACGCCACGATGAAGCGCGGGCCGTTCGTGCGCAGGCCCCCGGCTATAACCGGAAAGATTTTGAATGGCATGGGCGGAGGCAGCAACGAGGCGATGAGAAGAGAGAGGAAATCATTGCGTTCGATCCAGTGCCGTACGCGCGACTTTTCTCTGGGCGAGGCGTTGCGGGAGAGGCGCTGGCTTCCTGCGCGGCTAAGATAATAGATCGTATAAGCTCCAAGGACCGAGCCCATCGTGCACTCCAGAGTATAAAGAAGGGCTTTTGCGGGATGGAGGATCGAGAGCTTGATGAGCAGGAGATCGTTAATGAACGGAAAGGCGAGAAACGACGAGTCGAGATAGGAAACGAAGAATAATCCCCAGCCGCCATGGTGGCTAAGAAAGCTTCCCAGTATGCCAACGATGCCTTTAAGGTGAGACAATAGTCAGGCTCCAACGCCAGAGTGGCTCATTGTAATCGGAACTCCGGCGCCGCCGCAACAACGGGCGCGCATCGCGCGCCGCAGAGATGAGCGGGCGGGGGCGGTTGGGAAAGGCGGGCAAGGGGCTCAAAAAAATCCGGGGATGCATTGCTGCATCCCCGAACGTTCCGCTTCAGTTAGTCCGAAGCAGCTTATCTCTTTTTCTTGGCTTTTGCCTTCTTCTTCACTGGCATTTTATTCTCCTCTCGATACTTTGTAAAATTTCCGCCAGCAAAACTGGCGGAGCGCGTATTCACTCACCATGTATAGTGATTGGCATTTATCTTGTCAAGAGGAAAGTGAGTGATGCAGCGCATTTTTTAGGGAAACGTTCGCATCGCGGCGCATTGAGTTGTGCGCTGCGATGCGAACTCACCGCGCCCGCGGCGGGTGGGCGAGCAACATGCGAGAGCGAAGCGGCATCCACTGAATGTGTGCGGGGCAAATCATTTCTTCTTGGAGTCAGTGTGATTTCCAGGCGTTCAAGCCGAAGCTGCTGGGTGCTAGCGATCAGTGCGCTTGCTATTTTCTCGCCCGCTGTCTGCGCCGGGCAAGAGGTTCCGGCGAGGCTGCCATCCGTCCTGAAGGTGCGGACGGAAGTGGTGAACGTGTACACGGTCGTGAGGGACAAGCAGGGAAGACTCATATCGAACCTCAACAAGGACGACTTCGAATTGACGGAAGACGGCGTGCCGCAGACGATCCGATACTTTTCACGCGGTGCCGATGCACCGCTGACGCTCGCGCTGATGATCGACACCAGTCCCAGCCAGCAGCGCGTGTTGCCTTTGGAGCAGAGGGAAGCGATAGACTTCATCAATGAGATCATGCGGCCGAAAGACTTGACGAGCGTGTTGCACTTCGACGTCGAGGTGGAACTGTTGCAGGATTTTACAGCGAGCACTTCGTTTTTGACGCGGGCGATTAGCGAGACGGTGATCAACGGCGGAGCCCAGGGTCCGCTGCCCGGGACGTTCCCAACGTCTGGAGCTGGCGCCACGCACCTTTACGACGCCGTTTGGCTGGTTTCCACCCAACTCATGAACACTCAGGTGGGCCGCAAGGTGGCGATCATGCTTACCGACGGCGAAGACCAGGGCAGCAAAGAAACGCTGAAGGCGGCTCTTGAGGCGGCTCAGAAGGCGGACTTGATCATTTGTTCCGTCGATATCGTGGACCGCGCCTTTTACGGGCTCAATAACATGAGTTTTAACGGGGATTCCGTGCTCAAGAAATTTTCTGAAGAGACGGGCGGCGAGGTTATTCGCGTGACGAGGCAGAGGGACGCCTCCGCGGCCTTCCGTGAGATTGCGGATCAACTCCGCACGCAGTACCTGCTTGGATACACGCCTACCAACCTTGCCCGCAACGGCAAGTACCGTAAAATCGAGGTCCGCGTGCGCGGCAAATCCTACAAGGTGCAGGCGCGGCGTGGATATTATGCGCCCTCGCGGTAATCCGGTTCCCGCCGTTTAGAGTCTGTGTGACAACTGCCGTTTTTGAGTTGGCGCGGCGCTCTATGAGCGCCGAAGCACTTGAACAATCAAGACCGGCGGTCATAGACCGCCGCTACAGCCGCAGTTGTCACACAGACTCTTTAGGCCATTGCAGGCGAAAAGCTGGACGCGATTGTGACATCAGCCGCTGTGTGCGGCAGCCGTTCTATTTGGAGGGAGCAAAGTAGCCGGCGCGAGCGCTAACGTGCAACCCCTTTTCGAGTGGTTTGACGCGGATTCGGCGAAAAGTTCCGTCGTGCGCCTTATCCGTGGAAATGTAGGCCAAGCTGTACTGGCTGCGCAGCTCCTTGGCGATTTTCTGGAACGCGCTTGCCAAGTCCCGCGCCTGGAATGGGAAGAAGGCCCGCCCGCCGGTCTGCTCTGCAAGATACTTCAAAACCTGGTCCCCACGTTGGGTTGTGCCGCTGCGGTTGGTGCTGATTGCATAGACGATAGCTTCACCCCGCTGCACCATGGCCAGAGCCTCATCCAGAGAATGCTGGCTTTGATTATCGCGGCCGTCGCTCAATACGATCAGCACGCGGCGAAGGTAGGGCTGAGGCGTGGGGGAATATATCATCTTTTCCTTACAGGCGAAATACAGGGCGTCGAAAAGTCCGGTGCCTCCGCCGGCTTGAAGCTGGCGGATGGAGTCGCTCAGCTTGCTGACGTCGTCTGTGTAGTCCTGCAAGAGTTGAGGCTCCACGTCGAAGGCCACAACAAAAGCCTGGTCTTTACCGGGGCGCACGACGGCATTCAGAAAATCGATCGCCGCCTGTTTCTCGAATCGCAGCCGTTCGCGAACGCTGTTGCTGGTGTCGATCAGGACGCCGATACGTAGCGGCAGATTGGATTCCTGGCCGAAGAACGTGATGGTCTGTGGTTTATTGTCCTCAAAGACTTCGAAGTCGTTTTTCGTGAGGCCGGCGACCAACTGTTTTTTTTTGTTCGTCACCGTGAACAACACGTTCACCAGGTTGACGTTTACCTGGATTTTCGAGTTCTGAGTGTTCGCGGCGGCGGCCGGCGGTTGCGCAGCAGTCTGCGGATTGTCGCCCGAGCGCGCCCAAGCCGTGACTGAGGATAGAGTGAGGATTAGGGTCAAAAGTGAAATCGCAAAGCGCCTTGCGGCATGGGACGTTACCGGCATCATGCAAGGATTATAGGAACCACGCGGCGAAAGCGTCAAGGAAAGTGAAGGCAGCCTGGCGCGCCCCGCTACCGTCTTGAGGCGTTCGTACCTTGACGGCGCCACGGAAAGACCGGCGTCTACGCTCCCTGCGAGCGGTTGTGGCGGCAAGGCGATGATGTCAATGCTATGAGACCGCAAATCGTGGCAGAATGAGGAATCAATGGCTATGAGTCAAAGACAGGCTTTAGCGCTGGCGCTCGTAAGCGTGTGGATCGGCTGGACGCTATTCATGTGGTTTGCAGCCACACGCAGCTTCCGGACTGCTGATCGCGTGTTAGCCAAACCCGGGCCGCAGTTTGCTCAGATTTTGAAACCGCTGGGCCAGGAATCGAGCCGTGTGGTTTTGCGGTATTTCGCCTCGCAAGTGAACGCTACTTACTTCCGCGCGTACGGATGGGCCCAGGTGTTGCTAGGTGTGGCCGTGGCGGTTTTGCTCGGCTGGCTGGCGCCGCGGGACAATACCGGGTTCGTGCTGGTTTGCGTCATGCTGGCGGTCACGCTGATTTTGGCTGTGGCCGTCGAACCGCAGATCGTTGCGCTCGGAAAGACCTTGGACTTCAACCCCTCCCCGGCGGCTGTCTCACGCTTCTGGATGCTCCACGGCGCTTACACGGGTCTCGACGGCGTCAAGCTGCTGCTGGGCATTACGCTTGTGGTGCGCTGGCTGCTAATCGCGTGAGGGCGGCTCGCCGTAATGGTCAATCCTTCCTGTCACGCTTCGAGGGCGAGCTTTTGGGGTTGGGCCCGGCGAACTGATAAGAAGCAGATTTAGCCGGCAATCTGGTCTTCGAGAGTTTCAGCCGGCGGCTGGTTCTCTTGCCGAGTTTTTGGTTTAGGAAGCGGCCTTTACCCACGGCATATCCTCCAGCTTCAGTTGACCGCGCCTTTTATTCCGCCCGCTTTTCGCCCGACAGGACGGTCCCAGAGATGTGATCGTGCCAGCCCATGCCGTCGCTATCGAGCGCGGCCCAGAGAAAGCCGAGCGTCAGCGCGGAGATCGAAACGAGATAACCGAAGGCGCGCAACAACGCTTCAGTAACCGTTGGCGGCTCGTTGTTCAGGTTGCGAATTTCGAGCCCAAAAGCGGCTTGGCCGGGAGTCCGCCACGTCATAACGCCGAAAGCGGCGAAATAGACGAACAGCCAGAAGACGGCGATAAAGAGGACCACGGCCATATCCAGCGGCGACTTGTCGAAGCGTCCCCCTACCGCCACGAACACGACCGCGAAAAGGCATCCGCCGGCGAGTAAGAGAAGAATGTCGATCAAGCCGGCCGCGAACCGCGAGCCGAGCGGTGCGGAGATAACCTCCTGGAAGTCTGTTTCTGCGGAGAGGTTCGGCAAGTTGAACGGCGCGTCCGCGAATTGAATGACGTGCGGGTCGCGCGCGGCCGGGCTGGTGAAGTTTTCGGCGAAAAAGCCAACGCTTGGTAGACGAGAGCTTGACTCTTCCACATGCTGATCCAGTGGAATTGATTCCAGTTTTACCTGCGGCGCTCGCATTGTGCGCTCCGCAAATGCCTGGTCGAACGTTTGCTCGGCGGGAGAGGCTTGCGAGGGCTCTCGAACGGCTCCAGAAGACGCAATTGGACCGGCGGCGGGAGAAAAGTCGAAGGCCAAGCTCATTTCGCGGTCGTCGTTTTCGCGCAGAGTCGCACGGCGCCGCCGGAAGCTGGCCACACGCTCGGAAAGCCTTTCGGGAGGATCTGATACGGCCACTGGACCCAGGGCTTGAGAGGTTTCGAGATTGTTGGAGGGAGCCGGTTCCTGACGCTCAGACGGAGCGAATCGGTGGCCGCACTTCCGGCACTCAGGCAGCTCGGGGAAGCTCACAAATCCACATTTCGGACACTTCACGGCTGCTTCTGAACCTCCTGCCTTTCGCGCAGATGGACCGGCTTGGGCGCTCCGGCCGCATTGAGACGAGCGGCCCAAGGGCATGATAGCAAAAGGCGTGCTCAAAACAAAGAAGCATCGAGTAAAATGGCGGTTTGAAGCATGTCTACTGAATCGACCGCTTTTCTGGGGCGTTCGCAGCGCGGCGCGGCGCGGGTTTTCCGGTTCCTGACGCTTGTGCTGGGCCTCGGCATGTGCTTCCGGCTTCCGGCGCAACAATCTTGCTCCATCCCTCCCGAGTTTCGCAATCCACAGACGACGCTCACGATTCACGCTGACTCGCAGAAGAAGACCGGGAACCTTTATGAGCTGCGCGGCCATGTGGTGATGACGTATCGTGAGATGCGGATCGCCGCCAACCAGGTGACTTACGACGATGCGACGGGGGAAATTCAGGCGCGCGGAAACGTTGTGTTTGACGATCCCAAAGGTCATTTGGAGGCCGAATCGGCGGAGTACAACATCAACAGCGACCGTGGGTGGTTTACCCACGTCCACGGGTACATGCGCTACGCGGCTCCAGGGAAACAGACCAGCGCCAAGTCCGCGACTCCGTTGTTTCTGCGCGCCGAGCGAATCGAACGGCTGGACCAGAATGATTACGCCATCGAGCGAGTGCAGGCGAGTTCGTGCGAGAAAGCCAGCCAAGGTCTCGCGTTCACGCTGGCCAGGGCCAAGCTTCAAATTGGGCAGCACCTGACGGGCCATGGGGCTGTCTTCCGGTTCCTGGGGATCCCCATTCTTTATTTCCCATTCTTCCGCGTTGCCGCTTCCCAAAAACCCCGGCAGAGCGGGTTGCTGTTGCCGCAGATCGGAGAGAGCACGCAGAAGGGATTTGTGCTGGGTGACGGTTTTTTCTGGGCGATTAATCCCAGCTCGGATTTGATGGTTGGTGTGCAAGATTTCAGTCTGCGCGGCGTCGGCTACTCCGCGCGTTTTCGCGCCCGGCCAAGCGCTTCGAGCAGCATCACGGCCGATTTCTTCGGCATCGATGACCACGCAACCGGGGCGCTGCGTCCGCTCCGCGCGCCCGGAGAGAGTTTTGATGTGACCGGCGAATCCGACAATCTCGGGGACGGCTTCCGGGGCGTGGTTGACGTTGGCTACGTGAACTCACTCGCTTTTCGCAGCACGTGGTCCGATAACTTCAACGCCGCGGTCTTTTCCGAGGCGCGGCAGACGGGGTTTGCGACCAAAAACTTTGGCCCCTACAGCATCAATTTTTACGCTTCGCGCTACCAGGATTTTCTCTCCGCCGCGCCGGTGAATGAACAGTCGATCATTATCCGCCACTTGCCCAGCGTCTCTTTCTCCGGCGTAGACAAGCAGGTGGGCAAGTCGCCCTTTTACTTTGCCTTCGATACGGCTGTGGACGGCGTCGGCAGGTCTGAGCCGGGCTTTCAGACTCCGACGGTAACTGACCGTGTGGACTTGTATCCGCGCCTGACACTGCGTTCACGCCCTTTTTGGGGCTTTCACCTGACGCCGACCGTGGGATTCCGCGACACCTATTACGGAACCAGCTTGAAACCGGACCATAGCCCCGTGAATCGCTTCCTGGGAGAGTTTTCCGCTGACCTTCGCCCGCCATCGGTTGAGAAGGTCTTTGCTCATCCGCTGTGGGGCCGCCGCTTCAAGCACGTCATAGAACCGGACATCAAGTATCGCTTCGTGCATGCGAGCGATCCGCAGAACATCCTGGACGTGGTGCGCTTCGATACGACGGACATCCTGACCGAAGACAATGAGATTGAATACTCGCTCACCAATGCAATTCTCGAGCGAAAGGACAAGACGGATGCCCAAGGTAACCATCCACAGGCTCGCGATCTGATCTCCTGGACGTTGACGCAAAAGTATTTCTTTGATCCGACTTTTGGCGGCGCCGTTGCGCCCGGCAGCCGCGTAGCCATTGAACCGTCGCTTTCCCTGACAGGTTTTGCGTTTCCGCTGGGCCGGCGGCTTTCCCCGCTCGATTCCGTGTTTGAGTTCTCGCCCACCTCTCACTTCGACACGGAGTTCAGAACGGACATTGACCCGCAGGGAGGCGGCTTGCTGAATGCGGGCGTGACTTCGCGCGTTGAAAGTCATTCTTTTGACGTGGCATTTACAGATTTTTTTGTAAGTCATACGATACTGCTGCCGGCGCCAGTCGCTCCGAACATACCGCTTACCGCGCTTCCTACGTTCAACCTGCTCGATCTGATGGCGAGCCATGGCGATCCGGCACAGCGAGGATTGAGTGAGGGTTTTCGCATCGACTACAATCTGGCTCAAGATATCGCCGAAGACTTTGTCGGCCAAGTCAGCTACAATTTTGGTTGCTTCGCCTTGAACGGGCAGATTGAGCGGTTCAACCTGGGATTCATCCGCAATGAAAACATGTTCCGGCTTTCCATTACTCTTGGCAACATTGCGACGTTCGGCAGCCTGAAGCCGGCGGAGTTGCTGCAACGTCAATTGCAGCAGATTCCATAACACGAGTAATCGTCATGCCCTTTCCCGTACACCGGCTCCGCAGGTTGCGCCGCAACGATGCCTTGCGTGGTCTGGTGCGCGAGACCACGCTCACCACGCAGTCGCTGATCTACCCGCTATTCGTTTGCCCTGGATCAGGCGTGAAGAGCGAAATCCAATCCATGCCCGGCAACTACCGTTGGTCGGTAGACCTGCTGGCCGGGGAATGCAAGGCCGTCCTCGACGCAGGGATTCCAGGCGTCATACTGTTCGGCATCCCCGAGCGCAAGGACGCAGAAGGCTCGGGGGCTTACGACCCCGAAGGCATCGTTCAGCGGGCGGTGCGGGCGGTCAAGAAGGCCGCCCCAGGCCTGCTTGTGATCTGCGACGCGTGCCTGGATGAGTACACCGATCACGGCCACTGCGGCCTCCTGAAAAACGGCGAGGTGGATAACGACTCCACGCTCGAACTGCTCGCCCGGACGGCCGTGACGCAGGCAGAGGCCGGGGCGGACGTCATTGCCCCCTCGGACATGATGGACGGAAGAGTCGGGCGAATCCGGGCAGCGCTCGATGAACGGGGCTTCGAGCAGGTTCCGATCCTTGTCTATTCAGCCAAGTACGCCTCGGCCTTTTACGGGCCGTTTCGCGATGCCGCTGATTCCGCTCCCAAGTTCGGAGACCGCAAATCCTATCAGATGGATCCGGCCAACCAGCGCGAAGCCCTGCGGGAGATCGCGCTCGATCTCGAAGAGGGCGCCGACATCATCATGGTGAAGCCTGCCATGCCTTATTTGGATGTCCTGGCGCTTGCGAGGCGTGAATTCAATGTGCCGCTGGCCGCCTACCAAGTGAGCGGCGAGTTCTCGCTGATTGCCGCCGCCGCCCGGAATGGCTGGGTGGACGGCGAGCGGATCATGATGGAAAGCCTGACCTCCATCAAGCGCGCCGGCGCGGACCTGATTCTCACCTACTTCGCCAAGGACGCGGCACGGCTGCTTGGCAAGTAGTCTTGGGAAAATCCAAACCGGTGGTCCGCAGAGAAATCTTAATCCTGCCGGACGCACCTGCCCTCCTGCTCGAATGGCCCGAACTAAGTGCCGCCTTTCATAAGTACGGTGACGTATTCGAAGATTCCGCCCTCGCCCCCTTGGGGGAGAGGGTGGCGCACAAGCGCCGGGTGAGGGGGCGCGGGAATATGTGAGCGAACTTATGAAATACCGAACTAAGGAAAAGCTCACCACGGTCGTCTCTCCCGCCCGGCAAGCGGCTTACCATATCCTTATACGGGTGCAGGCTGGCCGTGATTATGCCGTGGACCTGCTGCAAGGGTCTGCCTTAGAGCCGCTCAGCGACGCGGACCGGCGGCTGGCGACGGAACTTGTGATGGGCGTACTGCGCTGGCGCGGCGATCTGGACTTTCAGATCGAAAAGCTGTCGGGCAGAGCGCTTTCATATTTCGATCCCGAGATTGCAGAAATTCTCCGTCTGGCTGTGTATCAAATCCGGTTCCTGTCCGCGATTCCCAAGGCCGCGGCGGTGAGCCAAGCCGTCGAAATGGCCAGGCTGGCCCGGAAAAGGTCCGCGAGCGGACTGGTGAACGCCGTGCTTCGGAAATGCGAGAAGGCAGCGTTTAACGGACTGGAGCCTGAAGAGCTAAGAACGAATCGGGAGTACATGGAGAGCGCCAGGCGCTCGACACCTGCGTGGTTGTGCGAGCGTTGGGAGCGGTGCTTCGGGCCGGAGAAGGCTCGTTCGATGATGCTCGGCTGCCAGGTGATTCCCCGCGCCTGCCTGCGCGTGAGGGGAGATGCGGCAGAGCGGGAGAACATTCGCATGACGCTGGCGCAAGCTGGAGTTGTGGCGCATCCGGGCGTTTATAGCCGGAGGGCGCTGGTGGTGGACTCCGGCAGCGTGCTCAACACTCCGGCGTGGCGCGAGGGCCAATGCGTGTTGCAAGATGAGGCCTCGCAATTAGCGGCGGAGCTTGTGGGTTCCCAGTCGGGCGAATGGGCGCTCGATCTCTGCGCTGCTCCGGGCGTTAAAACAGGGCAATTGGCTGAGATGTTGCGCGAAGGAGTGGTGGTGGCGTGCGACCGAAGCATGCGCCGGATGCGAACGATGAACGAGATCGGCCTGCGCGAGTGGCCAGCCGGAGTCCTGCTGCGTCGGGTGCTTCTGGATGCCCGCCAACCGCTCCCCTTTGCAAGGCTCTTTGACCGCGTGCTCGTGGACGCTCCGTGTTCCGGCACGGGTACGCTCGCCCGCAATCCGGAAATCAAATGGAGGCTCAAGCCGCAGGATTTGCCCCGGCTGGCGGAGATGCAATGTGAAATTCTGGGTCAGGCGCTTGGGGCGCTGGGTGAGGCCGGTAGGCTGGTGTATGCCACGTGCTCGCTTGAGCCGGAGGAAAATGAAGAGGTAATCGCCAAGGTTCTCGCGGGTAGGCCGGGATTCCGCGCGCTGAGCGCCGGGGAATTGCGCCGCGGATTTCCGGAGATGGGCCAGCTCTTCGAGGCGGCAGGCTATTTCCGGACCTATCCCGGCATCCATCCGATGGATGGTTTTTTTGCCGCCGTGATCGTGCGCGGCTAGGCGCGGCAGGCGATTTGCGCCGTGCGGAGTTTATTGATGGCCGCAAAATATAGCACGGGGCCTTTACTGTAGCAGCGCTCCCTGCGCGCCGCTACAACGGCATGATCTGCGCTATGTTTTGCGAACCTCGGTAGGGGAGCAAGCAGTGATTCATGAAATCCTTCCTGTTGGCATGTTGGCCTGTAATTGCTCGATTCTCGGAGATGAAGATACAGGCGAGGCGGTGGTCATCGACCCCGGCGATGACACGGAACGCGTGCGCGAGGTCCTTGACCGGCACAAGCTGAAGGTTAGATACATTGTCGCGACTCACGCCCACATCGACCACGTGGGCGGCATCCAAAAGCTTCAGCAGGCGACCGGCGCGGGCGTGCTGATGCATGGCGCCGATCTGCCGCTCTATGAGAATCTTGCCATGCAAGCGGCTTGGTTGGGCGTTTCTCCGCCCGGCTCGGTTCCGGTGGATCAATTCCTGAAAGAGGGTGACGTGGTCAGCGCGGGTCCGCTGCGGCTGGAAGTTCTCTCGACACCGGGGCATTCGCCAGGCAGCGTTTCGCTCTATCTTCCGGGTAAAGAGGCCAGGCTCTTCTCGGGTGATACGCTGTTTAAGGGCAGCATCGGACGGACGGATTTGTGGGGCGGAGACCACCTCCAGATTTTGCGGTCTCTGCGGGAGCTTCTGCAGCGCTTCCCGGATGAGACGCCCGTTTATCCCGGCCATGGACCCTCTACTGTAATCGGGGAAGAACGCGAATCGAATCCATTCTTGCAAGGATTGTGAGGGTTTGTCTGACCTTCCTGTTGGCTATGGCAGGCCCGGTATTGACGAAAGACAAAGAGCCATTCCGCCTTCACTTTGATTTAAGCTAGACTTTGCGCCGTAGGCAAAACGCATTCCACCGGGCCGGAGAACGAGATGCGGAAGAAACGAGCATTCATCGCGGGCATTGATTTGGGCGGCACCAGCGTGAAGGTGATCATTGCGGACGGTAGAAACAAGATACTGGCCAGCAACAAAAAGAAGACCGAAGTGGGGTTGAAGCCCAAGGCTTTGATCAACGAAATCGCCAGCCTCGTGGAGCGGATGGCCGCCGATGCGGGCATAAAAGCAAAGGCTCTGGGCGCCGTCAGCATCGGAGCGCCGGGAACCATCGACGTGGCGCGCGGCGTGGTGCACGACGCGCCGAATCTGGGGTGGCGGAACGTGCGGCTCGCCGCTGAACTGAAATCCCGGTTGGGAGTTCCCGTGATTGTGGATAACGACGTGAACGTGGGCGTGGTGGGAGAACATGCTTTCGGCGCGGGCGAGAGGGTTTCCGAACTCGTAGGCGTTTTTGTGGGCACCGGGATCGGCGGCGGCATCATCTGTGGCGGAGAACTTTACGAAGGCGGTCACGGTTGGGCGGGCGAAATCGGTCATATGGTGCTGCTGGCGGACGGCCCGGTTTGCGGTTGCGGACATCGCGGTTGCGCGGAAGCTCTGGCGAGCCGCACTGCCATGGAGCGGGACGTGCGTGCGGCGGTGAAGGCTGGCCGCAAGACCGCCGTCACCGGAATCATGAAAGAGCGCAACAAGGACCGCATGACAAGCAGCGTGATCCAGGCAGCGCTCGGCAAAAAAGATCCCGTGATGAAGGAAGTTATAGAACGCGCCGAGTATTACCTGGGCATTCTGGTCGCGAACCTCGTGAATGCGCTGGACCCGGAGCGCGTGGTGATCGGCGGCGGCATCGCCGGGAGGTTGGGAGAAGATTTTGTCGGTCTCATACGCAGGACTGCCGCCGAATACTTTCTTCATCCCGAGGCCATCAAGCGCGTCAAAATCGTTAAAGGAACCCTTGGCGATGACGCAGGAGCATTAGGCGCGGTCGTCCTGGCGCGCAAGCGGCTGCGCCTGTAAAGCGCTCCAGTGGGTGACGCATGCGGAGCACCAATCGCACCCGGTCGTTGCAACGGCAGCAACTTCATAGGGAGGCCGGCACAGATGGCTCAGGGAAAAGCAACCTCAAGGCCGCTCAGAGGAGAGATTGAATTATGAAGACGGCGCTACTCACCGGCATTTCAGGGCAGGACGGCAGCTACCTTGCTGAGTATCTCCTTGGTCTTGGTTACAGGGTTTACGGGCTGGTGAGGCGCGATCCTGATACCATGCAGTGGATACGTCCCATTCAACAACAAATCGAATTGGTTTATGGCGATTTAAGAGACGCCACGTCGCTCACGGTTGCAGTTCAAAAGGCGTGGCCGGACGAGCTCTATAACTTGGCCGCGCAGGTTTTTGTCCCGGCGAGTTGGCAGCAGGGCCCCGAAACTTTCGACATCAATACCGGAGGGCTGGCCCGAATCTTGCAAGTTGTCGAGCGGCAAAAGCCCGATGCGCGCGTTTACCAGGCGTCCAGTTCCGAGATGTACGGCAACGCGGATGGGCCTGTTAACGAGACCACGGCTTTCGCGCCGACTTCTCCGTACGGAGTCTCGAAGGTTGCATCGCATCAATTGGCTAGGGTGTACCGGCAGCGAGGTCTTTTCGTGGCGGGCGGAATTCTCTTCAATCATGAATCTCCTCGGCGTGGCGCGGAGATGGTGACGCGGAAGATAAGTCTTGCCGTAGCGGCCTGGGCCAACGGTGACACCCAAAAGCTCAAGCTTGGCAACTTGCAGGCCAAGAGAGACTGGGGTTTCGCCGGAGACTACGTGAAAGCCATGCACGCGATGCTGCAACGGGCTGAGCCCAAGGATTATGTAATTGGGACGGGCGCATCCCACAGCGTGGCGGAATTTCTCGCCCAGGCGCTGGTTCAAATCGAAAGGTTCCCGAATACCGAAGAAGCCATGAAGTCCATCTCCCAATACGTTGAAGTTGACACGCAGTTGCTTCGTACCGGCGAGATTCATGATCTAAGGGCGAATTCTTCGCTTGCACAAAAGGATCTGAACTGGCGGCCCGAAATCGGCTTCAAGGGCTTGGTAAAGATGATGGTCGAAGCTGACAAAGCGGCCTTCGCAGCGCCGGTGTTACACCAAACATCGTAAAGACGCGCCTGAATCATACGGCGTGAAATACAAACCGGGGCCATCTTGGAACTGGCAGCGAGCCTGACTTGTGACCTGCCTGGAGCGCTTTGGGGTTTATGGCCACCATCGCAATTGACGCCACCTACATCGTTGACCCGCAGCCTTCCGGCATTTCCACCTACTCCCGGCGCCTGATCGAAACGCTCGCAACCCTCGAATCCCGCCACCGCTTTCTGATCTGCTACCGGCTCTCGCGGCTGCGCGAGCGGCGAAGGTTTCTGCGGCTGGCGCCGGATTCGCCGGGCCGGGAACGATTTTCTACAACTTTATTTCAAGAAGGGCTGACGCCTTGGCTGCCCTGGAGGGCGAAGCTGTTCCACAGCCTCGCGCAGCGCCCGCCCGCATTCCGCTTTTCGCGTGAAGTCGTCACTATCAACGACGTCTTTCCCATTACCGGCGCCGGGTATTCGACTCCTGAATTTCAGAGGAAATTCGCGAGCCTGCTTATGGAATCTGCGCGCCGCGCGAACGTCATTGTCAGTCCGTCCCAGTACACTGCGGACGAGCTGATGCGCGTTGCAGATGTTCCTCGTGAAAAAATCCGGGTGATTCCGAATGGCGTCGATCTGCCCAGCGCAATCATGCCACAGCCCGCCCGGCTCGCCGAGCGCGAGCGCCGCGTGGGTAAGGGAAACCGGCTCGTGCTGCTGGTGGGAGCGATTCAGACCCGAAAGAACACGCTGGGAGCGGTGCGGGCGCTTGATTGGATGCCGCCGAATTACCGGCTGGTGATTGCGGGAAGCGACGGCCACGGCGCTGGGGAAACGCATGATTATATCCGGCGCGCCGGCCTCGGCGAACGCGTGATGGCGCTGGGCTACGTCCCGGAGGAAGAACTCGTGCGGCTCTATCAGGCTGCGGACGTTTTCTTGTTTCCCTCCTTCGAGGAAGGATTCGGCCTCCCCGTGCTTGAGGCGATGGCCTTCGGCATTCCCGTTGTGGCCGCCCGGACCTCTTCGTTGCCCGAGGTAGGCGGAGACGCGGCGCTTTATGTAAATCCGCATGACGAACAGGAGATCAGCGAGCAAGTGGTCCGGGTGGCTGAGGATGAAGCGCTCCGCGAGCAGATGATCCAGCGCGGGCTTGAGCGGGTGAAGCAGTTTACATGGCGGCGGACCGCCGAGGAGACATTGAGGGTTTATGACGAAGTTCTGGCGTCGTAAATGCGCACAATTCGTTGCACCCGGTCTGAATGCTGACCGGTTGCAGACGGCGCGAGGGGGCATTTTGAAACGAGCAGTCACAAGTACGCACATTTCAGTAGTCCTCATTTTGTTCATTGTTTTCCCGGCGCCCATGGAGGTTCTGAACGCCCCAGGAGACGTGACGCTTCACGTCGCGCCGTTGCAGCCCAGTGTGATCGAAAAGCGCCTGGAAGAAGCTCCCAAGGCGAATGCCGACCGGGAGCTTGCGCTGCGAGCCATGTTTGAGACCGCCGGTTGCAGACCCTCGCAACTCTCCGAACAGGCTGTGCGCCGGAATGATCCCCCGAACCTCGTATGCGAAATGCCCGGAGAGTCGCCCGAATTGATCATTGTAGGAGGGCATCTCGACCACGTCCGCAAAGGCGAGGGCGTCGTTGACGATTGGAGCGGGGCATCGATGTTGCCGAGTCTTTATCAAAGTTTGCACTCCGTCCGCCGCAAGCACACGTTTCTGTTTATCGGGTTCACCGACGAAGAGAAGGGGTTGGTAGGATCCCATTTTTACGTGCGCCATCTTTCCCTCAGCCAACTTCATCAGATTCGGGCCATGGTAAACCTGGAATGTCTAGGGATGAATTCGCCGGAAGTGTGGGCCGATCACGCGAACGCGCGGTTACTGACGGACTTCGCGCTCGTATCGCGCTCCCTGAGTATTCCTCTGCGAGGGGTTAATGTGGAAAACGTCGGGAGCGATGATGCAGAGTCCTTTCGACGCCGCAAAGTTCCTACGATTACCATTCATTCGGTTACCCAAGACACGCTTCATGTCTTACACACTGCGGATGACAATCTTTCCGCCATTCACATGCCTTACTATTACGAAAGCTACCGCCTTGTCGCAGATTACCTGGCCTATCTTGATGCGACGCTCCAGTGAATTTCTCCCAGCTTTTCGCGCACGGTCCTTAACCGCGCGCCGCTTCGCTGCGGTGAATTCCACCGGATTCGGGCCTTTGCCTTTTGCCTAATCTCAATCTCTACCAGCCCACGGGGCCCAAGCCGTGCGGTGGTTACCACCCATACGAATTTCACATCACACATAGAGCGGCCCGCGCCTGTAACCAAAGAGTTATGACGGAGGACGGGATTTTAATTCCGCCGCCAGCGCCCTCACCCACCGCTCCGCGGTCCCCCCTCTCCCGCCAGGGCGGGCGAGGGCATGGGAGTTAAGGGGCTTCGAGATTACGGCGGGGTTAAAACCCCGCCCTCCGGAGCGCTACGCATGCGCCGCCTAATTCCAAAAACTATGCTTGACGTAAAATTCGTATCAAAAGCCCACGGCACCCAATCCGCGCCGGGGGCTACCACCCAATAGCCCACGGCACCTAAGCCGTGCCGTGGCGCCCACCGTGTACCCTGTTCTGGCGGCTGCGTGGCGGGTTTCACACGCTTGCGGGGCGGCAATGCCGTAAGGCGCAGTTGTTGATTCTAAAGGCTTGCTAGACTTCGTTAGCCCAGTTTTAAGATTTTCAACGCGAGTTCCGGTCTCGCGGGGTAGCACGGACTTGATCGTCAAGTTCGCGGTTGTTTCCGTCTTTACAAGCAACGGCCGCAGACTTCCGGAACAGCGGAAGTCCGCGCTACAGCTCTCCACGCCACTGTCGCCGGGTTTCTGAACCTCCGAACCCGGCGCAACGCCGTTTGTGGGGGCGCGGCCTGTCCCGTCCTCCTCGGGGTTCGATGCCGGGGCTGTTCCGGCCTTCTGGCTGCGGGGCGGAGTTTTCAGCCTTATCAACAACCTGATCTTGGCGTTGATCTGCCGGTCCAGGCGCGCTTCGCGCTCGATCGGCCCCAGCCAGTTATCGCCCAACGGCTGCAAGGCCGGGTCGGCATCGTCGAGCGGAGTGTGGAGATCAAGCTCGACGTGCTCCTGCCAGAGCCGCTGCTCTTCGCGCGCTCTCTCGCGCTCCTGCTCGATGAGCGCCTTCAGTTGCTGGGCTAGCTCGCCGCCCGCTTTGGCCTTTTCCTCGCGGCACTGCTTGAAGAGGTTCTTCATCTTGCGGCCTGGCTGGTTGAGTTGATAGTGATAGATGGCGCGAAAGAGGTTAGTGGAGGATTCTTCGTCCCAGTCGGCGCCGTTGACCTTCTCTTCGAGGCTATCGAAGCATTTGAAGACGCCGTCGAACTTGGCTGTGCTCGGTTCGGTGTAGCGCCAACCGGAGGGATTGCTGAGGTCGTAGCTGAAGAAGCGGTCGCGGGCTTGGCGGTTGAGGTCGAGCTTTTGCTGGATGCGGAAGTGCGCGCCTTGGCGGGCGTGCCATTCGAGGTGAGCGCGCTGGTGGAGGTTTTTGAGCCAGTAGAGGCGGGTGAGGTCATCGACGAGCAGGGACTGCTGGGCGCCTTCGGGCTGCCAGTCTTGGGCGAGGTCTTGATGAAGCTGGTCATAGGCGGTTGGGTCATAGCCGGCGCGGGACATGGCCTGGCGGACCGAGGCGTCCTGGGAAGAGAAGAGGCCGTGCTTAAAGGAATTGAAGGCGGAACGGCGCTTGCCGTCATCGGTCTTGGGGCCGGTGGATTGGGCGGCGGCGGCGCGGTTGGCGGCGAGGCGCTTGGGGGTAACGGTGCGTTTGTCAAGAGGCATCGGAGTCTCCTTGGGGATGAAAGTTCTAGCGAGACTTCGCCTCAGAACGAGCGGTTACCCCCCCCTCACCCGTCCCGCACCGCGCGACACCCTCTCCCCCGATTCGGGGAGAGGGGATGGGAGTGAGGGGGCGCGGAAAACTTGATTTGCTTACCACAAGTTTACCGAATCAAGGCGCTTGGTGCGGCGGTCAGTAGCCGTCGAAGGGCGAAGGCGCGCAAATTACACGCCCTTTCAGGCTAGCAAGATCGCGCGAGACAAAGGAGACAGGTGAGACAGTTTTTTCAGGGGGATGGCGGGCGCCACGGCAGGGATTGTGCGACGCGGGCAGGCGGGGTGAGACGCGGTGAACCGCAGATTTGAGATGAGAAATTTCAAAGGACAAAAATCAAATGGCAAAAAGAACGGGATGTTGGGCTGGCTTGATGGCAGATAGCACAAAGCGATGCGCTACTTACTTGCCAGGGAAAAGTGGCGGAGATCCGGTTCATCGCGGAGCGCCCATGCGCGCGAAATGATGCGACCCATTTCCTCGGGAGTCGCCGCGCCTGCGTGGGCCGCGAGGCGCTGGACTTTGGCTTCGACCTCCGGTCGAGTGAGCGTATTTTCCGGGTCTCCTTTAGGGCCTGCAATCCGGCTTTCGAGCTGCCGCCCGTCATGGGCGGTCGCCACTACGCGCCCGCCCCAGCGTTTGCCAGCGGCGCGTTCGATTTCTGGATCCAGAACCATTTCCACGCGGCTGTGGAACGCGCGCACTTTGGGATCACGCAAGGCAGCTTCGGTGAAATCGCCGACACCGGCCCGCCCGTAAAGCGCGATCAGCGCCAGGACGAAACCCATGGAGAATTTCGATTGGTGGATGGTTTCGGGGTAGCCGACCGCTCCCAGCACGTCGAGTGCGCCCTGATGAACGTGAGCGGTGACATGAGCAATATCTTCGGCCTTGAGATGGTGTTCCTGCATGAGCGCCAGCAGTGCGTCTGTGGAAGGGTGGGTGTGGCGGCAGCAGGCGTGCAGCTTGTAGGAGCACTCGAGTATCACCCAGCGACTTCCAAGTCCGCCGGACAGTTTTGCGGGATCGGCGCCACTCGCCATGCCAGCGGCCATGCCCCGTTTGCCTTCTAAAATATCCGACGCACCCGTGAAGCCGTCGCGGGCGATATAAGCGGAGAACAGCCCGCCCGCCGCTGCCTTGGCGGCGTGCAAGGGCTTCGAGTCCGCCGCATCCCGCAAAAACTCCCAAAGCCCTGCCGCCTGCGTGCCGGCGGAGCCGAGCGCGTGCTGCATCTTTGAGGCGTCCAGACCCAGGAGGCGAGCCACGCCGGCGGCGGCGCCCAGCATTCCGGCCGTACCTGTGGTGTGAAACACCTTGTAGTGTGAGGGACCGAGGAATTCTCCTACGCGTATCGCGGCCTCGAATCCGGCAACCGCAGCAGTGATAACGTCCCGCCCGGAAGCGCCGGTCTGCTGGGCGGCGGCAAATACCGCCGGAAAGACCACCGTGCCCGGATGAAGCACGGCGCCAATGTGTACATCGTCCTGCTCTACGATGTGGGATGCGGCTCCGTTCACGAGCGCCGCGAAGAACGGCGAAGTGCGCTGCCGCGACACGAGAATTTGGCTGGGACCATCGGCGGGGCCCATCGTGGCCGCGAACTGTTCCAGGATGCGGACGGGGCGCGCTCCACGGCCAGCCAGAGCGCAGCCAAACCAGTCGAGAAAAGCTTCCTCGGTGCGGGAAACGACGGCCGGGGGTAGGGCTTCAAACCGGAGCCCGGCGAGGAACTGCGCGAGAGCCTCCGTTGCGCTTTGCGTGATCACAGGGCGTTCGAGTCCGGCTGCTTGGCTCATGGCATTTCCTCCAGCGAGAAGCGGCAATTTTTTTGGCTTGGCCGCGTTTATAAATCACGGCTGTCCGGATATTAGGTTATCACCACTTGACCGGCGTCGCGACCGGCTCCGCGCGTTCGTGGACGTCTCGGATTGCGTTGTGGCAGCGGCTTCTAGCCGCTGCAAAGCTGTCACGCTGACGGTGGGGTTTCACCAGCGACCACCGGCCGGAGGCCGCTGGCACAAACACCCAAAGAGCGGCGGCTGGAAGCCGCTGCCACGCGGGGCGCAGCAAGCAGCGCCCCTACAAACCAATTCGAGCGGTTGCATGATGCGCCGCCAGTACGGTGCTACTTCTGGTTTTCGGGGATCAGATATTCGACCAGTACAAGATCGTGCCACACGTCGCCCAGCTTGGCGTGCTTTTTGTGGACGCCGACCTCGCGCCAGCCGGTGACTTCGCACAGTTTGCGGCCGGGCTCGTTAGCTTCCACGATGCGGCCTACCAACTTGTAATATCCCTTTTCTCGCGCCGCCTGCTGCATGCCTTTCATCAGCTCTTGCCCGACGCCATGGCCGCGGAGGCTGCGGTCGATGTAGAGGGAAAGCTCGGCGATGCCGGCATAGCAGGCCCGTGGGCTGTAGGGAGATAGGGACGCCCAGCCCATCAAGGTGTGTTTAACCTCGGCTACCAGCACAGGATACTTTTCCGGCCGGGCGATGAGCCACAGGTAACGCTCCTCGGGTGAAACGTAGGAGTTTTCAAACGTCGCCACGCGATCCTGCACGCCCTGGTTATAGATCCGCGCGATCTCTTTCGCATCATCAGGCCGCGCAGCCCGTATCTTCAGTGTTCCAGACCATTCCGCCATGCCTATCCTGCTTTCCGTCCGAGAATGAATGCCAGACCGGCATTCTAACCGGGTTGGTGCGATGAGGGCAACCACTCAAAAGTCTACGTGCAACCGCAGCGAACCAACCAGCACGGGTCCGCGGTCGCGGTTGTAGCCGGGGTTCGTGACGTGCTGAACGTCCGCAGAGGCGAATACGCCCCGCCAAACGTGGGCGGTGTAGTAGGTTTCAAAAATCTGTTCCAGGCCATAGTTGAGCTTGCCGTCTCCCAGCATGAAGCCTTGCCCTCCCAGGGCCAGATACTCACGATGATCGCCGGAGATTTCGTCCACCACGAACGCCGCGCCGAATTTATCCAGATTGCGCCGCCAGTTTGCGCCGCTCAAATCGCCGCCCAGCGAGGCTGTCCGGTCGATTTCCGTGTAGGCGAAGGATTCCGTCCGTCCGTTGTTCCATCCCCAGCGCGCAAACATCCGGAAGCCGCGCCCGAACTCCTGCTCGGCGTTCGCGCCGAGGCCGTACTTCACCCGTCCCTGGCGGCGTGTTGCGACGATATCCGGCGTCGCGGTCAGCCCTTGTTCAAATTCGTGGATTGCCTCGCGGTAGCTTCCCATGTCCGCATGATTCACATAGTAGAGCAGGCGCAGAGCGCTGCGATGGCCGCGAAGGAGGGCAGGATAAAACTCGACTTCGTAGTTTTCCGAGTGCGCGCGGGCCAGGTCCGCGTCCAGGTTTTCGCCGTTGGCCACTTTGGGCATCATGGCCTCGCCAAAGCGAGCGCCCCATCGCCGGTCGTCATACTCGATCATAGCCCCCCAGGTGTAGCCGCGCGTGTTGGCGGCGTAGTCGTAGGCCCCGTTGTTATCAATAGCCCAATTCATGAACTGCAGGTGGCTGTCACTGCCCACGGAGTTTTCGTCAAAGAAATCGACCGCGCTGAACTTCCCGGCCCAAAGTTCGAGCCGCCGCGCGGGAAGGGAAGGCGAGAGCGAAAGAAAATCCCGGTCAGCCTGAACGGTCCCGCCGCCGAGCGGAATCGTCCGCTCAATGAGAAAGCGGGCCAAATAGGGGGTTTGGCCGAGTTCGGGCGTGCGCACAACGTCGAGATCGGGGAACCCGGCGATGCCGACGCCGCCGCTCAGTCCGTGCCCTCCGGCACTCTCGATATCCAGAATCGCTTGCGTGTTCGGCGTAAGCTCAGCGCCGGAGTAGAGCGTAAACACGCGGGATGTTGCAACCTGAGCCTGCGGCTGAAAACTGTTTGCGCCGCTATAGAGAGCGGGAAAGGAAGGATAGCCCTGCGTAATGATGTTCATTTGCCCGGAGAGCCACCAGCGGCTGTCCTCGGGGTGGCTGAAGACAGTCACATCGGGAGAATTGTCGGTGGCGGACTCCGTTGTAGACACCGTCGCCGTGTCTTGCGAAGAGGTTTGCCCGCTCTGGGTCTGCGCGAAGGCCGCTTTTGACGCGCTGGACGCCAAAAGCAGTAGCAGGCATAGATTGAGTCCGCGTTTGGCACAGACCGGAAAAATTCGAACCATTGAATCGAACCTCAAGTATCCACATTCGTGATTGCGGTCTCGTATTTCCCCTCACCCAGCGCTGCGCGCCACCCGCTCCCGAAGGGAGAGGGTTATGACTCAAGATGGGCTGAGGACCGGCCCTTTCGGACTAGAAGAGGGTGGCCCAGAGGGCCGGGTGAGGTGTTCACCCGCACAAGGAATGTGTCACCGCAATTACGAACAGCAGCACTTAACCATGTTGAAATTTGCAGGCGCAACACCGGCGCAGTTTCCGCGAGGCGATTAAAAAGAACCAGGCGCGTTAAAATTGCATCCCTTTTTACCTGCAATAGAAATATGTTTGCATTCTAATGCAAGTGCAATACAGAACCATAACAGTTTGGCCGAAAAATCCGCTTGAGTTGTCTCATTCTGATGAAGAGTCGCAGGCGGCGGAGAATCGCACAAGTGGGCGACTGAGCGTAGAAGCCGATTCTTCGCTGCGCTCAGGATGGTAGTCACGAGGTTTCTTCGGAAAGCTGTTAGAGGGAAGGTAAAAGCTTCGACGCTTTGGGGAGAGCGGTGCGTGAAGCAGGCGGCGAACGCCGGGCGGCGTTTCAATCCGCGGCGGTTCCGCTGCCCACGGCGGCGTAAGCCTTTTCAACGTCTGTTTCAGTGTTCGAACTGACTATTGCGGTTCGCTCTTGTTTGAAGAAGCCGAGCTTGCCGGAAGATGCGTCGTAGTCGATGGTCACGAGATCGCCTAGACGGATCTGGTCAGTCGAGACGAGACTGGAAAGAGGAAATACGAGGTGGCGTTCGATGGCCCTTTTCAAGTGGCGCGCGCCAAATTTCGGATCTGTGCCTTCTTCGAGCAGGAACCCCCGCGCCGGAGAAGTGCACTGAAAAATGAACTGCTTTTCTCCTACGGATTGCGAAATGCGGTCCTGGACCCGGTTAAGCTCAAGGTCGAGGATTTCCTCTAAATGGCGGCGATCTAGGCGGCGAAACACAATGACCCGGTCGATGCGGTTCATAAATTCAGGGGAGAACTTGCGCCGCGCTGCTTCCGAAGCGGTCCGGTAGATTTTCTGGTCGAGTTCCGCGCCGGTCTCTTCGCCGAGCTGAGTGAAGCCTAATCCACCCTCCATGAGTTTGGCCATTTCTTGCGAGCCTAGGTTCGAGGTCATGAAGATCATGGTGCGTGAAAAATCGACGCGCTGATTGTCGCCGAGCGTGAGCGTTGCCTTATCCAGGATTCCGAGCAAAAGCTGCCAGAGGGAGTCGCTGGCTTTTTCGATTTCGTCGAAGAGCATCATTGAAAGCTTCAGGCCGTCTGTGTGGCGGCTGTCCAGAGCCTCTTGCGTAATCATCGGATGGGTTTCCCGGTGGCCAAGGTAGCCCGGCGGCGAACCGATCAGTTTTGAGATTTCGTGGCTGTGCTGGAACTCCGCGCAATCGACTTTGAGCACGGCTCGCTCGTCGCCGAACAAGACTTCCGCTGCGGCTTCCACCAGGCGGGTTTTCCCCGATCCGGTAGGCCCGAGAAGCAAGAGATTTGCGAGGGGACGGCCCGGGGCCGCGATTCCAGCCCGGTAGACCTGATAGGCCCGAGCTAATTGCTTCACGGCGCGTTCCTGTCCAACCACCTTGTGCCGCAGATCGTCTTCGAACTGCTGCACGTCATGGCTGCGCCGCGTTGGGTCAAGCATGATTCCAAGATCGGTCATGTTTTCCTCCTCTCGCTGGCCTCAAAACCGAGGCTAGCCATGGCTAGAGCACGTAGCGTGCCAGAGGCAGGCTTCACGGTGGAGGCGGCTGCGTGATTTTCCGCAGGAGCAAGAAAACAGGGAAATTAGACCGAAGCGCTCGTTTGCACTGTGGACTCAGCGGGAGGACAGATGGTTTCAAATTGGGAAGGCGATGCGTCAAGTTAGGAAAGACGCTTCGCAGCTTGGACTCCTGGGTGAGGTAGAGAGGCTTGGCCACATGAATTCTTTGCCGGTCTTAATCTCCGGCGGCGCGTCCGCTGGCGTGGTTGAGACCCGGCAGTCTCCGCGGCTTGTTGATTGATGAGACCACAAGCCTCGGCCGCCCCAGCGAGCCGGTGGAGCGTTTCATCGCGCAATTCGCTTTCATCGATTGTTCGGATGCGCTCAAATTGTGTATAGTAATCCTTCTGCCGTTCGCTGATCTGCTTGTTCCGCCGGTTTGGTGGTGCGATTTCAGAACCCGGGCAATGTGGAAACACCGCAAGCGCTTTTTTGAAAGGCGATCCTGTTTCAGATGGGGTGGTGGCTCATTTTGGTTTTGTAGCGCCGGGCTTCAGCCCGGCACAGCCTTCTTTACAATCGCGCGAATATTGTGGTTGCGTGGAGGGTGGCGACGGCGGGCGAGCGGAAATTTTTCTTAGGATATAAGAAACCAGTCTAAAGATTCTTGACAAGAGTTAGCGTTGCACCCTAAGATTTTCTGTTACGTAGCTAATTTCACTTCTGACCACTACACCAGTGAGACCTGCGTAAACGACGGCGGAAGGAAGTCTCCAACCTCAGAGGAGTTACTGATATCCGCTTGGTAGGCGCTGAAGTGGGGGAGCGCCGAACGTCGCTTTAAAAATCAGCGCCAGCAGGTTGTTCCTAGGGGCAGGCGATCTCGCAGTAGATAGCTTTTCACGCGAATTTTAGAGCCGTAATTTTAGCGAAGGCACCATCATGGCCCAGATATTCCATCATGCAGCGAACACGGTCGTCAAAGTAACGATTCTAGGAGCGGCGCTTCTCATCGCTGGAATCGGGATCGCTGCGTGGGAAGTGAACAACAGTTACAACGTCTACAAGGGCGTTCCACAGGACCAGCCCGTTCCGTTCAGTCACAAGCACCACGTGACGGATGACGGTATCGACTGCCGGTATTGCCACACCACGGTCGAGACCTCCTCGTTTGCCGGTATTCCACCCACTCACACTTGCATGAGCTGCCATTCCAAAATCTGGGTGAACAGCCCGATGCTGGCTCCTGTGCGCGAGAGCTATACAACAGATCAGTCGATTGCGTGGGTCAGGGTGAACCAGGTTCCGGACTTTGTGTATTTCGACCACAGCATTCACATCGCCAAGGGCATAGGCTGCACGACGTGTCATGGCCCGATCGGGGACATGCCGATCACATACCGCGCCCACACGCTCTATATGCGGTGGTGCATCAACTGCCACAAACATCCTTGGCACTATGTGCGGCCCAAGCAGTATGTTTTTAACGTTACCTACAAGCCGCCGCCGGATCAGGATGCAATGGGTCGAAGACTGGTGAAGCAGTATGGCATCAAACCACCGCTGGTTATTACGAGCTGCTATACCTGCCACCGATAAGTCAGGGTTCCGGAGAAGTGAGATAACCTATGAGCAGTATGGACCAGGGTAACAACCGAATCGATCTTGCTGCCGTCCGGGCCAAGCTCGAGGAAAGCAAGGGACAGGAGTTCTGGCGCAGTCTCGGGCAAGTTGCAGAGACTGAAGAGTATAAGAACTTCGTAACCAATGAGTTTTCGGTTGATCCCCAGGGTTCCCATGACCACGGGGTGAGCCGGCGCAATGCGCTGAAGCTGATGGGCGCTTCGGCCGCAATGGCGGGGCTGACGGCATGTACGAAGATGCCGCTCCAAAAGATTGTTCCTTACGTAAACGCTCCTGAAGAATTTGTTCCCGGCAAGCCACTCTTTTATGCAAGCGCCATGCCTTGGCAAGGTGTCGCTCAGGGCGTCCTGGTGTGGAGTTTCATGGGGCGGCCAACGAAGATTGAAGGCAACAACGAAAATCCTGGGAGCTTGGGCGCCGCCAACGTTTTCATGCAAGCGTCGGTGCTGGATCTTTACGATCCGGACCGCTCTCAGGTTTTGATTCACGACGGGCGGGTGGGCAGTTGGGGCGACTTTCTGGTTCATGTTGACGAGCTGCGCGCCCAGCATTTGCGGAACCAGGGAGCCGGGTTGCGGTTTCTTACCGGGACGGTGACTTCGCCAGCGCTGGGCGATCAGATGGCCGACCTGCTCAAGCAGTTTCCGCAGGCAAAATGGCATCAGTATGAAGCGGTCAACCGTGACAACGTGCGCGAGGGCGCGCGCCTGGCGTTTGGCGAATACGTAGAGACAATCTACCGGTTCGACCAGGCTGATGTTGTCGTGTCGCTGGATTCGGACTTCCTCTACAGCAGTCCAGGCAGCCTGCGTTATGCGCGCGATTTTGCGAACAAGCGCCGGGTCAAAGATCCACAATCGCAGATGAACCGTCTTTACGCCTGCGAGGCTGCACCTACCGTGACCGGGTCGCAGGCCGACCACCGGCTGCGATTGCGGCCCTCGCAAGTTGGCGTGTTCGCACGAATGCTCGGCAGCGCTTTGGGCGTGAAGGTTCAGGGCCTGGGGCAACCCTCGCTTTCTCGAGTTCCTCCAACCTGGATTCCCGCCATCGCACGTGACCTGCGGCAGCACCAAGGAACCAGCATTATCATTGCCGGAGACTCGCAACCGCCTGAAGTTCATGCTCTCGCGCACGTGATGAATGCGGCGCTCGGCAACGTGGGCAAAACGGTGGTTTACACCGAGTCGATCGAGGTTAACCCGGCCAATCAGATGGAATCGTTGCGCCAGCTCGTCTCAGACATGCAAGCAGGCCAGGTCGAGACGCTGCTGATTCTGGGAGGCAATCCCGCTTATTCGGCGCCCGCCGATCTTGACTTTGCGCAGGCGCTCGTTAAAGTGGATGACCGGATTTACCTGGGTCTCTATGAGGACGAGACCTCGGTGTTGTGCAACTGGCATGTTCCCGCCGCGCACTATTTGGAGTCGTGGGGCGATCTTCGGGCTTACGACGGCACGGTCAGCACTATGCAGCCGCTCATCGCTCCTCTGTATGACGGCAAGTCGGCTTACGAGTTGTTGACCCTTTTGCAGGGGCAGCCGGGGCGCACCGGACACGCGATTGTGCACGATTACTGGCAAGCGCAGCAGAAGAAGCTCTCTCCTGAGCAGTTTGAGGTTCAGTGGGAGGCGTGGCTGGAAAAGGGTGTGATTGACGGGTCGGCGCTGCCTCCGAAGCGAGTGAAATTAAACGCGAACGTTAACGTCGCCGGGCAGGCAAGCGAGGCAGCCAACTCCGGTTTGGATATCGTGTTTATGCCCGATCCGGCCGTGTGGGATGGCAGCTACTGTAATAACGGCTGGATGCAGGAACTGCCGAAGCCGTTCACCAAGCTGACTTGGGATAACGCCGTGATGGTGAGCCCGGCAACTGCCGAGTTTTTGGGGAAATCGGCCAAGACGGTAAAAATCCAGGGCCAACAGCCCGGCCCGGGTTCGCAAGGAAAGTTCTTCAACCTTGGTCCAACTGAGGCGACTGCCAACGAGGTTGTTGAACTAAGCTACCAGGGAAGAAATGTCCTCGGACCACTCTTGACGGTGCCTGGACTGGCCGATGATTGCGTGGTGGTAACGCTCGGATATGGGAGGGATCGCGCAGGGCGGGTCGGAAGCGGAACTGGCTTCAATGCCTATGCGATACGGTCTTCCACAAACCCGTGGTTTGGCTCAGGACTCGAGGTCTCAAGGACCGGCGGCCGCTATAACCTGGTGACCACACAACATCACTTTGTCATCAATCAAAATGGTGTCCAGAAAGAGGGCGAGAGCGTTGCGGCTTTCCGGCGCGACTTGGTGCGGACGGCGACGCTCGATGAATTCCGGCAGAATCCAAGCTTTGCCAAAGACCCGCCTGAAATGACTACCAAGGCGCCTTCTTTGTATCCAACTTTGCCTTCTCCCTACGATTTCAAGACAGGCAACCAATGGGGCATGTCTATCGACATCAGCTCCTGTATCGGCTGCAACGCCTGCGTGATTGCCTGCCAGTCGGAGAACAATATCGCGGTTGTGGGCAAAGACCAGGTCAGCCGCGGTCGAGAGATGCACTGGATCAGGGTGGATACTTACTATCGCGGGGGCTTGGACGATCCGGAGGTTTACAACGAGCCGTTGCCGTGCATGCAGTGCGAGAATGCAC
Organism: Acidobacteria subdivision 13 bacterium RH2 MAG17b; assembly: GCA_002197525.1. Taxonomy (GTDB): domain Bacteria; phylum Acidobacteriota; class Terriglobia; order UBA7540; family UBA7540; genus RH2-MAG17b. The sequence continues at coordinate 11,868 of NFUN01000048.1, read as the reverse complement.
CCTGCGAATACGTTTGCCCCGTAGGCGCGACGGTGACTGGCCCGGAAGGCATCAATCAAATGATTTACAACCGCTGTGTGGGCACGCGCTATTGTTCGAACAACTGTCCATACAAGGTTAGACACTTCAACTTTTACCTTTATTCGGACTGGAACACTCCAAGCCTTTATGGGCAGCGTAATCCCTCGGTGACCGTACGCAGCCGGGGAGTGATGGAAAAGTGCACGTATTGCATCCAGCGCATTCGATCGGCTGAGATTAAGGCCGAGGAGCAGGGCCGAACCGTGCGAGACGGAGAGGTTTTAACCGCTTGCCAGCAAACGTGCCCGACGCAAGCCATCGTGTTTGGAAATATACTTGACTTGAGTAGCCAGGTGGCTCAGTCAAAAGCTCAGACCCGGAAATATGGTTTGCTGGAAGATTTGAACACCAGGCCGAGAACGACCTATTTAGCCAAACTATGGAATCCTAACCCCGAGATCAAGGAGTCATAGGATGGATCCCGTGGATCCTGTCATAGAAGACAAGCCAGTATTTATCGCACCCGCAGGCGATTTTATTGGGCCCGGCCATAGCTACGGCTCGGTTACTGACGCAGTTTCAAACATCGCCCTTGGGAAGACCCCTAAGGGGTGGTTCGGAGGCATTGCGATCGGGCTGATCTTGCTCATGGCGCTGAACTATGGGCTAACCTATGTCTTCTTTGTGGGTGTAGGGAAGTTTGGCATTAATATTCCGGTGGCCTGGGGCTTCGCCATCGTCAACTTCGTGTGGTGGATCGGAATCGGGCACGCCGGAACGCTGATTTCGGCCTTCTTGCTGTTGATGCGGCAGAAGTGGCGAACGTCAATCAATCGCTTTGCTGAAGCGATGACGATCTTTGCCGTGATGTGCGCGGGCATATTTCCTCTGGTCCATATGGGCCGGCCGTGGTTGTTTTTCTGGTTGCTCCCCTACCCGGACACCATGGGCATGTGGCCGCAGTTCAGAAGCCCGTTGGTTTGGGATGTCTTCGCTGTGTCAACCTACTTTACGGTTTCTCTGTTGTTCTGGTACACCGGCTTGGTTCCAGACCTCGCGACACTGCGCGACAAGGCCAAGGGGAAAGCTGCCAAGGTAATCTACGGGATTCTCTCGATGGGATGGCGCGGCTCCGCCAAACATTGGAAGCGGCACGAGGTTGCATCGTTGCTGCTGGCAGGAATTGCGACGCCGCTGGTGCTCTCGGTGCACACCGTCGTGAGTTTTGACTTCACGGTTGCCATCGTTCCCGGCTGGCACAGCACGATCTTTCCTCCATACTTCGTGGCTGGCGCCATTTACTCGGGCTTTGCGATGGTGATTATGCTCGGCATACCGATGCGCAAGTGGTACCACCTGGAGGATTTCATCACCGTTCGCCACCTGAACAACATGGGTAAACTGCTGCTGGCGACGGGCATGATTGTCACCTACAGTTACGGGATCGAGACCTTCATGGCCTTTTACAGCGCCGATAAATTCGAGCGCTACGCGTTTATGAACCGAATGGAGGGCCCATACGCGCCCCTATACTGGCTATTGGTTGTCACTAATATCGTCATCCCTATGACGTTTCTGTGGTCCCACCGAGTTCGAACCAGCCCCGTTGCGCTTTTTCTGGTGGCTACTTCGGCGCAAATAGGGATGTGGCTCGAGAGGTTCGTGATCGTCGTGGTTAGTTTGCAACGCGACTATATGCCCTCTGCGTGGGGAATGTACTATCCTACGCATACGGACTGGGAAGTTCTGCTCGGCTCCATCGGGCTGTTTCTGACTCTGTTTTATATTTTCGCGCGGTTTCTGCCCACGATTGCGATGTCTGAGATGCGGGATTTGGTTCATAAGACTGCGGAAGAGGCTGGCGTTATCGCTGCCGAGTAAGAGCCTCGATTGTTGCAGGCCCGGAAAAGATCGAAACGCATCGTTTGTTAATTGAGTGTTTGTGGCTATGGGAAAGCGACCTATTTACGGCGTAATGGCTGAATTTGACAATACGCACGATCTGCTCAAGGCAGCGGAGCAGGCGCATGCGGCTGGGTATCGTGAGCTTGACGCCTTCAGCCCGTTTCCGGTTGAGGGTCTATCCGAGGCAATCGGTTTTCGTACTTGGCTTCCCGCGATTGTGCTGGTTGGAGGATTGATTGGCTGTGCAGGCGGCTTCTTTCTGCAATACTATCCGAACGTGCTGGGTTTCCCGCTCGACATCGGCGGGAAACCGTTTGATAGCTGGCCTTCCTTTATTCCGATTACGTTTGAGCTGACAATTCTTTGCGCCGCTGTTTCCTGCGTCTTTGGCATGTTCGCTCTCGACCGCCTCCCGACACCTTATCATCCGGTGTTCAATGTGCCGCGCTTCGAGCTGGCGAGCCGGGACCGTTTTTTCTTATGCATTCAGTCGAAGGACGCGAAGTTTAACGTTGAAGAAGTTAAGAGCTTTCTGCTGGCTTTGAACCCCCGCGAAGTCAACGTGGTGCCTGTTTGACCGGGGAAGACGAGGAATTGGTGATGAGGGTGAGACGGGAATTGGCTGAATCCCGAAGCAAAACGCGGTGGCAAATAGGGCCAGAAGCTATGCGGTCTGTGCCCGCCTTCGTAAGCAAGAAGTCACGAGCCTCTTCATGGGCGCTCTTGGGTTTGGCGCTTTTCGTTGTGTTGGTCGCGAGTGGGTGCCGTGTGGACATGCACGTTGAACCCCGTTACGACCCCTATTCCCTGAGCAGTTTCTTTCCCGATGGCAGATCGGAACGGCCCATGGTTCCGGGGACGGTTGCGCGCGGGCACCTGCGTACGGATGAGTTGTTATACACGGGACGAATCAACGGTCAGGTTGCTAATGTCTTTCCGTTTCCCATCACAAAGAAAAATCTCAAGCGCGGGCAACAGCGCTTCGACATTTACTGCACGCCATGCCACGGCTACGCTGGCCAGGGAGATGGCATGATCGTGCGGCGAGGTTTTCCGGCTCCACCGTCCTATACGACGGCGAAGCTGGTGAATTCTCCGGTCGGGCACTTTTTCGACGTGATGACCAACGGCTACGGGACTATGTACAGTTACGCCGACCGTGTTTCGGTGAAGGACCGCTGGCGGATCGCAGCCTACATCCGTGCCCTGCAACTGAGCGAAACTGCAACGCTAAACGATGTTCCGCCCAGCGAACGGCTCAAGCTTCTTTCGGATAAGGGACAATGAACTCTGACGAAACGTTTCAACTCGAATCAACCGGAATAGCCGGCAAGGCCCTTGTGGTGGGAGTGATATCGCTTGCCATCTGCGCGATTGAGCTGGTTAAGCAGCCCTCACAGTTTTTTAGATCGTACTTATTCGGCGAGGTCTTCTGGGTAGGAATTGGTTTGGGGTGCCTCGGCCTGCTTATGCTTCAGCACTTGGTTTCCGGTAAATGGGGTTTGATATTGCGGCGGTCTCTGGAAGCCGCCGCCAAAACGCTCGTCTGGATGGCTGTGTTCTTTGTTCCGGTTCTGTTTGGGATGCGCCACCTTTACGTCTGGACGCATCCGTCTGTGGTGGCTGCGGACCCCGTTATCCAGCAAAAGCTCTTTTACCTCAATACACCCTTCTTTGTGGCTCGCACGATCATTTATTTCGTGTTATGGACCGGCCTTATCGTGCTGCTCAACCGGTGGTCCACTCAGCAGGATCAGACTGCCGAGCCGGACTTGGTGCGGCGCATGCGCAATCTCAGCGGGCCGGGGCTCGTGGTGTTCGGCTTCACGGTGAGTTTTGCGGGCATCGACTGGGTTATGTCGCTAGAGCCGCATTTTTTCTCCACGATATACGGGATGATGTTCGTCGTCACCGAGGCCGTTGGAGCAATGTCCTTCGTGACGCTGGTGCAAATCTATCTTTCCGGCAGGAAGCCGATGTCTGAAGTAATCAAGGCTTCTCAAATTCACGACTTTGGAAATCTATTACTGGTGTTCACGCTGCTGTGGGCTTATCTTTCATTTGACCAGTTTCTGATTATTTGGGCGGGGAATCTGCAGAATGAGATACCGTGGTACGTTTCGCGCATCAACCCGGATTGGGCTAAAGTGGCGCTCGGCTTGGTGATTTTTCACTTCGCAATTCCATTCCTTTTGCTTATTCAACGTTTTGTGACGCACCGGAAGCAGTATCTGAAATATGTCGCTGGGCTGCTGTTCATCATGAGTGTTATCGACTTGTACTGGCTCTTGATGCCAGCCTTCGAAAAAAGCGGACCTCAGTTTCATTGGTCGGACTGGCTCGCAATGATCGGGCTGGGGGGGATTTTCGTGGCGATCTTCTTCCGGCAGCTCAAGTCCCGGCCGCTGCTGCCCTTGCACGATCCGAATCTGGTAGGAGTGCTGCAACATGAGTGAGACGAGACCTGGTGTGGAGACGCCACCGCCGGTTCACGCCCACGAGACCCGCGACGCGGACGTCCATAAGCTGATGCTGTTTGGCGTAGCGTTGCTGGGCCTTATTCTGTTTGGCTACGTGGTTACCGAGATTTCGTTCCACTATTTGGTAGGCCGGCGCAAGATAACTCCCCCAACCGCCTTCTTCTCCAAATCGCAAATGCCGCCTGCCCCTCTCGAGCAGCAGTACGTCGGGACCGAGTTGCAGCGATACCTGCAGGAAGAAAACAGCGTTTTGAATAGTTATGGCTGGATTGACCGGAAGGCAGGCGTCGTTCGCATTCCGATCGACCAGGCGATGGATGCTCTCCTTCAGAAAGGTCTGCCTGTCCGTCAGCCAGGGCAGATGACGCTCGCTCCCTCGCAGCCCTATATGGGACCAAGGGGGGATTTCGGTCCTGCGCCGGTTGGAGTTGAAGGGCCGCAACGGCAATGAAAGTGAAAGCCATGTCACCTAACCAAGTTCAAGTCCGCGAAGGGCGAGGCCAGAGCAGACAAACATGGGGCCACACGCTGAGATTTGGCGTGGCGCTGATTATAGTCTCCCTGATGGTTTGCCTGGGCTCGGCAGCGGTGGCGCGCGCTAGCGAAAGCGGGTTGGTAAAAAGCCTGCGCTCGCTCCCGCAAACGGTGAGGGGAGAATGCAAGATGGTCCCCGACACTACGCAGGGAGGACCGGCGAATTCCAAGCAGGTGCCCGCTAGTCTCCAAGGAGTTGGCATAGACCAGCGGTTGAATAACCAGATTCCCTTGAATCTGACGTTTCGGAATTCAGCAGGTAACACGGTGCGTCTGGGAGATTACTTCGGGAAGAAGCCTGTGATTCTGTCCCTCGTGTATTTCAACTGTCCTATGTTGTGCACGATGGAAGAAAACGGGCTTCTGAACGTTTTGAAGTTGCTGAAATTCACGGTTGGAAAGCAGTTCAACGTCGTAACGGTGAGCTTCGATCCTCATGACACGCCGGAAATGGCGCTGGACAAAAAACGGATATACCTGAGTCTCTATGCGCGTCCCGGCGTGGACAGCGGATGGCATTTTTTGACGGGTGACCAGGCATCGATCAATGCGCTCACCCAAGCTGTGGGATTTCACTACAAGTACGATCCGCAGACGCACTTGTTCGCCCACGCCGTCGCAATCGTCGTGCTCACCCCAGCGGGACGGATTTCGCGATATTTCTATGGGATCGAATACCCGGAAGGTCCTTTGCGCTTGTCCTTGGTGCAGGCCTCCAACGGCAATATCGGCTCCCTGGCCGACGCGCTGATTTTGTATTGCTGTGAGTACAACCCAATTACCGGAAAATACGGGCTGATCATTTCGCGCGTGCTCATGCTGGGTGGAATCCTTACGGTTCTTACCATTGGTGGGCTGATTATCTTGCTCTTGCGTGGCGACAAGCATCACCACGCGACGGCCTAGGTTTGCTGGAGAGTTGCACGCCGCGCAGAATTTTGTGACTTGCAAGAGGGCTGGTGGGCTTTTGATCCTACGGACAGCTAGCCGGGCGCACGTGATCTGCTTGGCGAATATTCCGAGGCGCCACGCTGGCCGGCGTTCTGTTGATTCGAGGTGAATCAGAATAATGTTGTGCCTGTTTCCTTTGCTTCCTAAAGAGGCGTCTAGCATTGCGCCCACCGTTGACCATCTGTTGTGGTTCACGATTGGCATCTCGGTGTTTTTTACGGCGCTGATCTTTATTCTGCTCTTCGTTTTCGCCATTAAGTACCGGCGGCGGTCTCCAGACGAAATTCCGGAACAGATCCACGGTTCAACTATCTTGGAAGTCACATGGACCGTCATCCCTGGCATCATTGTGATCATCCTGTTTGTTTGGGGAGCGAAGCTTTTTGTGCAAGAAGCCCGCCCGCCGCAGAACGCCGTGCACGTTTACGTGGTCGGGAAGCAGTGGATGTGGAAGCTACAACATGCGGAAGGTCCTAGAGAAATCAATGAATTGCACATCCCCGTTGGCGTTCCGGTTGAACTGATCATGACTTCGCAGGATGTGATTCACGACTTCGCCGTGCCCGCATTCCGCGTTAAGATGGATGTGTTGCCTGATCGCTACACCACACTGTGGTTTACCGCGACAAGAGTCGGCCGGTATCACCTTTTCTGTGATCAGTATTGCGGCACCTTTCACTCCAAGATGAGAGGCTACGTGGATGTTATGACGGCTGGCGGATACGAAAGCTGGTTGAGCGGCCAAATGCGCCATACACAGTCCATGTCTGAGGCGGGCGCCAAGCTGTATCAGCAGTACGGCTGTATCACGTGCCATGGAACCGGGAAGGCGCCTCCGTACGTCGGGCTTTATGGGTCGACAGTAAGGTTACAGGGCGGACAGACTGTAGTGGCAGACGATGCCTATATCCGGCAGTCTATTCTCCAGCCCTCGTCCCAGATTGTCCTCGGCTACAAACCGATCATGCCGACGTTTCAGGGGCAGATTTCCGAGAACCAAATTTTGGATATTATCGCTTACATCAAGTCCCTCTCGACCACGCCTGGCGCGCAGGGGGCGGAGTCTGCAGGAAAGGGGAGCAAATGATGGGTACCGCAAACGCTGCCGCACTCCAATCGCCGGCCGAAGGGTATGCCGCCGAAAATTATCTCAACGCTAAATACGGAATCAAATCGTGGCTGTTGACTACCGACCACAAACGCATCGCGTGGCTCTATTTTCTGTCAACCACTTTCTTCTTCATAGTAGGCGGTCTCGCAGCCACTTTAATGCGGCTGAACCTGATCCAGCCTCAGGGATTGCTGCTCGAGCCCGAGACTTACAACAAGATGTTCACAATTCACGGCACCGTAATGATTTTCTTTTTCTTGGCTCCAGCGGTGCCCACCGTTCTCGGCAATTTCTTGATTCCCATGATGATCGGGGCGAGGGACGTCGCCTTCCCAAAGCTGAATCTGCTGAGTTGGTACATCTTTATCACGGCCGGAATGGTGCTCCTGTATTCTGTGATCGCCGGCGGAGTTGATACCGGGTGGACGTTTTACACACCTCTCAGTACCAGCTACGTTAATACGCACGTCATCTCAGCGGCGATGGCAGTGTTCATTTCCGGTTTCTCTTCTATTCTGACGGGCCTGAACTTCATTGTTACCATCCATAAGATGCGCGCTCCGGGTCTTACCTGGTTTCGCCTGCCGCTCTTCATCTGGGCCTTGTACGCAACCAGCTTCATATTCGTGCTGGCGATGCCCGTCATTGCCATCACCATGGTTTTGGTGATGCTGGAGAGATTCTTCCACGTGGGAATTTTTGACCCGGCGCTGGGAGGCGATCCGGTACTCTTTCAGCACTTGTTCTGGTTTTTCGGCCATCCTGAGGTTTACATTTTGATCTTACCCTCCATGGGGGTAATCAGCGAGTTGATTGCGGCTTTCTCGCGCCGGAGAATCTTCGGTTATAGCCTGATTGCTTTTTCGAGTTTCGGCATTGCGATCGTCTCCTTCATCGTTTGGGGACACCACATGTTTGTCTCCGGCCAGTCCGTTTACGCCGGCATTTTCTTTTCGGCTATGAGCATGGCTGTAGCGATCCCTTCGGCGATTAAGGTTTTTAATTGGACAGCCACGCTCTATAAGGGATCGATCTCTTTCGAAGCGCCGATGCTTTACGCGCTGGGGTTCATTGGTCTGTTTACCATAGGCGGGCTTACCGGAGTCTTTCTTGCCACCATGGGTCTTGATGTGTTCCTTCACGATACTTACTTTGTGGTCGCCCACTTCCATTACGTCATGGTTGGGGGTGCTATCATGGGCTACATGGGCGGGCTCCATTACTGGTGGCCTAAGATGACGGGCAAGATGTACCCGGACTACTGGGCAAGGCTCGCGGCGTTCATTATCTTTGTGGGATTTAACCTCACTTTTGGACCCCAGTTCATTCTGGGGTTCATGGGCATGCCACGCCGGTATGCAATCTATCCCGCGCAGTTCCAGACCTTGAACATTATGTCGAGCGCCGGAGCCTCGATTCTGGCGGTGGGCTACCTGATGCCCATGATTTATCTGATCTGGTCTTTGAAATATGGGGCAGATGCCGGTCCGAACCCATGGAAAGCAAAGGGTCTGGAATGGGAGACGGCATCCCCACCGCCTACCCATAACTTTGAGAGGACGCCGGTGGTCACCGAAGAAGCCTACGCCTACGGCTCCGAGCCGGCTCACGCCGCCACCGTCGCATCCTGATTTTGAAGGAGTAAACCGTTGTCGTCCGAAGCGCACGCCACGCTGGTGGCAGAACAATTTGACGATCAAGCACAACAGCATCAGGCAGCCAGCTTGGGCATGTGGATTTTTCTGTGCACCGAAGTGCTGTTCTTTGGCGGCCTTCTTGCCAGTTACAATATTTACCGGTATCTCTATTTTTCGGCCTTTCGAACGGGAAGTCATCATCTGGCGGTCGTCTGGGGCGCCACGAACACGGCTGTGTTGATTTGCAGCAGTCTTACCATGGCCTTGGCCGTGCGCGCCGCGCAAATGGGCAAAAGGAATCTTCTGATTACGTTCCTGGTGCTCACGCTGATCTTTGGCCTCGCATTTTTGGCGATCAAGTTTGGCTTTGAGTGGCGCCATGAGTACCTTGATGGTTTAGCCCCCGGCGTCAACTTCACCTACACCGGCCCGAACGCCCGCCACGTCGAACTTTTCATGTTCTTTTACTTCGCGCTCACTGGTCTTCATGCGCTTCACATGATCGTGGGCGCGGGAGTCATGATTGGACTCATCATCATGGCGGCTCGCGGTGCTTTCTCCAAGGGGCATTGCAATGCTGTAGAGATTGCAGGCTTGTACTGGCACTTCGTGGACATTGTATGGATTTTCCTGTTTCCTCTGCTCTATCTGATCGGAGGGCGTTACTGAAGCAGTTTTGACCTTCTTGGGGACCGTCTTAAATTGCGGGACTCAAAGATATCTAAAGCCCGTTGTATGTGGCAGGACTCAAAAATGCCTGAAAATGTCGTGCACATCGAGAGCAAAAAGCTCTATATAACCATCTGGTTTGCCCTACTCTGCTTTACGGCGCTTACCACTGGAGTCGCCTATATCGATCTCGGCCCCTTCAACACCGTGGTTGCGCTTGTGATAGCCATCTTCAAGGCTTCGCTGGTGGTATTTTTCTTCATGCACGCACGGCACAGCGAACGCCTAGTCCGCGTCGTCATCGGCTGCGCAGTGTTCTGGTTGCTGATTCTGATCAGCATCTCGATGACGGACTTTGCTACCCGCAAACGTATGCCCGGGCCTCAGTGGTTTCAAAGCCAGCCGCTGATCCTGCAGCATCTGCAACCCGGACCCACTTCATAGGCTTCCACCTAGCTAGGCGGCCTCTCCCCATGCCAATCAGAACCGCCAGAGCGATGCCGGCCAGGGACATGGTACCTGGCTCGGGTGTCTTCGCTGTCTTCGCATCAACTACCTTCACATCAAATGCGTCGATTGTGCCAGAGCGTTTCGGCAGTATATGACTACTGAATTCGGAACCCTCGCGAAGGTCAAGGGAAATGTTCGGGAGGAACGTTTGTAGACCAAAATCCGGGTCGCCTTTGTTCTCGGGTCTCCGGTCCTTTCTCGGCGTCGTCAACAGATATCCGAATTTAAACGTTCCGCTGGAGTCCACTTCGATTCCGGAGCTCGCGTCTGGTCCGAAGTAATGCGGTTTTGCCCTGTCTGAGGCGTCCGGGAGAATCCGGCCAACGCGGCTGATATAGGCGCCGAAAAGGGTTGCTCTTTGCGCAGAATTTACGGACACTGAGGAAACTTGGTTTCAAATTTGCCCATCCAACGGGGAGTAAATGAGGTGTGGCATCCCCCGGACGGAGTAGGCTTTCAGGTTTGAGCGAGCACCTTCTTGCGAAGCAGACGTTTACGTTCAACAAACATTGGTGGCAAGGAGATCGGAGCCATGAAAAATATCATACTGTTCTTGCTGGCGCTGGTATTTTGCCCAATCCTGACCCAGGCAAAGAGTGCGCCCAAGCGGGCGGACTTTTCTGGCAACTGGGTTCTGGATACCAGCCGGACTAAAGACCTGCCCGATGGCTTACAAAGTTACAGCATGGTTGTCAGCCAAGACCAGCAGCAGTTGAAGGTGCTGACAACCCTGCGCGGCAATTTGAGGCCGATGAGCGGTCCTAACCGGCCCTATCCCGGCAATCCTCCTGAATCTGGATCTCCGGGCTCCTATCCGGGAGGTTCTCCCAATGGTTACCCGAATGGAGGAATGGGCCCGATGGGGATGCCCGGCCGCGTGGGCATGGGCATGCCTAACGGCAGAGCAGAAGGGCCTATGAGCGAAGGCATACCAGGGGCCGGGCTGCCGGGGACTGCGGGCGGAAGGCCGCGTTCGGAAGGCGGGTCGCGAGCGCGCATTGCTGCGTTCATGCTGTACCCCCGTAGTGCCGTCTATAAGTTGGATGGCAGCGAATCGACGGCGCAGCTTGGCGGTCCAATGCACAGCGATGCTGCCTTGAAGGCAGACTGGGCGAAAAACGGCAAGGTGTTGAAGCTGGCGCTCGCCGGAAGTGGATATCGCGGGCAGGTTCAAATGAAAGACCAGTGGAAGCTTTCCAAGGATGGGAAATCCCTTGTCATCGACCGCGCCGTAGAAACACCTCGCGGTTCGAGCACTATCCATCTTATCTTTCAGAAGCACGATTCTCATGCGGCGGCGGCGGTTGGCCAAAGCCACGTGGAATGAATCCTTGAATTTACTGGCTCGGGAAATCGCATAGCCCGTGACAGCAGCGTCCCGTGCGCCATCCGGGTTTTCCCGGAAAACGGGTGGAGCGAGCGTTGAAACGCGACTGCAAACCTGTGGATTTATTAGCGGGAAGGGTACATGGGCGGGCGCTTGTGAACAGGGCCGTCTGGGGAATAGCCTTAAGGAATAGCGCCCATACGGTGCTGCGATCTGAACACCTGGCAACCACCGCGCTGCCTGATCGCGGCGGGAGAAATCTGCAGAATCTTCGGGGACCCGTCCAATCTACGCAGGGGCAATCTCCGGAAGCTTCATCACTTCAAAGCCTATTAAACTAGGGTATTCCGATTCTGGATTGGGGTGAGCGACGGGATTCGAACCCGCGACGTCCAGATCCACAGTCTGGCGCTCTACCAAGCTGAGCTACGCTCACCGTGTCAAAGCATTCAGGCGCTAGTATCTACTTTTGTACCATCGCGCGCGGCGCAGTGTCAATCAAAGCCGAGACGAGGTAGTGACTCATTTTGGTTTTGTAGCGCCGGGCTTCAGCCCGGCACAGCCTTCAAAATGCCGGCCTGAAGATTGCGAAGCGGCAAAACCTTTGTCTGCTGCGGCGACGCCCACAAATCTCTCAATCACGAATAGCGCGCCCCGAATAGGGTTATTGTCAGCACTAGCCCGGATTATTCATGAAACGGCTCGTATTCGCGGAAGGGCGGG
>NFUN01000047.1 GCA_002197525.1 Acidobacteria subdivision 13 bacterium RH2 MAG17b | reverse complement strand
CCCACTGGTTCGTCTTGTGCTTGTGGCATGACGTGCAGGGATTGGGGATGCCATACTTGATGGTCAGCGAGGGAGAAATGAAGCGGAAGGTATGGGCTCGGATCATAGTCGATTCGATCCCTTGCAGTTCGACCCGCGGCATGTGGCAAGACACGCACTGGCTTCCCGGACTGTCCGCCGGGTGATGCGTATGGGCTTCAATCGAGCTGCCGAACGGGCCGTTTGGGGAATGTGGGCCGTGGCACGTCAGGCACAACTCATTCGCAGGCTTTCTCAGCATATCGCGATTGTTGCTGCCGTGGGGATCGTGGCAGTCGAAGCAGGTGACGCCGTGAGCGTACATGACGCTGGACACAAAATCATTGCCCTGCATCCGGTTCTTGTGCGCCGTGCCATCAGCCCAATAGAAGAAGTCAGTCACGCCCAGCCGGTGATCTTCCAGCCGGACGTAACGGCTCAGACGGTCCCCAGGCTGATAGCCCACTGCCCAATCATAGTAAACACCGTGGATGGGGTTCGAGAGCGGACGTAATTGGGAATGGCATTGAATGCAGTCGTCGTTGGCTCGCACGTAATCCAGCCGCGCCGGGTCTACAATATTGTGCATATAGTTGGCTGGATTCTTGACGTGTTCGCTCCCGGGTCCGTGACATCGCTCGCAGCCCACATTCCATTCGGTCGGCACATGAGTCTGGACGTTGTAGTTTACCGAATGGCACCCGTCGCATAGCGCGCTGGTAGGCCGCTTCATCTGGCTCTCAGGGTAATCGGGTATCCACCAGTCCTGGCCGGGATGGGGATGATATTTTTCCCACTTCTGATGGATGATGTCCCACTGGACCGGAAGCACGTAGTAATTGCCGCCGCGCCGGACAAAATAACGCTGCTTCCACTTGCTGCCGTAAACGAAAGCAATGTCCCTTTTGCGAAACTTGTAATATGGGTTGGGCTTGGAAAAGTCACAGAGGAACGCGCGGGGATTGGCCTGGGGATTCTGGATGACATTCGCCATCCGCGTTTTCTTCCATCGGTTGTAGATGGAAGCGTGGCACAGCTTGCAGGCCTGTGATCCCACATAATGCGGAGTGGTTTCGGGCGATGCTCCTTGTGCGGCCACCGCAAATGCCAGCAGCAGCGCGAGTCGTGTCACGAATCCTCGGAGGGTAGCTACAATCCTAGTCATAGCCCTCTCGGCGTTCCTTTACTCTCACGTCAAAAAAAACCACCGATTCGCCGTCCTCGGCGGCAGTATGTTCTACCGGCCAGTGTAGTAACGGCGCCTGAAAATAACCTGAAAGGGGCAGTTGTTGAGGAATTGAGGTGACGCCTCGGAGTTCAGGAGCCGTCAGCGGGAATTATACGCGGCCCGTGCCCTTCACCCGGCCTTCGGCCACCCTTTCCCCGTTTGGGGGAGAGGGGCTGGGGGTGAGGGGTTATTTTCACGCTTTGCGGGTGTGGTCAAGGCGACATGACCACTCGTTAGAAATGCTTCCTAAACTGAAGGCCCCCACGTTGAGATCAAGGGGATTCGGACTCGAAATTGGGAGCCCTCTCCGGGAGCGCTTTGGGCCTCGATCGTTCCTCCGTGAGCTTCAGCAATCCATCGCCCGATCGAAAGGCCCAGGCCGGTCCCGCCCGACTCGCGGGTGCGAGCTTTGTCGGCGCGGTAAAATCGTTCAAAGACATGCGGCAGATCTTGAGGACCGATACCGATTCCGGTGTCGGAAACCTCCGCTACTGCCCACCCGTCGCGGCTGCTTACCGAGACTTTGACTTGGCCCTGCGGCGGCGTGTACTTCACCGCGTTGTCGATCAAAATCAGAAAGAGCCGGCGCAAAGACGGGAAATCGCCCTCAATCCAAACCGGCTCGCGAGGTATCTCGTGCAGCAAGGAAATTTGCTTTGCCTCTGCCAGCGTCCGTCCCTCCTCCCAAGCTTCCCGCGCAGGCCCGGTGAGATCAAGCGGGCCAAGCTGAATGGCCTCGGTTCCAGAATCAGCGCGCGCCAAAAGCATCAGCCTTTCGATCAGGTCGGAAGCAGTTTCCAGTTCCTTAAGTATCTGTCCTAGCGCTTCATGGTACTCTGCTTCGGAGCGCGGCTTCCGCAGCGAGAGTTCGGCCCTGGTCCGCATCAGCGCTACCGGAGTGCGTAGCTCATGAGAGGCGTCCGCCGTGAACTGCGTGATCCTCTTAAATGCTCCGTCCAAGCGCTCCAACATGCCGTTAAGGGTTTCGGCCAGGCGCTGCATCTCATCTCGGGACTGGGGCACGGCGAGGCGGCTAGACAGATTCTTGGCGCCGATCCGCTGAGCCTCGCGAATCATCTGGTCAACCGGCGTCAGAGCCCGGCGGCTGATCCAATAACCGCCCAGTGAAGCAACAAGCAGGAGGAGCGGGCCGGAGAGTATAAGCACCCATTGAAAGCGCTCCATGGCCTCGTAGAAGTCGTCCATCGGCTCAACCACTTGCACGCGATAGGCTTTCCCATCAACCGTCACCGTAGCGCTCAACATTCTGAGCGGAGTTCCGGCTCGTGCCATCGTCGAAATCCCGGTTTTGGAACCCGCGGGCAAAAGCGCTCCGTAGCGCACCGCCGAAGGTGAGCGATAGACCCACCTTCCGGCGTCATCCGAGACTTGGAAAATGCTCCCACCCACCTCGACCTCGGCATTCTCCCCGAGTTCGTGTTCCATTCTTTCCCGGCCTTCCGGTAGACTCCGCTTGATGACTTGGCGGATGCCCTCAACGCGGTCGCGCAACTGCTCGTCCACGGTCGTATTAATACTCCTGCGCATCGCCACTACGGCGGCTGCGCCAAAGATAACGAACGTACACGCGAGCACGCTGAAGTACCAAGCCGCCAGCCGTATCCGTAAAGGAAGCGCTTTCATTTGTCTGACCCCGCTCGCAGGCAGTAACCGACGCCACGCACGGTATGAATCAGCTTTTCCCTGAAGTCCTTATCTACCTTGCTGCGCAACAAACGAACAAAAGCATCCAGTGTGTTCTCCTCAACTTCGTGATCGAAGTCCCAAACGGCATCGACGATTGCGTTTCGCGATACCACCCGGCCAGCGCGGCGCATGAGCAATTCCAGCAAACGGAACTCGGTAGGGCTGAGATGGATTTCCCGGCTGTCCCGGAACACCTGGCGGCTGGCGGGATCGAGCTTTAAATCTGCTATCTGCAAGCAGGTTGGGCGCGGGCTCGATCCGCGGCGGGCGACGGCGCGGAGCCGCGCCAGGAACACTTCAAAGGAGAAGGGCTTTGTCAGATAATCGTCAGCCCCCAGATCCAGCGCTCTTACGATGTCCGGTACGGCATCTCGAGCAGTGAGTACCAGAACGGGCGTTTCATTGCGTGTCCGGCGCAACCGCCGCGTGATCTCGAACCCGTCGATTCCGGGTAACATGAGATCGAGCACAATGGCGTCAAATTCATAGAGCTCGGCAAACTCTAAGGCTGTGCGCCCATCAAACGCTAATGTGACCCGGTGATTCTCCTCTTCGAGCCCTTTGTTCAGTAGCTCCGCCATACCCTTTTCGTCTTCGACGATTAGCACTCGCATACTTGGGCTACTCGCTGTGGTTCGCGGACAAAAAGACAAAGCATTTTGCAGGCATCAGGAGATATCTCGCTTGCGAGCAACCCCTGTCCGGGGATGATTTCCGCTTTCATAAAGGCGGGTAGTGTCTCAGTTTGGCCTTTGTAGAGGCGAGTTTACCTCGCCATGTGGCGGCGTAAAGCCGCCTCTACGTTCAAACTGAGACACTACCTAAAGGCGCTCTGAGCAGATCACATCCAGCCATTATTGGTACTGTATTATAAATGAGGATCGCTGCACAAAGGCAGCCGCCGCAAGTTCTTTCGACATCCTGACGGATGAACCACCACAGCGACGATTTAGGGCGTGGCATTCTGGCCGGGATGCTCCGCGATACCGGCGCACCCAGGCTGCCAGAACTGAGAAGCTCGTTGCACGGTGCTCCCGAATAACTGCGCGGAAAGGAAAGAAAGTATGACGCTGGCGGGATTTGAAATTATAAACCCGCTCATCGCGGGTGATCCCTTGTATTTTAGCTATAACTCTTCCTCGGTTGGGCCCTTGTCGGGAGGCCTTTGATTGAGTTACTTGGCGGACTGACGCCCCAGTGGTGGTGGCCAAAGATTAGAAATTTCCGAGAATTCTGCGGCTAACAGGCGGATTGACCGAACCTGGCAACAGAAAGTGACGCAAAATGTCAAACCGGCCAGTCCCCAGGCCAGCTCAAATTTGGAGTTGATTTTTGTAACGGTTTTAAGGCATAGAAATAGCAGGGGATAACGTTATGGTAAACAACGGCGGCGGTAATTCCAGTTTGGAGAACCACTTGCTCTTAGCTTAGGTTGCCATACCGCGAAGGGTCACGGATGGACATTTAGCTGGGAGGAAAGTTTGATGAAAAAGAATTCAAGAGGCTTCTCTTTGATTGAGCTTCTGATCGTAGTGGCGATCATTCTGATTATTGCGGCCATTGCCATCCCGAACCTGCTGCGTTCGCGTATCGCCGCCAACCAGGCGTCCTGCGTGGGCTCGCTGCGCACTCTTAACACCGCCGAAGTGACGTACACTTCGACATACAACATGGGATACAGCCCCACGTTGCTTGATCTGGGACCGCCCGCTGCCGGAGCGCAGCCTACGTCAACTACCGCTGGCCTGATTGACAGCGTTCTGGCTGCCGGCGTGAAGAGCGGCTACACGATCGCCTACACGCCGGCAGCCGCAGACACAAGCGGCCGGATCAACAACTACACATTCACCGGCGTTCCGGTCTCGTTGGGGAGCACAGGCCAGAACTTCTACTTCACGGACGAGACTAACGTGATTCGGTTCAACACTTCGGCTACGGCTGCGGCCAGCGATTCGCCCATCGGCGGATAACTGGAGCGGGTTGTGGCAAAGCTTGGAGACTGGCAGGGGAGTTTGCAAAGCTCCCCTGTTCCGTTTCTATCGAAGACCAAAGAGATGGATTTCAGGCTGAAGGGACGGGTTATCGAGTCTGTGTGAAAACTGCCGCTTTTGAGTTGGTGCGGCGCTCTATGAGCGCCGAAGCTATTTAAAATAAAGGCCGGCGATCATAGATCGCCGCACCAGCCACGGTTTTCACGCAGACTCTGTCACCCCCAAACGCGAGAACCCGGACGTTTCGGCCCAACCGGCCCGCTACGGCGGGCCGAGTTGTTTGGATGAGCTAAACCAACAGCAACCGGACGGCGAGCTAGGCCGCCCAGACGCAAACCGGACTGAGACGTGGCCAACATGCTGGCTGTCGAGACTCACGAGCTCACGAAGGATTATTCAACCGGCTTCTGGCGCAAGCGCCCCCGGCGGGCTCTGGACAAACTCAATCTGATGGTGGAGTCAGGTGAAACGTTCGGCCTGCTTGGACCCAACGGCGCCGGAAAGAGCACCACGCTTAAACTCCTTTTCCGGTTGATCTTCCCTACCGCCGGGTCGGCGCGCATCTTCGGCCGCGATCTGAACGATCTCTCCGTGCTCGCGCGCGTCGGCTACCTTCCCGAAAACCCAAGCTTTTATGACCACCTGAGCGCGGCCGAATTCCTGGAGTTTGCCGCCCAGCTTTTTGGCCTGGAGCGCCGCACGGCGCGGGGGCGGGCTTTCGAGCTGCTTGAACGCGCCGGACTCACGGAGTTCAAAAACCTGGCTATTCGCAAGTTCTCTAAGGGCATGGTACAGCGGCTGGGAATAGCGCAGGCTCTGATCAACAACCCCGATCTGATTTTTCTCGATGAGCCAATGTCTGGCCTCGATCCCATCGGCCGCCGGGAAGTCCGCAACCTGATTCTGGATCTCCGCCGCGAGGGGAAGACCATCTTTTTCTCTACCCACATTCTCTCCGACGCCGAGACACTCTGCGACCGCGTGGCCATCCTCAACCGGGGGCGGCTTCTTGGCTGTGGCGAGATCCGCGAGATTCTGAGGATGAATATTTCGGCCACAGAGATGGTGCTTGAAAACCCATCCGCGCACGTTCTCGAAAAACTCAATCATTACGCCCGCGCCGTGGTCAGGACCGGAGACCGCGTGCGGATTGAATTCGGCGGCGAGCACGATCCCAACGCGATGCTCGCAGCCGCGCTGGCTTGTGGCGCGCGCGTCGTATCCCTGAATCCTGTCAAGTCGTCTCTTGAAGATTACTTCATGGCTCAGGTGGGCGGGCCGGCCAAAGGCGCCGGCGAGAATTCATTCTCTCCCGAGGAAACTGCACCCACGGATGATTCACCGAATCGCCACAATCGCGTTGCACACTTTTAAGCAATCGGTGCGCGACAAGGCGCTTTACAACCTGATCGCCTTCGCGTTGCTGCTGACCGGAGCCTCGATTCTCTTCGGCAAAATCTCGGTCGGAATCCAACGCATCCTTCTCATCAATCTCGGGCTGAGCGGCATTGCTGTGTTTGGACTGCTCATCGCCATCTTTATTGGCATCAGCCTGGTCTGGAGGGAGATTGAGCAGCGAACGCTGTTCAACGTCCTCTCAAAGCCGGTGGCGCGCTGGGAATTCATTGTCGGGAAATATCTGGGCCTTTTGCTCACCTTAACGGTGAACACAGCGATCATGGCAGCGGGATTTTACCTGGTCCTGTTCTGGCTGGACGGGCGGCTGCAACTTCAGGACCTTGGAACGCTGGAGGCGATCTATTTTATCGCGCTCGAACTGGCCTTGGTGGTAGGGGTGGCGCTGCTCTTTTCCTGTATTTCAACTCCGGTCCTGTCAGCCGTCTTCACGTTCTGTGTTTACGTTATCGGGAACCTGGTGGGAGATATCCGCTGGTTCGGCCGGGAATCGGGGAGCATCGCGATGGCGAAGCTCACCACGGTTCTCTATTACCTGCTTCCGAATTTCAGCGGCTTCAACGTGATCAGCCGTGTTGCCCACGGAAAACTGATCCCCGGCTACTTATTGCTCTCGAATTCTCTATACGCGTTGTTATACGCGGTAATTTTGGTTTCTGCTTCCATCTTGATCTTCGAGGAGCGCGAGCTGACATGAACGGGGAAGCTCTCGCAATAGTTTCGCGGCCTGCACGCCGCGCCATCCTGTGGCTGATCCTGGTGGCGGCTTTACTGCTTCAGGCGCCTCTGCGCCACGCGCTCGACCGGATGCGCACGGGCGCGGAGGAAACATCAGGGACTTTGTATGTCACTTCCGGAGAATGGCTCCGGCATCTGAGCCTGGGTTATGACGGCTTGCTCGCGGACATTTACTGGACGCGCGCGGTTCAATACTATGGAAGGGAGCGGCTCTCTCCGCACCCGCGCTTCGAGCTGCTCGGCCCTCTGTTGCGGATCACGACTGCCCTTGATCCTCACCTCCTCGTCGCCTACCGCTTCGGCGCGATCTTCCTGGCGGAAAAGCCGCCTGGCGGCGCCGGTCACCCTGAGGAGGCGATGCAACTGCTGCGGCGCGGAATAGTGGCGAACCCCGGCTATTGGCGCTTGTGGGAAGACCTCGGCTTCATTGAATATTGGGACTTGCGAGACTATCCCGCCGCGGCGCGAATTTTCAAAGCGGGCAGCGAGCGCCCTGGTGCTGAGATCTGGATGAAGACCCTGGCGGCTGCGGTGGCGGCGAAGGGCGGCGAGCTTCAAACTTCCTGGGTGCTTTGGGCGCAGATTTACCGCACGGCGCAAAACGATTCCATCCGCAACAGCGCTCTTGAACACCTGGCGGCGATTCGAGCTTCAGAGGAAATGCAAACCCTGAACAGAATCTTGGCGGCGTATCAGAGCAAGGAGCGGCGCGCGGCCAGGTCTTTTGAAGACGTCGTGGCCGCCGGATTTTTGCGCGCCGCGCCGCGCGATCCGAGCGGCGCACCCTTCGTGGTGGGCGCGGACGGCAAGGCGCATCTCGGACCTGCGAGCCGGATCAATCTGGGAGTACTCGATTAGCGCGGAACAGTTGCCGCCGGAGTGTGAAGCTTCTGCAGCTTGGGGTCTTAATCGACCTGCGCATGGCTCCCGGATGATTCCGCTCCGGACTGAATGAACACATTTGTAATTGCGGTCGTATTTCCCCTCACCCGCACAAGGAATGCGTTACCGTAATAACGAACAGCAGGACTAAGGACGAAGTCTGATGGAAGTCCCTCACTTCATCTTCTGGGAAGGCCTGAAAGCAGTTTCGCTGATTTTTCTGGCTCTGCTCGCCGCGAAGATCATCCTCGTCATGAAGTTTCCGCGGCAGGGAAGGCGCGGGCAGATTCTGATCAAGGCCGCGCTTGTGCTGGCGCTGGCCGTGACGGCGGGTTTTGGCGCGCGAACGCTCGGATATGACACCGCCGCGGAACTTTACTATCTGGCAGCGTTCAAGAACTTTCAGCAGGGGCATATCCGCTTGGCCTATTCCAACTCTCTGCGCGCCGTGCGGCTCCGCCCCGCAGAGCTGCGTTACTGGCAGTTGCTCGATCGGGCAAAAATCGAAGGGCGCCAGTTCGCCTCCGCGCTCGCGGACGAGCCAGCCCTGAAAACCCTTTGCGGCGGGCAGTTGAGCCTTGACGATGAAGTGCGCTTCGCCACCTGCCGCTATTTTCTGGGGCATTATCATCAAGTCATTTCAATGACCCAGCAGATGATTCAGCAAAGCCGGTTTTATCCCGTGGCTTACATTCTTCAGGGCATGAGCTACATCGCCCTCAAACAGTACACCGCGGCCGAAACCACGCTTGTGTCGATGCTTGGCCTTTTCCCGGCCGATGTGAACGGCGTCGCGGCGCTGGCGCACGCCTATTTTCTGGCTGGGGACACGCCCAGGGCTTTGGCCGTGCTGGATGTGACCCGGAAATACGCATTCCCTCCTCAAGCCCGGCAGCGTTTCGAGGATCTGAAGGCCCTTTATGCCCAATGAAGCCTCGGTAACGCTAGACTTCCGCGTGGAAGACGCCATCGCCTTGCTTTTTTTTCTGATCAACATGGCGCTGGAACTATTCTTTCGCAAACTGCGAGGCCAGTCCTTTGACGCCTCTGACGTGATGATCGTCATTCCGGCGGTCGCGTTGCTGCTGGCCAAGGAAGTGGTGAATTATTTTATCGCCGGGACCGAAACCAGCCTGGACACCGGAAAGGATGTGCTTAACTTTATCCGGCCTTACTGGCGCGTCGTGCGGGACTGGTTTCCGTTTCTCGTCATCCTGCTCATGTACTACTCGCTGTGGGGCAAGGCCACGCTGATGGTGGTGACGCATGACCGCGACGCCATGCTGCTCGCGTGGGATCGCAGGCTCTTCGGCGTCGAGCCCACGATTTATCTCCAGCGTTTCATCAATCCCACGCTGACGGCGTGGATGCAGTTTGCCTACGCCTTTCACCTGTACAATATTCCGCTCGTCGCCTGTTTCATTTATCTGTTCCGGCCCAGGGAGCGCTTCCGGGAAATGATGTGCGGGCTGGTGGTGGTCACTTTCTTCGGCATCCTCGGTTACCTGATCGTTCCCGCCATCGGCCCCGTCTATACGCTGCGCAACGTCTACACCGTCGGGCTAAGCCAGCCGCTTGCAGTTTTCAACCGCCAGATTGAGTTTATAAATTTTGCGCGCATTCAGCGGGATTGCTTCCCCAGTCTTCACGTAGGACTTTCGTTTCTGGTGTGGCTCTACGCCTGGCGGAATTCGAAAGCGCTGTTCTGGGTTCTTTCGCCTTTCATCCTGAGCCTCTGGGTCTCCACCGTGTACTTGCGTTACCACTACACGGTCGATTGTATTGCGGGATTCATTCTTGCGCCGCTGTGCTACGCGCTGGCAAACTGGATTTATAAGAAATACGGCGGGCTGCACCTTCGCGTATACGTGCCCGCCGCCTGGACGCGGCGCGCCCATGTGTCCGGCGCGCCACAGCCGGACATGAAGGAGCCGCTGTGAATGGCGAGACGGCCGGGACTGCTTTCCCGGCTTCTTCCAGCCTCGAGGCTTCTCGAAGCCAGCGGATTTCCTTTTGGCGCTCCGACCCGCTATTGATCCTTCTGCTGATCCTTGGTTCTTCGCTTCCCTATCTCAACTCGCTCGCAAACGGCTTCGTCTATGACGATGACACGCAGATTCTTACCAACCCGTACATTCGCGATTTCAGCCACCTCAAGGCCATCTTCACGACCTCGGTGTGGTCCTATGCCGGCGGCGCGCGCGCGGTGACGAACTATTACCGCCCCGTCATGACGATGGGTTACCTGCTTTGCTATAAAGTCTTTGGCTTCCGCGCCTGGGGTTTTCACCTTGTAAGTCTCGCGCTGAACGCCGCTGTGGTTTGCCTGCTATTCGTGGTGGCGCGGCGCATTTTTCAGGATCGCGGCTTGGCATTCGCAGCCGCTGCTCTGTTTGCGCTCCATCCCATGCACACCGAAGCGGTGGATTGGATCGCGGCTGTGACGGACCTGGAACTGGCCTTGTTTTTTCTGCTGTCCTTCTGGTTGTATCTCCGGCTGGAGGATGCGAAAGGTATTCGCCTCGTTTGGACTCACCTCGGCGTAGCCTGCGCCTACCTGCTTGCGCTGCTCTCCAAGGAACCCGCGGCGGTGCTGCCTCTTCTGGCCGTGATTTGGGAACACGCGCTCCGCGCTGACCGCTCCCGTACTTCCTGGAGCACGAAGCTGCAGCGCTACGCCCCGCTGTGGCTGCTGCTCATTGCATATCTGCTTTTCCGCACAGCCTTGCTTGGCGCCTTCGCGCCCGTTTCCCTGCGGTCTGGCATGGCGCCCGACGCCGTCATCTTCTCTGCGGTGGCGCTCACGGGCGGCTACCTCGCGAAAATGCTGTGGCCTGTGCAGCTATGCGCCTATTATGTGTTTCCGCGGAACATGGCCAACCTGCTACCCAAGGTCATCGGGGGCTGCATGGCATTGCTGCTGTGCGGCGCGCTGACGGTTTATTTATGGAATCGCGAGCGCAGGCTGAGCTTCGGCTTGATATGGTTTTTCGCCACTCTGGCGCCGGTGTTGAACGCCCGCTGGATGCCCAACAACGTGCTTGCAGAGCGTTATCTTTACCTCCCTTCGGTAGGGCTGTGCTGGGTGGCGGCATGGCTCGCCTGCCGCTTGTGGCGAGCCGCCACGAAAGCTGGCAAGATCGCGGAAAGAACAGTCGCAGCATGCGCCTTTTTGCTGGCGGCGCTGCTTGCAGCGCGCATCTTCACTCGCAACCCCGACTGGAAGGACGATTTGACGTTTTATACGAAAGCGCTCGCAGCCTCTCCCAATGCCGCGGACATGCACAACAATCTTGGCAATTATTATTGGGAGCGTGGTGACCTGAATGGCGCTGCAACGCAGTGGGAGCAAGCGGTGAAGCTCCACCCAGACGCCACTTACACGCTGGATAACCTCGGACTTCTGCGCATCAACCAAAACCGTTTTGCCGAAGCGGTCGTATTTTTCCGGCGCTCCCTGGCAATCACGCCGCATGACGCCGCGGCTTACACCGGACTCGGCGAAGCGTATCAAAAAATGAATATGCTGTCGCAAGCCGAGCAGGCGCTGCTTGAAGCGATTCGTTTGGCGCCACTCGATATCAGGCCGCAGCTTCATCTCGCTGAACTGTACTTCAGCGAGGGAAAATTCGATCTTGCCGCGCAACGCTACCAGGCTTCCATTCGTGCTTTGCCCTCTTTGCGCGGCTACTTCGGGCTGGGGCTCGCCGAATGGGCGCGCAATGACACTGCGAAGGCTGAGCAGGCCTTCAAGATGGCCAGGGCAGTCAATCCGGGCGCCGCCCGCCCTTACTTCATGCTGGGGTTGCTCTATGGAGCGTCCGGGCGCACGGCTCAGGCCATTCAGGAATATCAAGCCGGGCTCAAGATCGATCCTAAGAATAAAATCGCGCTGAACGCCCTCGCTAAATTGAGCAAACAGGCCCCCGGCGCGGAGCGATATTAATTAATGGAGCAGTTAAATGGTGACGATCAATCTCTGGTGCGGCGCTTGGCGCCTGCCCCGACACCGTCGGGGAGCACCGGAAACACGGCGGCCAGAGGCCGCCGCTACAGCGAAGGCTGTCATAGTTTAACCGCTCTCAGTCGTAACAGCCATGAACGCTCCTCGATCCATGAACGGCTTGTCTTCACCGGCGCGTTGGTCCGATCCGGCGCTGGTGTCGCTGCTCGCGCTCGCCGCCGTCCTGCCCTACCTGAACACGCTGCTGAACGCTTTTGTCTATGATGACCTGACACAGGTCTTGAATAACCCGTACATTGTGAATTTTCGTCACCTGGGCCAGATCTTCGGATCGAGCGTCTGGTCTTACATCGGCCAGCAGGGCGTCACCAACTATTACCGGCCGCTCATGACCTTCGGCTACCTGCTCTGCTATCAAGCGTTCGGGAAGGTAGCCTTCGGCTTCCATCTGGTTAACGTCGTGCTACACGCGGGCGTCGTGTGCATTCTGTTCGCCCTGAGCCTCGCGCTCTTCAAGCGGCGCGACCTCGCTTTTGCCGCCGCGCTGATCTTCGCCCTTCACCCTGCGCATACGGAGTCGGTCGCCTGGATCGCCGCCGTCACCGACGTGGAGTTGACCTTTTTCTATCTGCTCACCTTCTTGCTTTTTGTCCGGATCGCCGAACCCGGCGGAGGGCGTTCCAACCGGACGCTCGCGGCCATGGCGCTCTGCTTCGCGCTCGCGCTTCTTTCCAAGGAACAAGCGCTCACCCTGCCCCTGCTCGCGACGATCTACGAGCACCTCTACCGCGACGACCGGAACTCCACGAGCTGGACGCAAAAGTTTGCGCGTTACCGCGCGCTGTGGGTGCTGGCAGGGGCTTACTTCATTATCCGCGTCCAGCTCCTTGGCGCGCTCGCGCCTGTGAATCAGATGCCGGCTCTGAGCTGGGCTCAGGCTGTCTATTCGGCGCTCGCGCTCAGCGGCCAGTACATCGCCAAAATGCTGTGGCCGCGAACGCTGTGCGCCTTTTACGTGTTCCACCCGAGCAAGACTCCGCTTGACTCCCGTGCGCTCGCGGGCCTCGCCGCGGGCCTGCTCGTGGCGGCGGCGTTTGTGGCGCTGTGGAAGCGCTCCCGCATGGCGTCTTTCGGCTTTATCTGGTTTTTCGCCACGCTTCTGCCGGTGCTGAATGCGCGCTGGATGGCGGCCAACGTCTTCGCGGAGCGTTACCTTTATCTACCCTCGGTGGGGCTGTGCTGGGTGTTCGGTTGGTGCGCGGTGAGCCTTTGGGGCGTGGCTTCCAGGCGATCCCGGCGGCTCCGGCGGGCGGTTGCGGCGGTCTTCGCCGCAATACTTATTCTGTGCGCGGCGCGCATCGTCACGCGCAACCGCGACTGGCAGAACGACGTCCGGTTATACACCCGCACCCTGATTCAACAGCCCGAAGCTTATGAGATTTTGAATAACCTTGGCGCCATCTACTGGACGCAGGGCAGGGCGCAGGCGGCGCGGCGCGAATGGACGGATGCGCTGTCACTTCATGAGCAGAACACCATCGTGCTGAACAATCTCGGCCTCTATTACTCGCGCGAAAAGAAATACGCCGAGGCGGTAAGTTATTTCAAGCGCGCCATGCTGCTGAAGCCCGCCTATACCGACCCGCATCTGAACCTGGGCGTAACTTATGCCAAAATGGGTCAGGATGAAGCCGCGGAGCTGCAACTGAGGGCGGCCACGGCGCTTGCTCCACTAAACGTTCGCGCTCACAATGAATTGGGCGAGCTTTATTTGAAGATGAACAAAATGGACTTGGCCGCCCAGCAGTTCCGGCTGTCGGCGCGCAGTGAACCGAACATTATGGCGTTTGACGATCTCGGGCAGATTGAGGCGCAGCAGAAGCGGTTTGATGAAGCGCGGCAGATGTTCGAACGCGCGCTTGCGCTCAACTCGCTTGACAGTGTAGCCCACTTCGGCCTTGGTTCGATCCTGATGGCGCAGGGGCGCAACGCGCAGGCTGAAAAGCAGTATCACGCGGGCCTTGAGACCGATCCGGCCAACGCCCAGGCCCGGGCCGCGCTTCAAGCGCTGAAGCTTGATGACGCGCGCGCCAAACGGTCTGCGTTCAACTTAAGATGACACAACACCGAAATACTCGGTCTTGGAAGCGCGGCCTGCGGCCCATTGCTGGCGTTGCGCGAAGAACCCGCCGGAACGGGAAACACATTTCGCATTGCAGCCGCCTGCTGTTTTTTGGTGCGCTAGTGGCAATAATTGCGGGGATGGCGCTTGGCCCGGCATTTGCCTCGCCGAGCGTCACCGCGCCGACTTCGATCGAGGATTACGTCCGCCGGTTCGAGCGGAACTACCATGCGTTGCGCTCGCTCGAGGCGGATTTCAAGCAGTCCTATTTCGCTTGGGGCAACAGGCGAGTTGAATCCGGCAAGGTCTATCTTGCCCCATCGGGAAAAATGCGATGGGTCTACGATCAGCCGGAGACGAAGATTTTCCTTTCCAATGGCAAGCAGCTCTTTCTCTACGTGCCCGCCGAAAAGCAGCTCACCATTTCCTCGCTGCACGACGTTCAGGATGCGCGCGTCCCGCTGGACATTCTGCTCTCTCACTTGCCGTTAAGCCGTGTTTTTTCGCGAGTAGAATTCGCCGGTCAGTCGCTTAAGGCCGAGCCTGGAGACCGCGTGATCCGCGGCTATCCGAAGGCGAAATACAGCAAGGATTACCGAAGCTGCCTCATCGAGCTCACGCCTGGCTTCAACGTGCGGCGCCTTGTGGTCTTTTACCCCGGCAACAGCACGATGCAGTTCACCTTCCGGCACATCGAGCGAAATAAGCCAATCGACCCCGCGCTCTTCGTCTTCACCCCCCCGCCCGGCACCGAAGTCATCCGCCATTGAACCCCGCTGCTACCACCGGCGCAAGGCCCGCAACACCCAAACCGAGTCGTGGAGCCCGAGGCCGGGTCGATATGCTACGATTTCTAATGTATGGATGAAGGCAGACGGAATCCCCGCAAGAGCGGCTTCGCCATGTACGCTTGGCTAGTGCTCGCCTATAACATCCTGGTGATTCTCTGGGGAACTGTGGTTCGCGCCACAGGGTCCGGTGCAGGTTGCGGCGACCACTGGCCTCTCTGCGAGGGCCAGGTGATTCCCCATGCCGCGCAGATCGCCACGCTCATCGAGTTCGCGCACCGCGTGAGCAGCGGGCTTGCCGTGGCGCTGGTGGCGGGGTTGGTGTACTTTGCATTCCGGCGGGTTGCGGCTCGTCATCCTGCCAGGCGGTACGCAGCGGCAGCGCTTTTTTTCACGCTGACGGAAGGGTTGATCGGGGCGGCCCTCGTCTTGTTCGGGCAGGCCGGGAATAACGTATCCACGTCCCGTGTGTGCCTTCTATCGCTGCACATGGTCAATACCTTCCTGCTGCTTGCTTCGCTCGCCCTCACGGCCGGATCGGTTAGCGAGGGCTTGGCAGCATCGTCCCGTCAGGATTTGGCTGAGGGCGCCGCCCAACCGCGAACGCCGGCTACCGGATTGGCGATCGCTTTCGCCGCCGGTCTGACCGGAACGCTTGCGATTGCCGTGACCGGGACGATCACAGCGCTTGTAGACACTCTGTTCCCCGCCACTTCCTTGACGCAAGGCCTCCAGTGGGATTTTTCGCGATCTTCCAATTTCCTCCTGCGGCTGCGAGTGATTCATCCTGCCATTGCCGTTTTGGTTGGAAGCTTTCTGATTGTTCTTGCCGCCCGCATCCTGAGCACGCGGGCGCCAGTCTCCGCAAAGAGCATCGCCCGTTACCTTCTCGCCATGGTGGTTCTTCAATTCTGCTTCGGCGCGCTCGATGTGGTCCTTCTTGCTCCGCTCTGGATGCAAGTGCTGCACCTGCTCACAGCCGACCTCATCTGGATTACTCTGGTTCTGCTCTCCGCAGCCCTTCTGGGCAGGGGTGATGAAGCGCTGCCCGCGCAATCCTGTAAACCGGTTTCCGTGGCGAACGAAGCATCTTCCGTTCAACGCGCTCCTGTTCCAAGATAAGGTGGAATCAAGTTAGAGCCGTTGCGGGGCGAGGCCATAAGTGCTAGCATCCGTGCTGCCCTGGGAAACAGGAAGTTAGAGGAGGATGAAGATGAAGATCAGGTTGGTTTTTTGGGCTGTCTGCGCTGCCTTTGCACTCTCCTTGCCGGCCCAAGCTGCACGTCCGTCACTCACCATCCAAACTTCTGCCGGCGCCGTGAAAATCACACCGGTCTACCACGCCTGTGCGCTGATTCAAGCCGGCGGCAAGAACATCTATATTGATCCGGCCAGTCCCGCGAACTTCACGGGCCTGCCGCGCGCCGACTTCATCATTATTACCGACATCCACCACGACCATATGGACCCCGGCTCCATCGTTACCCTCAGCAAGCCAGGGACGGAAATTTTGGCGCCAGCCGCGGTGGCCAAAACCGTCACCACCGCCAAGGTGATCTCGAACGGTCAGACGACAACCTGGGACGGCTGGACCATCCATGCTATCCCTATGTATAACATCAAGCGCGGCCCCGCGCCCGGCGTGCTCTATCACCCCAAGGGGCGCGGCAACGGGTACGTGCTCACTTACGGCGGAAAGCGCATCTATTTTTCAGGCGACACGGAGAACATTCCTGAAATGCGCGCACTCAAGAACATCGACGTGGCTTTCGTGTGCATGAATCTGCCTTACACCATGCCACCCGATGAGGCCGCGGCCGCCGTCAAAGCGTTTCACCCGAAGATGGTGATTCCTTACCATTACCACGGCTCCGACCTGAACGTTTTTAAGAAGGATTTGCAAGGCACCGGCATCGAAGTGCACATTTTTGATTGGTACCCCAAACAGCCTTAGCCCGGGTTATTCATGAACACGCCGGAGAAACCAGAAGGGCAGGGTTTTAACCCTGCCGCAGACGCGCTCTTTTGTTAATCTTTCGTCTCGCGTCCTGAGCAGGTTGTGACCGCAACCTGCTCAGGACGCGAGACGAATAAAGAAGTGAGAACGCCCGTAACGGCGGGGTTAAACCCCCGCCCTTCCGCGAATACGAGCCGTTTCATGAATAATCCGGGCTAGCTGCCTCCACATACTTCAAGAAGGGCACTTTCGACTACTACAACGCCGCCACCATTGCAAAGAGCCTCGCCGACAACGGGTTTTTCGATGCCAAGCACACGGTGAACTTGAATGCCGACAAGAAGCTGGAGATTACTAGCCAGAAGCAGCTTGAGGAACTGATATCGAAGGAGAAGGCGAGCATTTTGAAAGATCAGGACCTCAGGAAGAAGTTCGCGGATATTGAAAAACTGATCACGAAGAACGCGAATGTCCGGGAGTGTGCGGCTTACTTGGCGGAACATGAGGAGATTCTTCCGAAGCTCGCAAACGTCGAGAGCTTCAGGGAAGAAATTTGGAAGTCTTACTTCAAGGCGCGGATTCAGTTCTACGAAGATGTGATTAACAAATACCAGGACGCCGAAAAAAGAAGGAAGGAAATCGAGCAGGAAGCATCCAAACAACGGACGGATTGGGAGACGGTAATTGAGATTTTCAATCACCGCTTTTTTGTTCCGTTCAAGCTGACCGCTAAGAACAGGGTCTCCGTCATATTGGGGCAGGAACCGATGCTTACCCTCGGGTTCACTTTTGAGGACGGGGCGGACAAGGCATCGGTAGAGAAGGCCGCATTAATGCAGGTCCTAAGCTCTGGCGAGAAGAAGGCCCTCTACGTCCTGAATATCATATTTGAGGTTGAAGCTCGAAAAAAAGCGAAACAGGAAACTCTCTTCGTTGTCGATGACATCGCTGACTCATTCGATTACAAAAACAAGTACGCCATCATTCAGTACCTGAAGGATATCGAGGAGGTTCCGCACTTCAACCAGATCATCCTGACGCACAACTTTGATTTCTTCCGCACCATAGAGAGCAGGGTTGTGGACTATTCGCGCTGCCTCATGACTTTCAAGACCAGCACTGGGCTTACCCTGACTCAGGCAGAGGGAATCCAGAACGTTTTCGTGAACGATTGGAAGCCCAAGTTTTTCAAGGACCCCAAAAAAAGGATAGCGTCCATCCCCTTTATTCGGAACCTCATTGAATACACCAAGGGAAAGAAGGCCCCTGAGTTCACGAAGCTCACGTCGCTGCTGCATTGGAAAGACGACACCTCGAGCATCACCCAAGAGGAACTTGATAAAATTTATAACTCGGTGTTTGGTGCAAATGAAATGTCGGCCAATGGCAAGAAATCGGTGATTGATATCATCCGTCACGAGGCGGGCGAATGCTTGAAGGCGGGGGAGGGCATCAACTTCGAGAACAAGATTGTTCTCTCGATTGCCGTTCGAATTGCTGCTGAGCAATTCATGGTAAGGAAAATTAACGACGCCGCGTTTGTGTCCGCAATCGATTCCAATCAAACGATTAGGCTTTTGACAAAGTTCAAGGATCTATTCAGCAATGAGGTTGGCGCGACAGAAACCATTCAGGGCGTGGTGCTCATGACGCCCGAGAACATTCACCTCAATTCGTTCATGTATGAGCCGATCTTGGATATGTCCGACGAGCATTTGAGGACGCTCTATAAAGACGTATTGGCCCTGAACTAAGGCGTACAGTTGAAGCAAAGCTAGGAGTCGTTCTCGTGACTATCCGCTTTCGGCGGTCGGTCTGCAACCTCTCCGGGCGGAGCAGTTCAAGCGCGCATACCACCGACGGGTGGCGCAGATATGCGCCTTCCAGCATGTCTGCGAGTGGTTGGAAACCAATGTACAGAATTGTCGCGCGCCAGGTCAGCATCAAGCCGGATCGCAGACATCTAAAACGATGTCTGCGCCACCCAGCGTTAGGGAGCTTGAGCGTGTCTACGGAACCGCCCTTCGGCCTCAAGTTCAGCAACATCCCGCTAATCAACTTGCGGATGGAGTTCAATCACACGTATGCCTTTCTCCACTCCCCTGATGCCGAGGAGTGTCTGAAGCCCCCAGTAAAACCCATTCGGACGCGCCTGTTCATATGGGGCGGCATGCCTGAAGACCTCATGACGCTCGTGCTGCAGCGCGCAATTCTTGGCATCGAGGCATATTTGCCCGGCGCCCTGATGCTCACCTCTGCTGTCCTTGGAAACGTGTCCAAAGAGCTTATCGCAAAGCTCAAGAACCCTTTCTCATTCGGCTCAAAGTCCGCTGTCGAGAACATCTACCATCACATGCCAAGCGCTGTACACCCCGAGCTCAGCCTTCGGAATCTTGACGAGGCCCTATACAAACGGAACGTGGTCTTTTACAGGAAGGTCCGGAACCCCATCTTCCACGGGCAGCAGGTGAGCCAACCAAGCATCTCGAGTATGTGCGAGGCTTTTCTCCATCTCGCTCATCTCTACGAGTGGATTGACTACTGGTACAATCCAGAGAAGCTCATTAAAGGTGGCGCAGCATTTGCTGGCGTACACCTGCGCTACCCAAAGAAAGTAACGAATCACGCTCCCTAACGAGCGCACTGCGCCGGACGCGCAAACAGCGCGCGCCGGTGAACGGCAGCGTTACCCTCCTGGAGGATCACCGTCAAAAGCGGCTGTTCCCGACAACCGTTGGCGGCGGTGCAACGGTTAAGAGCAGTGACAAGTGGCGAGCAAGGTGCCGCCAAAGCAAATCTTTGAAATTTGCGGGATTGGCCTCGGATTGGGCAGATCGATCCTGCCTTGTCGCCTTGTGTTTACCGATTCCGCAGGGGGTAATCCAGATTCTGCGCGAGTAACGGCTCACCCAGACACAATCCCCTTGGTCGTAACGCCCTTCCCATGACGGGAAAGCATGTGGCACGGGCTTCCAGCCCGTGAGCGCACGCGGCGCGGATTCACGGCCGGAACTCCCCCGCCACAACAGGAAAAAACACATCCGGGAAAACAGTGGCCGTGGCCGCCGCACCAGACACCCCTTGACGCGCCCTGGGATAGCGTAGTACACTACGCTATCATAAACGCAGCACACCCCCATGATCCACCCATTCCACGTTTCACGCTCCCCAAAACCGGGCAGAAAAAGGCTCCCCCAAGCGGCCATTTTCGCCGCGTTTTCGCCCACTGCAAAACGCTCTCGGGAGAGGGCGCGGAAGCAAAAAAGAGAATGTTTAACCTACCGAACCGGCGGAGCAAACCGGGGCGAAGCGGAGGAACGAGTTGAATTAAAATGAGATAGGTCGCGCTCCGCTTATGTCTTGTGGAATGAATAAGATGCCGGTTTGACCGGAGCGTCGAACCGGCGGGTTGAGGGTCAAAAGCCCCTGGTGTGGCCCGCCCGTTTCCGGCTACTCATCTTGCCCTGAAACGCGCGGACGCCGTCTCGGGGCGGCCCAAATTGACAAGTAGAGGCGCGCTGGGCCAGATGGGTTTCCCCCATCAATAGCATTTCGAGAAGGACTCTCACCGCCGTGGCTCTGACGGCCAGGGCTTCAGTAGTGGTAACGCGCCTGGAGGAAATCGATTCGATTCTCGCTGACCCGGTACACCAGCCGGTGCTCCTGCGTGATCCGTCTCGACCAGCAGCCT
>NFUN01000046.1 GCA_002197525.1 Acidobacteria subdivision 13 bacterium RH2 MAG17b | reverse complement strand
TGGAAGGGCGATCTGAAGGCCATGCGGAGGAACCGCGTTTGATCCTGGTGGATAGCTCCGTCTGGATCGATTTTTTCAGCGCTTCTCCGGGCCCCGCTGGCAACGAACTCCGCCGCATGATCGCGGAGGCGGAACCTGTGGCGCTCACCGGCCTCGTGGCCGCAGAGGTTCTCCAGGGACTCACTCGCAAGGTGAGGGACATAGAGCGCTACCTCACTCTGTGGGATATGCTGAAACCGCACGGATTCTCAACTTATCGCCGCGCGGCTGCCATCTTCCGCTTGGCGCGATCAAAAGGGATCAGCCTGAACACCATCGACGCATTGATTGCCGCCATCGCCATCGAGCACGGCGCAAGCATCTTTACACTCGATCAAGACTTCGCTCGGATTGCCCGCCTGACAGGTTTGGAGTTGTACGCCCCTAATGGAATGTAGAGCCTGCTTTACGCCGCCACGGGCGTTAAATCTGAAGAGAGACAGGCGCGCGGGGACGTGCTGGCAGTGATTGAAATACGTCGAGGCCGTGATGATTCTGCGCATTGATTCGGGCTGCTGACCTCGACTCCATCCATATGGGAGCAGCGTCGGCTCTGTCGGGCTGCTTCACCGATCCCATTTCACTTGCCGACCTAGCCAGGCTAATGCACCCGGTGTTTTTCTCCACACAGTTGCATTCTCGACCGCGTAACAAAGGGCCTCGCTCTTGTAGCCGATGCTGAACTCATCCGGCAACGCGGCAGGCACGGTTTTTTTGCCGACAAGGAAGCCTGGAACGTGGTAGTTAAGTCTAATCGCGGTCCAGAGCAGATCACGAGCTGACTTGCTGTCGCCTTCTTCTCGGAATGTGATCAGCACCCATGTGTAGTTCCAGTCAGCGGTGCCGTCCCCATCATAGAAGTTGAGTATGTCTACGGCATCCGAATCGCGACCTACCTCCAAGAGATAGCGAGCGAGCATGTACCGTACGCCCTGGTTATCATTCGGATTGAGTCGCAGCATTTCAGAACAATGCGCAATCGCATCATCGTGTCGTCGCATTCGCCATAATGAGCGCGCCAAGCCGAACCGCGCCCGCATGTAAGGGCGGGTATCCGAGATCCCCCAGAAGTGGCCCACCTCGTGTTTGAATACTCCGGGGCCGAGCGCCTGCTCCCCTGCCTCGACACCCTTGGCGTAGAGCTTCACTGCTCTTTTCAAGGCCCTTTCTTCGTTCGCGAGTATCACGTAGGCATCGGCGCAATCCGGCGACAGTTCCAACGCTCTCTTTGCCAGTTCGGTCCGTTGTTTTCGACTCGCGAGTTCCCAAGCATCCCAGCACATTTCCTGCGCCAATTCGCGAGGGCTGCGCGAGAGCGCGCTGAAGCTGCAACGTATGGCAGACGAATTCGACTTGCCTTCTCGTGCCATCAGGATGTCTCCTGCTTACCCTTCGGAGCTCGGATTTCATATGTCTTCTTTACATAACCGTGTCCCAGTGTCCCTCTAAGCTGCGACGACCACCACATCCCCTTGTGCTTCCCAAACAGAGGCCTTTCCTCGAAGTGCTTGAAGTGACCGCGCATGATGTGAAGGGCCTGTCTGGGGCCGCATTTGTCTCCGCCCTCTGAGCGTATAACACTCCGCATGGGCGTAATATCGAGCGTCTTGTAAACTATCGGCGCTCGGCCATAAAGCGTCTGATACCTCCGCTCATGACTCTCCTTGGGCTTGTGATCCGTGAGTTTTACGTTTGCGCAGTGCATGAAGCAGACCGCGAGGATTGCCGGATAGTGGAGCACCATCATATCGTTATGGAAGGACTCGGTCTCCTCCTTGGGCGGATCGGGGTCGCCAGTGGCAATGCTCTGGCCCGCAAGCTCGAGGAGCTGGCCCTTTGCGTCCGTACGAGCGCGCACTGAGAACATAGGCCCAATCGCAAGCCCGCTCTCCTTGTCCTCGGTGAAGATTAAGCTGTGCAGCTCCCAGCCGCCGCTTGCCTCGGGACGGTCCACGGCTAGCCAGTAAAATCCGAATCTCCAGCCACCGAACTCCATTGGTACTCGCTGCGGCGGCTCCCCGCTTGAGATCCACCTTGGAACGCGGTACTCCATCCAGAAGCAGGGGAATGGTGGCGCAACGTTTGGGAAGTCGCGGTCCTCCAGAAGATCATGCTCGTCCCAAAAGACGTCAAAGAAGTACTGGGCAGTTTCGTTGATCACAATAACGGGCGTGTCTTTCAGCCAATCGGGTACCTCGCGCAGGAGCCGAACCCATGGCGCCTCGCCGGTGAGGGGCAAGGGTTGGCGGATCAAGATGTCGGCGAGAGTGCTCATGAAGTCCTCCAAAAGGTGACCATCAGTTCGCTCTGGACGCGGCGCGAGGGAGCGAGCAGCGCCTGCATGAGGTCGGCGAGCTTCTTCGGCCCCTGCGTCACGAGTTCGTTATAGGCCGCCTCGGATTCCAGGTCCCAGCCCCAGGTATCCTCAAAGGCGTGAATTTGCGCGGCGGATTTCTCACCGCTCTTTTCGGCGAAAAGCACGTTGTAGCTGGCGTTTGAGTTGAAAGGCGGGTCGAGGTAGATGAGGTCCACGGACTCCGAGGGCACGTTGGCCCTCAGAACTTCCAGGTTGTCGCCAAAGTAGAGCGTGTTGTTCCAGTCCAAGGCCCCTCGCTTTCGTTCCGCGCCATACTATGACAAGTCCGGGGTTAAGGCAACACCGCGGCTCATTTTGTCCGTACTGGGAAGGGCGGAATTTTAACCCCATCGTCACCCTCACCCACCGCTCCGCGGTTCCCCCTCTCCCTGATGGAGAGGGGATGGGGCTGAGGGGGAAGCTGCGGCGGAGCTAAAAAAGTCTGTGTGAAAACTGCCTGTTTGAGTTGTAGCGGCGCTGTCCTCAGCGCCGAAAGGCGCCGGTGAGGACACCGGCGCTACAAAAAAGCAAGGTAGCGCGGAGTTTCGAATCTCAGAAACTCCGCGGCTTGTAGAGTTGATTTAGCTCAAAAGCCGCGGAGTTAGAAACCAACTCCGCGCTACCCTGCTACGCGGGATTCATATTAAAGAGCGAGAGCCGCAGACTTTCTAAGAAACGAAAGTCTGCGCTACAGCTCGAAGCCCCCGGACTTTTCGAACGCGTGCGCGACTTGCAGCAGGCGCGCTTCGTCAAAGTGCTTGGCGAGGATTTGCATGCCCACCGGAAGGTGCGGCTCGCTGCGCGTCTTGCCGCAAGGCACGGAAATGCCGGGGATTCCGGCAAGGCTGGCGGTGACAGTGTCGATATCGGCGAGATACATTTGCAGCGGATCGTCCGTGCGCTCGCCGAACTTAAAGGCGGGGATGGGAGAAGTGGGCGTGACGATGACATCGACATCGTCAAACGCTTCCAGGAAGTCGCGCGCGATCAGGGACCGCACTTGCTGCGCCTTGCGGTAATAGGCGTCGTAGTAGCCGGAGCTCAGAACGTAGGTCCCCAGCATGATGCGGCGCTTCACTTCGGCGCCGAAGCCGGCGGCGCGAGTTTTGCGGTACATATCGCGCAGGCCGTCGTAGTGGAAGGCGCGCAAGCCGTATCGCACGCCGTCGTAGCGGGCCAGATTGGAGCTGGCCTCGGCCGTGCAAATGATGTAGTAGCAGCCGATGGCGTACTCGGTGTGCGGCAGGCTGATGGGGGTGATGCGGCAGCCAAGGATAGACAGGCGGTCGATACCTTTCTGAATGTTGTCGCCGACCTCCGCGCTGAGCCCCTCAAAGAATTCCTTGGGGACGCCCACGGTGAGGCCTTGCACGCTATCGTCAAGCGTGGATTCATAATCCGGCACGGGTATATCCGCCGACGTCGAATCCGCCGGGTCGCGCCCGGCGATCACTTTGAGCGTCCGCGCCACGTCGCGCACCGTGCGCCCGAAGGGGCCGACGTGATCGAGCGATGAGGCGAACGCCACGAGGCCATAGCGCGAAACGCGCCCGTAAGTTCCCATCATGCCGATGACGCCGCAAAAGGCGGCGGGCTGGCGGATGGAGCCTCCGGTATCTGACCCGAGCGCGACCGTCCCCATGCGGGCCGCCACGGCAGCCGCGGAGCCGCCGCTTGAGCCGCCTGGCACCCGCGTAAGGTCCACGGGATTGCGGGTGGGAAAGTAGGCGGAGTTTTCGGTGGATGATCCCATTGCGAACTCATCGCAGTTGACCTTGCCCAGAATCACAGCGCCCGCCGCTTCGAGGCGCGCGACGGCGGTTGCATCGTAAGGCGGCACGTAGTTTTCCAGAATCTTCGACCCGCAGGTGGTGCGGACGCCGCGCGTCACAAGCACGTCTTTCACCGCCACGGGCACGCCAGCCAGTTCCGGTAGCGTCTCGCCGCGCGCCGCCATGGCGTCAATCTTCTTGGCTTGCTTGAGGGCGCGTTCCGGGCAAAGCGTGAGGTAGGCGCGCACTTCGGGGTCCTTCGCCTCGATGCGCTTCAAATGCTCCAGACAAATCTCTTCCGCAGAAGCTTTTCTGGCGGCAACCGCGTCGCGAATACTGGTTGCCGGCGCCTCGGTCCAATCCATACGTCAAATGCTCCGCTCGCTAGTGTTACGTCTCAGAAGTTCGTTAAATAAGTCCGCCGGGAAATAGCTTCGGCTGTGCTGGAAGCGTTGCCCCCTCACCCGTCCCCGCGGGCCACTCTCTCCCCCTTTTCAGGGGCGAGCGTAAAAGTAAGGAGATTCCAGCCCTCTCCCAAAAGGAGAGGGTCATGACTCAAAGCGGGGGCGGCCCGCACACCTGGGTTCACGCACAGAGGGAGAACGCCTCAGTAACCGCGAATTGCAGCAATTCCCCTGTGCGCCTTAATCTCTTTCGATCACGCTGGGCACTTTGAACAGGCCCGATTCTTGCTCCGGCGAACCGGCCACCGCCTCTTCCTGAGACAGCGATGGCAGAGGCCGGTCGGGCCGCAGCGAAGGCTTTGCCATCCCCGGCGCGATCACCTGGGCCATGGGCTCAACCTGCGCCGTATCCAACTGATTGAGTTTTTGCATGTATTCGAGGATGGAGGCGAGCTGGCCCTGAAACTTGGCCACTTCCTCTTCAGCCAGTTCAAGATGCGCCAAGCCTGCGGCATAGCGCACGTCTTTTTCCGTCAGCAACACCGTTTCGTTTCCTTTCCATTCCTCGAAAAATATTTCACAAAAGACCGCTCCACGACTCCGGCGAGATCGCGGTCCAATTTCACGTCCGTCTGCGCCCAAAGGTTCCTGGCCGTCTCAAGCAGGAGCGGAGGCTGGGAATCCTTCACGCCGGAGGGTAAGGACAGCGGAACCTGCGTCTCCCAAGACTTCTGGCGGCGCAGACGAAGCTCTTTCACCACCGGCCCGCCGAGAAATCCGTTGATCTGGCGCCGGATCTCCTCAGAAAGACTCCGAAGCTGGGTAACCCAGCAAGTCGAGGACGCTGCGATCGTGAGCACGCCTTCGCCAAAGGCTACCGGCTGCGCCTCTCGCGCGATCAGTTTTCCTACCACGCGCGGCCACAAGGGAACCAAGACCGGCAAAAGGGGCGGTCTGCCGCCGAGACCCCGCGCCTTGAATACCTGCGGCATGATGTTGCCCAGTTCTTCCATGTCCGATCACCGTCCGCTTTCAGAGAAAATTGCCGCGCGGAGGATGATTGTAGCATACGCGCGCGAAGGGCCGAAGTAGACTTATAATCTGGTAATGACAGAGTTTGTCGTAGCGCCGACCTTCAGAGTCTGTGTGACAACTGCGGCTGTAGCGGCGGTCTGCGACCGCCGGCCTTTATTTTTCAATAGCCTCGGCGATCATAGATCGCCGCTACAACTCAAAAACGGCAGTTGTCACACAGACTCTTCAGGCCGGCATTTTGAAGGCTGTGCCGGGCTGAAGACCGGCGCACCAGCAGCCAAACTCAACCACTACGTAAATCCATTTCTTATGACTGTGATTCTTGCTTCCGCTTCCCCGCGACGCCGCGAATTGCTGCGCAACGCGGGCATTGAGTGTGAAACGCTCCCGGCCCACATTGATGAATCACTTCGCCACGGCGAAGCGGCGGAAGAATACGTTCGCCGCGTTGCGAAAGAGAAAGCCCTCGCCGTGGCGCCGGCCTGCCCGGCAGGTAGCGTGGTGCTGGCGGCGGATACCACGGTGGAAATCAACGGCGAAATTTTGGGAAAGCCCGAAAACGGCGAAGACGCAACGCGCATGTTGCGGCTGCTTTCCGGCGTCACGCACCACGTTCTAACAGGAGTCTGCCTGGCGTGCGCTCCCGCCCGCCTGCACGCCCTGGAGGTGGAAACGACGGCGGTCACGTTTCGCCGCCTCGATGAAGATGAAATTCGGGATTATATTGCAACCGGCGAGCCTTTTGACAAGGCCGGGGCTTACGGCATCCAAGGCCTGGCCTCAAAATTCGTCGCGCGAATTGAAGGCTGCTTCTTCAACGTAGTCGGACTGCCCGTTTCGCTGGTTTACGGTCTTCTCAGCTCGCTGCCCGATGGGCGGCCTTGAATCAGTTCGCCTTCGATTTCTTCGAACGAGCGGCCTTTCGTTTCAGTGCCGAAAAATAAATAGACGATGCCGGCGGCTGCGAACCAAGCGCCAAGATAAATGAAGGCAGGGATGATCTTGGCGACTGAAGCCTCTGGCTTGACGATGTTTGAAGAACCCACGATGAGCGCAAGGCCGAGTGGACCGATGATCTTGCCGATGCCGCCGAAGCCGTAGGACGCGCCCATGCCGCTTGCCCGCAGACTAACCGGCCAAATCTCCGCGGAGTAAGGGCCGACGATGGCAAAACCGCCGTCAGCAAAGACGTAGGTGACGATCAGCAGCAGCCAAAAAACCGAGACCGCCCCAAAGAAGACATTGTGCAGGTAACCGGCAAGCACCACCAGTCCCGCCGCTCCGAAACCGTACAAGCCGCCCGAAGCG
This sequence comes from Acidobacteria subdivision 13 bacterium RH2 MAG17b, assembly GCA_002197525.1. Lineage (GTDB taxonomy): Bacteria > Acidobacteriota > Terriglobia > UBA7540 > UBA7540 > RH2-MAG17b. The sequence continues at coordinate 40,607 of NFUN01000046.1, read as the reverse complement.
CGGCGACCGATCGCGTCTGACAGGTAAGAGAACAAAACGCGCCCCACGAAGGCGCCGGCGCCGCAATAAATCATCAGGTACGACGCCTTAGCCGGCGATATCCTGAGCACCTGAACGAAGAGCGTGGGTACCCACAGCGTAAGCCCGTAAATGCCGGTCTGAGCGCTCAGGTTGCCGAGGCAGGAAACCGCCAGGCTGCGCGGGTATTTGAACAGATCACGCCACGCCGCCGGTTTCGATTCCACGAAGGCCGTCGGCAGTTGAATCTGCTTAGGATCCATTTCGAGCGCCCAGGCGAGCGACTGGCGCGCCTCATCGAGGCGTCCCATGCGTATGAGCCAGCGCGGGGATTCCGGCACCCAGGCGCGCATGAGCAGGGTTATGAGCGCCGGGAGCAGACCCACCGCGAAGAGTCCACGCCAGCCGACCACGGGAGCCAGGAACGCTCCCAGTACTGAGCCAAGTCCGAGCCCAAGTGGTACGGCGGCGGTGACAAGCCCGCTCACCGTGCCGCGCTTCGAAGAAGGCATGAATTCCTGAACCAACGGCAGGATAACGCAATACAGGCCGCCGACTCCGAAGCCGACGAAGAAGCGGAAGACGGTGAGGAACCTCCATCCACCCTCCGGCGTAAACGCCATGATGCCGGTGGCAATCGAGAAGTTGATCACGGTGGCCATTAAAACCTTGCGCCGTCCGATCCGGTCCGCCAGCCAGCCCCAGAACCCGGCGCCGAGCATGGCTCCCAAACCGGACGACAACAAGATGATGGCCGACTGGCCGTAAGTTACCTTCCACGGGCCGACGATAAAAGCAAGCACAAACCCGACCAGGAAGAAATCGTAGAACTCGAGCATGTCGCCGAGAATCGCCACGAAGAGAAGGCGACGTTGGTTCCCGGTGAGCCTGGTTTGCTTTTCCAGGTACTCCAACATCGTCTTTTGGTCTCCTCCCGGAATGAGCCTGCAATCGCCTCAAAATGCACGTCGCGAACTCCCGCGTGTTCAGATCTTGCGGAGCCCGGCTTTCTCATACCGGGTCACCGGCGGCGGCAGCTCCGGGCTGACCACCACGTCAACGATAGCCGCCTTGCCGGATTCTTCCGCCCGGCGAAGCGCCGGGATGAACTGGTCGGCGGTAGTGACGCGCTCGCCATGGCCGCCGAAGGCGCGCGCCACGTCTGCGAACGGAACGTCGAGGAATTCACTCGCTTCGGGGCACATCTCGTTATGCACGTATTTCTGCACGTGGTATTCGAAGGCAAGCGTGCAGTTGTTCATGACAATCTGTACGGCAGGGATCTTAAGCCTTAGCGCCGTCTCAAGATCAGCCAGATGATAACCCACGCCGCCGTCGCCCGAGAGGCCGAAGACGCGGCGCTTGCTGCCGACGGCAAGCTTGGCGCCGAAAGTCGCCGGGAAGGCCCATCCGAGCGAGCCCGCCGCGCGCAATGTATTGCGGCCCGCCTGTTTTTGCTGCAACACCGTAACCGCCCAGGCAGCCATGTATCCGGTGTCGGCCACGAGCATGTCATCGCCGGTGAGAACCTGGTCAAGGAGGCGCATGATGTGATACGGGTTGAGCCGCCCTTCGAGCATAGGCTCGCGTGAGAACTGCTCAACATCCACGTGCCATGCGGTGACGTTCCCCTGCACTTCTTTGGTCCACTCCGCCCAGCGGCTGCCATTCAGCTTCGATGCCCGTGCAGCATCGCGCAGCATAACGAGCGCCGTTTTGGCATCGGCGAGGATCGATAAATCTTCGCGGTAGGTTCGACCGAGCGAAGTTGGATCAAGATCGATATGGACAATGCGGGCGCCCTTGCGCGGATACTTGAAAACGTCCGTGCCCATCGAACCCAAGCGCGTGCCAATCGCTAGGCAGAAATCCGCAGCGCCCAGCGTCTCATTCGCAACCTTGCGCGAATAGCGGCCCGCAGCGCCGACCGAAAGCGGGTGCGCGTCCGCGATGCTTCCTTTCCCCGCCATGGTGGTCACCACGGGTATGTTGAGCGCTTCGGCGAGCGCCGTGATCTCGTGCCACGCTTCGGAGAGCATCACCCCGCCGCCGGCCAGGATCACGGGCTTCTCCGCGCTAGAGATGAGGGCGATGGCCCGCTCCACGTCCTGTGCGAGCGGCGCCACTCTTAGCGACGGTACCTTCATAAAGGCGTCTTCAGCGTAAAGCTCAGGCGTGGAGGCAAGGCGCTTGCCGAACCAGTCCGCCGGTATGCCGAGATAGACTGGTCCGGGCACGCCGCTCATCGCGGCCCGCACGGCCGTGCGCAACACATCCGCGATGCGCTCGGGCTGCGGCAAATCTCCCGCCCATTTGGTGATCGACGGGAACATCGAGGTCTGTTCGAGCTCCTGATATTCGGAGCGATAGCGCGTGTTCGTATTCGTGGTTCCGCTCAAGGCGATAAGCGGACTCGACGCCCAATAGGCGTCAATGATCGACGCCGGCAAGTAAGTGGAGCCGGGGCCGTATTGGACGATCCCGAAAGTAGGTTTGCCGGTGACGCGCGCATAGGCGTCCGCCATGGCGAAGGCCGAGCGCTCGCTGCGCCCGAGCACAACGCGCACTCCCTCGCGGTTTTGCAGTTCGATAAGCGGGTCCTGCGGCGCGCCGGTGAGCGTGAAAACATACTCGGCTCCGTAGGCTTTGACGACCTTCGCCAACGCCTGAGACAGCGTCAAGGCAGCGGCCTGATCTCCGGCGGGCTTGCCCGCAGCGGTTTTTTCTTTGTGGCTGGGTTCCATAATCTCACCTTTCTCGCCTGATTTGGCGATTGGCAACTCAACTGGAATATGCAGATGTCTATTTGATCGCCAGCGGATTCGCCGGCGATGCGACGGCTCCGGTGATCGGCAATGCCGGCCCTACGAACATGAATTCATAGCGCTTGTCTTCGGCGCAATCCTTGGCAAGCTCCGCGAGATAAAAGATCTCGCCTACCGTGAGCCCGATGATTGGAATGGCAATCCAGTGCCAGGGTTGGTTGGCCTCATCGGTGGGGTTCGGCCGGACTTCCGCGCCCCAGGTATCCGTAGCAATGGCCGCCACTTGTTTTTCGCGGAGCCAATCGAGCGTTTCAAAGGCAAGGCCGGGCGCGTCACCGCCCGAATAGCCGTCCCACGTATCGGCGGCAAGCATCGCTTCCATCTGGCCGGTGCGCACCAGCAGGTAATCGCCGCGCTGCACCTTAACCCCGAAATGACCCTCGGCGCGGTCAAGCAGTTCGTTGGTTACGGCAAACCCGTCCGGCAGAGTTTCTTGGCCGAGCATCCGAGGGATGTCCAACAGCACGCCTCGCCCCACCATTTTGTCTTTGGTCTTCTCAATACCGCACTTCTGCGCGCCGGCAGAGGTTACGGTGCGGCAATCATAGCCATTCCACATGTGATCGCCATAAAAGATGTGCCCCAGCCCGTCCCATTGCGTTCCGCATTGCGTCGGCATGATGATGATGTCATCAGAGCCTCGGATCTTGCGGTGATCGAGGACGCCGGAATAAGCATCGGTCCCGGTGCGCAGCATGAGGTGAATGGGATTGAAGCGGCCGAGAGCCGGGTATTTGCTTTTGCCGCCTTGAGGTCCCCGATTGTCATAGGCCAGCGCCAGCGACATGACCTTGCCCTTCTGAACGAGGCGGGCCGCCGCGACAATATCTTCGGGCCGCGTATAGTTGAGGGCGCCGATCTCGTCGTTTGGCCCCCACCGGCCCCAGTTCTTGAGCCGCTCCGCAGCCGCGCGGATGTCATCCAGCGTCAGCTTGCGCGCCGCTCCTTTCGTTTCAACCATCGTGCTGCTCCTTATCTCCCAAGATTAGTTTCGCCGCCATTGCATGGCCTGGCTGGCACGCCGTTACTTCGGCAGGTCGTTTTTCACCACTTGGCCGCCCTTCATCACAAACTTAACATGCTCAAGCTGCGTGATGTCTTTCAGCGGGTCTCCCGATACGGCAACGATATCGGCGTACTTGCCCTTGGTAATCGACCCGATCTGATCCTGCCAGCCCAGCATTTCCGCCGCCACTGTGGTTGCAGATTGGATTGCTTGAGCCGGAGTCTCACCGTATTCGACCATGTACTTAAACTCGACTGCCTGGCTTCCGTGTGACCATACGCCGCCCGGACTGTCATGGACGCCGCTGCCGAAGGCGATTTTCACGCCGCGGGAGATAGCCAAGCGGGCGCTCTTTTCCTGCGCCTGCCACAAACTGTACTGGCCGTTGGTGGCCTTCATATCGTTAGGTACGTAATCGGAAGTATGGTAGTGACCAGCGGTGAGCACGAGATAAATGTGCTTCTGCAGCATCATGTCAATATCCGCATTGGTGAGCACATTGCCGTGCTCCAAGCTATCGACGCCAGCCTTCAGGCAGTTCTCTATGCCTTCGCCTTCAAAGGCGTGACAAGCAATCTTGTGATGGTGCCGGTGCGCTTCATCCACGATGGCTTGGACTTCATCGTAAGTGAAGGTAGGGTTCGCCCAGATCTTCCATGCGTTGCCTTCGCGATAGAACCTGTAGTATGAGGTGGCATGAATCTTGATCCAGTCGGCTCCGTACATAATCTGTTCGCGGACGGCTTGGCGGTCAGCCCACGGCGAATCGACAACATCGTATTTGGGAGGCAGTGGAGTTTCCCACGACCCAACACTACCCTCACCCGTCGTGACAAGGCCCTCAGTAGAAACCTGCAAACGCGGCCCCGTGAAGAAGCCCTGGTTAATGGCGTTTTTCACATCGACATCCGCAAACATTCCGCCATGACTCATTAGGTCGCGCAACGTCGTAAATCCCGCATTGAGGTCAGCCTGAACGTCGTGGAGCGCCCGCAGAGTCCGGTATTCGCGGTCGGTGGTAACCACGCTTACATCGGACGGAAACATATGCGTATGGCAGTCGATCAACCCCGGCAGCACCGTCGCGTGGCTCAAGTCAATGACCTGAGCGCCGGACGGAATTTGAACGCTACCACTCGGGCCAACTGCTTCGATTTTGTCACCCTGAATCAAAACCACTTGATTCGCCAGCATCTGGCCCGACACGCTGTCAAACAAATGGCCGGCGCGAATGGCTACAACCTGGGAATTCTGCGCCCATAAGGCGGATGCAAGACCCAATACGGCTAGGACTACCCCCAGCAAAAATTTACGGTGCATCGGTGAATCCTCCGCTATGCGATGAACTTGATTTGAGATGCAATACTTCTTGGTCCAGTGCTATCTGTACTGCCAAATCGTTTTATTGAGAATTACAAATTAGTGACGGCCTCAACTGGTGCGCCGGTGTCCCCACCGGCGTTTTTCGGCGCTGAGGACAGCGCCGCTACAGCAAATGATGTCACTATAATTTGTAAACATCAGTAGTTGGCCGGGTTGAGTCCTGAAAGGCGGCAATGCGACGAGCCGAGCCAACAGGCCTCAGAGAAGTGCGCAGGCTACTTCAAATCATTCCGGACGACCGCTCCTCCCTTCATCACGAATTTCACCCTTTCCAACTCCGTGATGTCCTTAAGGGGATTTCCGGAAACTGCATCGATATCCGCATATTTGCCCGGTTCGATGGAGCCAACCCGGTCTTGCCAGCCCATCAGTTGCGCAGCCACCGTGGTAGCGGCGTGCAATGCCTGGGCCGGCGTCATGCCATATTCCACCATGGTCTCAAACTCTTTGGTCTGTGTTCCGTGAGCGGTCGCCGCCCCTGCATCGGTGCCGAAGGCGATCTTCACGCCTGCTTTCAGCGCTCTTGCAAAGCTCGCCTTCTGAAGTCCCGCCCGGCTGCCTCGTCCGTGGCTCATTTGAAGATCGTGCGCCTCCAGCGCCTTCATGAAGGAAACGGTCATTACCAGGAACATGCCCCGCTGGGCCATCTTCTGAACCGCTTCCGAATCGAGGTCAACGCCGAGTTCGATGGAATCGCAGCCCGCCTCGATCGATTGCTGCAACGGCACGCCGCCGTAAGCGTGGCAGGCCGCTTTCACTCCTTGCCGGTGGGCTTCATCCACAATCGCTTTGGCTTCTTCGGTGGTCATAGTGGAATTTTCCCAAAGCCGCCCGTTGCGCTGAATCCGGATGTTAACCCCTCCTGTGAAGACTTTGATTAGGTCGGCCCCGTACATGACGTCCTTGCGCACGGCCTGTCGCCCTTCCCAAGGCGAATTCGCAACGATGCCGGCCTGAGGGACTGAAACTTCCGGGGAAGGATGACCCAGTGGATACCACGCCGATCCGATGACAGGAATCGTTGCCACTTCCAATCGCGGACCCGGAACCAAGCCGTTGTTTATTGCATTGCGAACGTCCACGTCACTGTATTGCGCGCCTACGCTTGAGCAGTCACGCATCGTCGTGAAGCCCGCCTCGAGGTCTTTCTTGGCATTCACGACCGCCTCAATCGTGCGATATTGCCATGAATAATTCAGGAGGAAGTTTTCATCAAAACCCAAAAATATTCCGCCGGGTCTCGTTCTGGGCCACAGAAATATATGGGTATGAGCGTCAATCAGCCCCGGGATCACCGTGGCGTGTGTAAGATCAATTTCCTTAGCGCCGGCTGGGACCTTGACGCTCGCGGATGGCCCAACTTCGGCAATGCGGTCGCCGCGGATGACGATGATCTGGTTGCTCAACAGCGTGTCGGACCTGCCATCGAACAATCTCCCGGCGCGGATCGCTACCACCTTCTGGCTCTGCGCCCATAAACAACTCGTTGCCAGGCTAAAGGTTACGGCGGCCAGCACGGCCAGCAATATACGCTTCATCATCAACGCCTCCCCAGAAAGTTATGAACGCCCACGCGAAAAGTCCTCTTTCAAAAAATGCCGCTTTTGAGCTGTAGCGGCGCTCTATGAGCGCCGAAGCCATTGAAAAATGGAGACCGGCGGACGCCGCAGTTTTCACGCAGATTTTGAAACCCCGCCCTTCCAAAAGACTTTTTCAGCAGCCTGTTATACCGCGCGGTATTCGGAGCCGGAAAGTAAGTCCAGGCTGATCTATTTCGAGGTGCTGGTAGCGGACGGCAAATCTGTGGCCTGCGCGTACTCCGCCTGCCACAATCCTTGTTGCTTCACGTAAACCCGGACAAAACGCACCACAGCGCCAAAGGGTTTGCCGTCCTGCAAGCCCTTGATCGTCGTGCGGTCAATCAGGATTGCCACATTTCCATAGACGCGCACGTCGAGGACATCCGAATGAAGCCCGCTTAACACCAGGCGTGGAGACCTTAGACTTCCGAGCAGTTGTGCCTTGGACATAACAAGCCCTGAGCCGGTCATCACCGAGAAATCCGGAGCGAGCAGCTTTTCAAGAAAGGCCATATTGCGTGTCTCTTCGGCATGGAGCCACTGCGCCGTGAGGGACACGACCTGTTGTTTAACGCTTTCGCCTTTAGGAGCAGCCGCCTGCTGCGCGGAAACGAAGGTCGAAAGAGCCAGTATGACCGCCAACGTCAAAAGCCCGGCGCGCTTCATCATCATACCTTCCTCGGATTCCTCGAACTTAGTACTGATGTTCGCAATTACGGTGAAGTATAAAACAAGCCGCCGATCCTGCCCCCAGCCCTCGCCCTCTTGGGGGGAGAGGGTGGCCCGCGGTGCGGGTGAGGGTCGCTTCAACTACGTCACCACAACTACGAATTAGGAGCACTTAGGCAGAATTAGTGTTTCAAGGGCGATGCTTGCGCGTATTCTACCCGCCACCCGCCCGGCTGCTTCACGAAGACCCGGACAAAACGAACAAGCCTGTCAAAGGGTTTGCCCTTGGCTTCACCCTTAACTGTTGTCCGATCAATGTAGAGCGCCACGTTCCCATAACTTCGCACTTCGACCACATCCGAATGAAGATCAGTCATCTTAACGTCGGAAGATTTCACCGATGCGAGCATTTGAGCCTTGGTCAGAATGTCCCCGCCGCTGGTCATCACGACGTAATCCGGAGCGAATAGCTTTTCAAGAAAAGCCACGTTGTGCGTTCGCTCGGCGTTGAGCCATTCCGCCGTAATCGCTGTGACCTGTTGTTTGACGCTCTCGCCCGGCTTGCCGGGCACCTGAGCGGAAACAAAAACTGGGAAAGCTAGCATTGTTGCCAGAAATAATAGTCCGGCGCGCTTCATCCCAAACATTTTGTAGTCCTCCGTTTTCAGAATGGCGCTGGCGTATGCCGCCAGGGTGAAGTGAAGCTGCGTTCAAGCGTTTATGGAAAGTTGGCGCACCCTGGGTTTGGGTGCGCTAGATTCCTAGAGTTGCGAAACTTGATGCGAATGAGTCAAGTTTCCGCCCGTCCCTCACCCCCAGCCCCTCTCCCCCGCTTGGGGAGAGGGGCTGGGGGTGAGGGACGGGTGAGGGGACCATGCCTCGGCGGTCTGAGGCGGAGCCTCGCTATCTCTATGCAATGCAAAATTACCAAATCACCTTTAGCGCAAACTGGATCTCGCGTCCCGGCGTCGAAACCTGATCGATCGAGCCTGCGCCGCCAACGGGAGTGATTGTAGTATTGATTCCAGTGCCGGTTTGGCCGAACAAAAATTCATTGTCGGTAGGAGTGGCGAAATTCGGACGATTGAGGATGTTAAAGAACTCGGCGCGAAACTGCACGTTGAAATTCTCTGAAATCCTCTGGATCGGAATATTCTTCATCAATGAGAAATCATAGGTGGCCAGCCCCGGCCCCACCACCGTGTTGCGGCCCCCGTTGCCGAGGAGGGTAACGGGGCTAGGGGCGGCAAAGCAGTTGAGTTTGATGTAGTTATTCGGATTGCCGGGGTTCACTACCGATTGGCAGCCGGGGATGCTTAGACGGTTCGGAAAATCCCACGGGTCGGTGCTGCTCAAGCCAAGCGGATCGCCGCCAATCACGGGCGTAATCGGCACTCCGGTCTCGGCGGTGAAAATTCCTCCTAACTCCCATCCTCCGAGAACATGCGAAGCGAGGGCCCCCCAGTTGTTCGGAGTTGGAACGTCCCATAGGTAATTAGCCACCAAGGTCTGCGATATGTTGAAGTCCGCCACGCCGCGCCTGCAACTCTTGCAGAAGTAGAGAAGGCTCGAAATCGAGTTCGTGAACGGATCGCCGATAACGCTGGCCGAACCCTCGTCGATGACCTTGCCCCAGGTGTAGGAGCCCTGCACCTGCAAACCGTGGCTCATCGTTTTAGACACCTGTGCTTCGAGAGCGTCATAAAGCGATGAGCCGTCCCAGTATTGGCCGCGCAACTCACCGACATTGGGGTTCAGCCGGGTTCCGCTCCCCGTGGGTGAAGGCCACAGATAGCCTTGCGAGGTAAGGGTTGGCAGCACGCTATTGACGTCATCCTCGCGGTCTAGCATGTGGACGCCGTGATTTCCCTCGTAGCCAATCGTTACCGTGGTGCTCGGGGTGAGCTGGCGCTGGATGTTGAGATTCCAGTTCATCACGTAATTGCGCGGAGGGTTGTACTGAACGGCAGCGCTCGCCAAATTAGCCGGATTAACTCCCGCCAAGGCGACCGCTCCCGTAGGAAATGAACCGGCCGGCAAATTGCCTGCCGTAATGCTTTCCGCGAATGGAGCCGAGTTGCCCTCCGCTACGTAGAACTCATAATTCAGAGGCAGGACATCAAAAATTCCGAAAGCTCCGCGGACAGCGGTCTTGCCATTGTGGAACGGGTCCCACGCAAAGCCAACACGGGGTTCAAAATTGTGCAGTGTCGGATTTTGGAAATAAGGTGAACCCAAATGAGGCGTACTGGCGGTAAACGTCCGCAGATTAACCAGTTTGTTCTGAACCTCAGTTGGCACTGTGACCATCTCGTACCGCACGCCCATGTTCAGCGTTAGATTGGGGCGCGCTCGCCAATCATCCTGCGCATATCCGCCAAGGAGGGTTTGCCGCACACCGAAGTTTGGGGTTACCAATTCTCCGTTGAAGTTGTTGGGTTGGTTGGTAAGAAAGCCAGTTAGCGAGGGAAAGCTGAAGCTGCCGTTGACGCGGTTGGCGATCAAGAAATTCTGTTGCATTCGCTCGACGGCGAAGCCAAATTTTAAGGAGTGATTGCCCTTGGTCAGGAATGCATCGTCGTAGGCCTGAAAGGAATTCCAGGTGTGGTCAGGCGCCGTAAGCCCGCCCAATCCCCCGGCGAACCCCGTAAGTCCCGGCACGGAGATGCTTGGCGCGGGCCGCCCGGCAAAGGAGCCCAAAGAGGTATTTGCGCTCGCGGGATTGATCGTCTGCAAGGCCTGATCGGAATCCGCGCGCACCCGGCTGTATCCGAAGCGCAGAGAATTAACCACGGAGGGACTAAAAATATGAGTCTCCTCGATGGCGATCATTTGCCGCAGAGAGGTATTGCCAACAACCCAGTTATTGAGGGAGTCCGGAGCGCTGTTCGTACCCTTGTCGTAAAACCACGTTCCAAAAATGCTGTCATTGTCTGAAATCTTCCGGTCTATCCTGCTCGTTACGAAGTTCTCGCTGGCAATGTTGTTGGTTGCCACGTCGAAGTGTCCGGTGTTGCCGGTGCTACCAATCAGCCCGGCGTTCGGAAGCGGGTAGAACGCAAGATAGGGCGTGACCAAGGGGCTGACAGCGATCGTGGTGGTCGTGCCGTCTGCATTATGTATTATGCCGTTGCGAGCGTCCGCAGAGGGGACGTTGTCAACGTTCGTAATGCCGAGAGCCTGGCGGAATCCCTCGTAATCAGCAAAGAAGAACGTTTTGTCTTTCTGGATCGGCCCTCCGGCGGAAGCTCCGAATTGATTCCGGCGGAAAGAAGGAATGCCAGCGTCGAAGAAATTCCGGGCATCCAGCGAGCTGTTGCGAAGGAACTCGTATGCGTCTCCGTGGAAGGCATTGGTCCCTGACTTGGTAATTGCATTGACGACTCCTCCGGCAGTCCGCCCGTACTCGGCGGAGTAATTCGCGGTCAAGACGGAGAACTCCGCGACCGCGTCCACTCCCAGAGATAGGCCCAGAACGCTGCCCGGTGCTCCGCCCGCGTAATCGACAATGCTGATCCCATCAAGCCGGTAGTTGTTCAGTTGCGGACGCATGCCGGAAATAGTGAGTTGATTTCCAAAGCCGCGGTTCCCTCGAACCGCATTCACGCCGTTCGGCTGTTGAGTCACGACGGCATTAACCGCCGGCTGAAGGGTTGCCAGTTGGGTCCAATCACGCCCATTCAGGGGCAACTGACGCACCGTCGTCGAATTCACCTGCGCGCTCAAAGTAGACGAAGCCAACTGCACGGTGGGAGCTTGGCCGCTGACGCTAACCGTCTGCGTCGTCTGGCCGACGCGCAACGTCACGTTGAGCTCCTGCTCTTCTCCCACGGTCAGCGTCAGGCCCGTACGGGCCTCGGTCTGGAATCCCTTCGCAGCTACGGTAACCCGGTAAGGGCCAGGTAGCAGATTGGGGGCGGTGTAAAGGCCAGCGGTGTTCGTGGTGACGTTTGTCGTAATTCCCGTTGCCGTATTCGCGATAGCGACCTGAGCGTTGGGAACCACCGCTCCGGAGGGATCGGTGACCGTTCCGGTGATCGTCGCACCCGAAACCTGTCCCCAGACTTGCAGTGGAACCATCAAACAAAGCGCCAGGGTAATAAATATAACCCTAAAGGCAGCGTTTTTTGTGCCGCTCACAGAAATCATTGTTTATCTCTCCAGTCATAATTTTGCCCGGATATCGCCACGTTTTAGTGGCCAAGACCCGGAATCCCGCTTCGACCGGCTTGCGCCCGCCAGCAAGCTGAATTTGACACACGTTCGTTCCAACCGGCGGAAGGTGAAGAAGAAATAGTGAGCTTTCAGCGCAAGGAGAGTCAAGGGTTGTTCGAGAATCTTTCTCGATATTGCTGCCCCCTCCGCCTGCGCGGTAGTAATAGGGGAATGCATGGCTGTTTGCGAAGGTGGAATAAGCTGAAGTGCCAACTGAAAGCAGCGCTAGTAAATAGAACAATAGGTCCATCTCTCTATACTGCCCGTATCCGCGGTCGCGCCAACTGCAACGCGCCGTACTCTATCGGCCTACACCCGAAAAGTCAAGCAAAAATTGGGCTGGCGCATTGTTGAAGCTACCGAACCGGAATCTTGTTGAAAACAAATGACAATCAGCGGAACAAACCGGAAGAAAGCTAAAATCGAGGCCTCGAAATTCCATTAACTGTATGAATCTAAACGAGAAACTCGCATTTCCCGGTGCTTAATCCACATGTTATTGAAAAAAATAGGTTATAGAGGCGATACCTACAGATTTTTAGGTTTGTTTCCCCCCAACTCCCGCCGAAACCAAGCGTCTGAGAGCAACCCAGAGAGATGAACCGGCGCACTCCCCTGGGTCTGGGTCGAGTTGCGCCAATGGCAGTCCAATCCCGCGATTTGCCCGGTCCATTCGAGCAGCCTTGCCGCTGCCTTTTCAGACGGCGCCGAAGCAGCGCCAACTGAGCTATACTGGACCATTAACCGGCCCTGCGACAAACTGCGTCACTACCGATGGCAAGGTCAGATTGACAGCTTTTTGGCTTTCGGCTAGGCTCACAAAGCGAGGAGTTGTGACATGATGCGGCGAGATAATTTTGTGTTTACGCGGCTCTTGCGAGCCTGCGCTTTTGTGTTCTTGGCGGGGGCCTTGCCGGGCGTGGCCTTTGCTCAAGGGGCGCAGCAAGGTTCGCAAGCTCCGCCCAGCCTAAGACAGTCTGGACCATCGAACGGTTCCAGCCAATCTTCCCCCAGCCCCGCGCCGTCGCTTCAAGGCGGCTCCGGCCAGTCGGCGGGCGCTTCTGCGGCTGGCCCTGCGGCGCAAGCGCAACCCCAACCGACAATTGCTGAAACGCAAGCTTACGATGCGCTGCAAAAGGAAATCGATCCGGATAAACAGATTCAGATGGTCAAGGACTTCGTCCAAAAGTATCCGAATAGCCAGTGGCTGAGCGACGTCTACTTTTTCGGCGCCAGCGCCTCCGAGCAGAAAAATGACGTGGCCAGCGCGCTGGACTTAGGCCAAAAGAGCCTTAAGCTGCAACCCAATAACTTGCGCAGCCTGATTTTGGTGTCCGGTCTGCTGCCGCTGCCGCAAGCCTTGCCTCCAAACGCGGTGCAGAGGCAACAGCAACTTAACGAGTCCGAAAATGACGCTGCCCGCGCCCTGCAGCTTCTTGCCACCGCCCAGCCGCAGGCCGGTGTGCCCCCCAGCCAGTTCAACCAGACTAAAAGTGCGATCGAGGCCCAGCTTCATTCAGCTTTGGGCATGGCGCATTTGGAAGAGTCCACCATGGTGGCGACTCAGCCGGTCCCGCCGACGGTAGCTGAGGCTGAAAAGGAGGCGCACACGGACGTGGTCCTTCCCCGGCCGCTTAGATTCTGCGTGAAGGGCTTGGAGGACGAAAGCCAATACCGGCTTGACGACGCCATCAGCGATTTCACCCAGGCTGCCCAAGCCGGCCAAGAGGCGGATATTCAGACTTACGCGAACACCGTGGTCCAGCAATTAAATGCGGAAAAGTCAGAGCTCGCCATGGCCGAACAGGAGTTCAAAACAGTGACGGCCAACCCTCAGTCGTCCGCCCAGGATTTTTACCGTTTGGGCGAGGTATACACGAGGGAAAACAAGCTAGACGACGCCATCAGCGCCTTCACGCAGGCAGGGCAGCACGCTCCCGGCACGTTGATCCAAAAATACGCCGACCAAATGGTCCAACAGGCGCAAGCTCTCAAGGTGAAAAATCCGCAACCTCAGAACTCAAGCCCGGCTGCGGCAGCGAGCGGAAAGGCGCCGGCCTCGGCCCCCAGTGGATCGGCTCCGGCCTCAGCCACCGCGCCAACCTCGCAGCCGGCCAAGCAATAACGCCGTTGGATTGGGCGCCAACGCTTCGCTTTGCAACGTGGCGCGCTCATCCTGAGCCACGCTTCCAGATTGGACGCACAGAAGCGGAATTTCCCAGCGCGCCAACATCCTTCACGCATGGTTAAAGCGTCTCCCGACGATCTCCAGAAGCTCATCGGCTACCGGTTCCGCGAGCCGGAACTCCTGCTTCAAGCGCTCACCCACTCCTCATTCGCCCGCGAAGCTTCCGGACAAGTGAGAGACAACGAGCAGTTGGAGTTCCTGGGCGACGCGGTGTTAAACTTCGTGGTCAGCTCGAAGCTGGCGGATGCCTTTCCCGGTCATTCCGAAGGCAATCTTTCACGGGCAAGGGCGCGACTGGTCGGGACGGAGCATTTGAGCGTGGTCGCCTCCAGCCTCAATCTGGGCTCTTATCTGCAGCTCGGGCATGGTGAAGAAAAAACGGGAGGCAGGTCCAAAAACCGGCTGGCGGTGGACGCGCTCGAGTCATTGGTGGCCGCGCTTTACCGGGACGGCGGCTTGCCTGCCGCTGAGGATTTTATCGCGCGATTTATCTTGCCGGCAGATTTGCGGGATAATGAAGGCCAGCTCTTCAGCGTGGACTACAAATCTGCTCTTCAGGAGCGCTTGCAGGCGGCGCGGCAGGCTGTGGCTTCCTACCGCGTGGTCAGCGAAAAGGGGCCGGAGCACCGCAAAATGTTTATTGTGGAAGTGAGCGCATTAGATGCGACTGCCCGCGGCAGCGGCGAAAGCAAGAAGTTTGCCGAGCAGGAAGCGGCACGAAGTATGATCGAGATTCTAGAAAGGAAACGCGCTTCTGATGACTGAGTCATTCCGCAAATCGTCCGCGCGGGACACTTTCGAGTCGTTGGTGGTCACGGTGATTCTTGCGGTCTTCGGCACCACTTTCGTGGTGCAGGCGTTCAAGATTCCCACCGGCTCGATGAAAAACACGCTGCTGGTTGGCGACCACCTGCTGGTCAACAAGTTCTGTTTCGCCGAACAGCCGGGATGGATCAGCCATGTTCTGCCCTACCGCAAAATCCGGCGGGGCGACATCCTCGTCTTCAAGTACCCCTCCACCGAGGCGCAGCAGGAGCCCGGCACGCACTTCGTAAAGCGCGTCATTGGGCTGCCCGGTGACCGCATCCGAGTCGTGAACCGCCAAGTATACGTGAACGGCGCGCCGCTCAATGAGCCTTACGTTCGCAACACATATCCGGATATGTCCCGCCCCGGAGATGATTTCCCCCTGCCCGCAGGAGAATTTCTTTCCGGCTCCACGCTGAGTTGGGACGAGGCGCTAAGCCGTTACATGAAAAGCGGCGACGTGGTAGTGCCGCCAGGGCGTTATTTTGTGATGGGCGACAATCGCGAAAATAGCTGGGACAGCCGCTTCTGGGGCTTCGTGCCGCGCTCTCTGGTCTCCGGCCGCCCGCTGGTGATTTACTGGTCCTATGAGACGCCGCCGGAGGATTACCTGCGCACCTCGTTCTTCGACCACATTTCCGGAACCGTAAGCATGTTCCTGCATTTCTTCACCAAAACGCGCTGGCGGCGGACGTTCAAGCTGGTGCGCTGATGCGGCTCCCCCAACGGCCTCGCTTGCGGATGACGTTGCTGGCGCTCGCCGGGCTTCTGCTGGCGGCATGGCTGATCCCCCCATTTTTCCACGCCGGCCGCTACCGGCGCGTCCTGCAATCCGAGCTCGAAAACCGCCTGGGCCGGCCGGTAAAGTTTGGCGCTGTTAACTTCCGCCTGCTGCCTCACCCCGGATTTTCGATGGAAAATGTTGTGGTTGAGGAAGATCCCGGCTTTGGCTGGGAGCCGTTCGCGCGCGTGGCGAGCGTGGAGTGTGATTTGCGCTGGCGAAGCCTGTGGGGTTCACAGGTCGGCTGTTCCAGGATTCTACTCGATCATCCCACCGTGGACATTGCGCGCAACGCGGCTGGCGAGTGGAATATCGGGACTTTCTTGCGGCGAAGCAGGGCAGGATCTACGCCACACCCGGCGCGGCAAGCGGCCTTGCCCAGTGAATTTGTCCTTGAAGCGCGCGATGCGCGCATTAATTTCACGCTGGGCGCTACGCAAAAGCCCTTTGTACTCAATCAAGTTCAAGCTCAAGTACAGTTCGATCCTGCATCTCGCTCTATCCGGTTCGATCTGACCGGCGTGCCGCAAAGAATCGACCTCGCCTCGCCGCCGCCCGGCCCGGTGGAGTTGAGCGGAGTCTGGAACTCACAAGGGGCGTTCCACGCTACGCTTTCTACCCAGGGGTCGCTGCTTTACGGCTGGATTCCGCTTCTCACCGGCCACGACGCCGGAATTTACGGAGTCGTGGACGCGAGCCTGGACCTTACGGGATCGGTCAAGCGGATTGCTATGCGCGGCCACATGCATCTCGACCAGCTTCACCGGCGGGAATCATTGCCGCCTTCTTCCTCCATGCCTGTGGACGTCAGTTTTTCCGGGTCGTGGGACCGCAGCCGGCAGCAACTGATGGTCCGCCGCCTGGATGCAACTTTTGCCGGTTCACACATTCACGCCGCCGGCGCTTTGACCGGCGCGCTGCGCCAGCCGCAACTGAACATGGTGGTAGCCGTGCAGCGCTCCCGCCTGGAAAATCTCATCTCGCTTGCGGCAAGGCTGACTGGACGCCGCGCAAGCGTGCGAGCTGCGGGAAGAATGGATGGCCTGCTCACCATTCAAGGGCCGTGGAAGGCGCGCCGTTACGCCGGCCTCCTTTCGATACGATCCATGAGCATCCGGACGGGCGATGCCAGATTTTCTTTTCCTGAAGTTTCTGTCCGGATTGACCGCGAGGGCGCGCACCTGGTTCCGCTGCGATTCCATCCGGCGGCAGGCGTGACGTGCGTAGCGCAAGGGGTCCTGACGCCTGCGCTTCCAGACGCTGAGCCGTCTTCCCCTTCAGCCCGTGCGGCCAGCCGCGCTGCTGGCGGCAGTTACGCGCTCTCCATGACGTTGAGCAAAGCGTCCCTTCATGGTTTGATTCGCCTGGCGGCGGAGCTGCGCATAGCGAGATTCCGGAATCTTGATGCCCAGGGCCTTGCCAGCGCAACAATCCGCCTTTCAGGTCGGGCGTGGCCTTTCACTCGTCCGCAACTCACCGCCCAGGGTAACGTGGATAGCGCTCGCTTGCTGGTTCCGGGCCTCACAGAGCCGGTCCGCCTCACGCGTTTTCATCTCCAGGCGGTTAGCCACAAGGTGCGGATTGCTCCGGTTGCTGTGCGTCTGGGCGCGACCACATTCTCCGGCTGGCTGGAACACGATGGGCCGGGAAACAGCCCGTGGCGCTTTGATGCGCACACGAACCGCCTCAACCTGCAGCAATCGTCTCTGTGGTTCTCGGTGCTGGGCCATCAGCAGCCCGTGCCCATCCTGGACCTGATTCCGGGTTTGCGGACGCTTGCCGAGAGGAGGCTCGCGGGCAGGGCGCTTTTCTCCTCTGTCAACGCTCAGGGAACATTTGAGTCATCCGAGGTAATTTTTCGCTCCTTGAAGCTGCACCACCTCCGGGCGAAGATCTCCATTGCCGGGCGGGTCGGCGAAATCTCCCAAGGGTTCTTCAGAGTGGCGGACGGCCAAGGCCATCTGCAGGCCCGGGTGGATTTCCGGAGCGCGCCGGCAGACGTCACCGGGAACTTTCAACTGGATGGGATCAACTTGCGCAGGGCGGCTTGGCGTCTGCCCAAGCAGCTACATGGGCTTACAGGATTACTTTCCGCTGAGGGGAGCTTTTCAACTGGCGGCCTGACCAGCCAGGAGATGAGCGCCAACCTGCAAGGTGAAGCGAGCGGGCGGCTGAAGGATCTCTCCTTTGGCGGGTTCGACCCATTGCAGGCCGTGGCGAGAGCTTCGTTGCTCGGCGCACTTCGGCCCGACCCTGGCAGTGAAACTGTTCCCTCCGTTCCTCTTTATCTCTCCGTTCGCAACCAGCACATCGCGCTCAGCCCCACTCGCCTAACGCTATCGGGCGCAACCCTGGATGTGAGCGGCGATTATGGTTTCGATGGGATTGTGAACGTCCACGTCCAGACGGATTTTCGCCACATCGACCGGCGCTGGTCCCTCCGTGGCGCTCCCCACGCCAATCAGGCGCTCGACGCCAACCTGAACCTCGCCGGCCGCCTCAGCAAACTCACTCTCATGCAAAAGGTGGAATCGGCGCGCATCCGCCCGTAGTTTAAGCCACAGCGGCGGACTCTGGCCGCTGAAACCCTCACCCACCGCGCGGGTCGGATTCCGACCGCGAAGCCTTATGATCGCGTTCAGGAGTGGCGGAATCCAAGCAATTAACTTTGTGCGTACTGCCTCCATGGGGCTCAGTTTGCCGTAGCGCCGACCTTCAGAGTCTGTGTGGCAACTGCGGCTGTAGCGGCGGTCTGTGACCGCCGGTCTTTATTTTTCAATAGCCTCGGCGCTCATAGAGCGCCGCTACAACTTAAAAACGGCAGTTGTCACACAGACTCTTCAGGTCGGCATTTTGAAGGCTGTGCCGGGCTGAAGCCCGGCGCTACAAAACCAAAATGAGTCACTACCAATGAATAACGCCACTTGACGCGGGCATTACAGCGTTGTTAAAGTAGTCGCATAGTCGTAAGTTTGGCGCGAGTTTTAGGCTGCTATTCCCGTGGGTATTGTTAAGGAGGGAGCAGCATGACAGCGTTACCAATTCCTGGATTCAGGTCCGGAAGCTACTTATATAGCTTTGCGCAGAGCCAATCGGCCCGATTGAGCTGCTGCTCCCTGCACGTATCCTTTACCTCTTTCAAAAAAGACCCACTGCTCACCAACCAGATAAGCGTTGCAGGCCGGTGCGATGGAGTTGGCGCGCCAAGGCAACATGGAACCAATCGAGTGACGAAGCTCAATTCGCAGTTTTTGCCGATTCTCTGCCTCGGTTTCGCGCAACCCCACATTCAAGACAGTCATAGCTTCGATTCGCCAGAGAATGCCTTGTCATCTATCTCACTCAGCGGACGTTTCGGCAGCACAACTCAGACTAAGGGAGGATTAAAATGAAAACCCAGCAACTCACTTTATCCATCTCTGTTAGGCGTAGCGAGGAAAGACTAAAGGGTGATTGCCTTCAGCGTTCGCTTTCCCGCGTTTGGGCTGCCGGTTTTGGACTGATGCTGGCGGCGTTGCTTATCAGCTTTGGCGTCCCGGCCAGATCCTACGCCCAGGGCGGCATTACGGGAGCGATTTCGGGCACGGTTAAGGATCCGAGCGGCGCTCCCATCCCGAACGTCCAGGTGCAGATCATTAACCAGAGTACGGGAGTGACGTTGCGCACGGTAAAATCCGGTCCCGACGGGACATTCGTCGCGCCCCTTTTGCCTCCGGGCGACTATCGGATTGTCGCCACCGCTCCCGGTTTTGAGACCTTCGTAACCTCGAATATCGACGTAACTGTAACGGCGACTGTCATTGTGGCGGTAAACATGAAAGTGGGAACGGTGAAGCAAACGATCACCGTCAGCGGCGCTGCGATGCCTGTTCAGTTGACCTCAGCGGCTACGGGTGAAGCTATTGAGAGCCATACGGTGGAGACGCTTCCCCTTTCCACGCAAAATTTCCTGACGCTGCTGGCCCTCTCTCCAGGGGCGAATACGGACCTTTTCCCTTCGAGCAACGTGGGGCGAGGCTCAGTGACCTTGAATGTGAATGGCGAGCGGCCCGCGAACAATAACTATCAACTTGAGGGAATCAACGCCAACGATTACAACCTCCCTATCACGGACAATGTTCCGCTGCCTAACCCGGATGCTATCGCGGAGTTCAAGACTCAGACTTCGCTTTATGACGCATCCCAGGGCCGGAACGGCGGCGGCAATATCCAGGTGCTGATGAAGACAGGCACGAACAAATATCATGGCGACGCCTACGAATTTTTCCGTAATGAGGCTCTCAATGCGAATGATTTCTTCCTGAATAGATCGGGACAACCCAAGCCTCTACTTCGCCAAAATGTGTTTGGCGGTTCATTTGGCGGTCCAGTACCGAAGGTGAAGGATTTCTTCTTTTTTGGGAATTATCAAGGTACGCGCGCTCTTTCCGGAATCTCGGCTGGCACGTTCATCTCAAACCAGATTCCGGTGCTTCCGGCGGACCGGTCTCAGGCGAACCTCATCTCTACTTTCTTTCCCGGCGGTTTACCGGCCGGGTACACTTCCCTCGACCCGTCTGCTGTGGCATTCTTGAACCTGCCTGCCTCGAAATGTCCAGGCTTCAACGACGGCACGCATTGTATTCCCTCGCTCCCCGGTACTCCAGGGCTCACTGGCACTGCTGTTAACCTTGCCACGCTAAGCCGTTCGCTCGCGGGACCGTTTTCCGAAAATCAATTCACGATCACAACTGATAAGCAGTTGACCACAAAGGATAGACTCCAGTTTCGCTGGTTCTATAATCAGCAGACCAATATTCAGCCTTTTGGAGAGTCTGCCACTCTGCCTTTTTCCGAAAGTTTTCCCCTTTCGAACCGTTTCGCCGAATTGAGCTGGACGCGCATGATTTCGGCCAACACGACCAACGAAGCGCGCTTCGGCTTTAACCGCTTCGGCTTCGCCAACATACCTACGCAGCCGATATTGCTGTCTGACATCAGCGCGACGCGCGGCAATTCCGCTCAGTTTCCCGGAGCTTACCAGCCGCTCGTTCCTGGAGCTTTTGCGAATGGGATCGGGCCGGGAGTGAATGACAACCGAGGAGGGACGTTCAACACGTTTGAAGTCGCGGATGATGTGACGCACGTCGCCGGCAAGCACACGCTCCGGTTCGGAGGAGAATTCGACCGGTACCAGCTAAACCGTTACAACAACTTTGCGGCCCTTGGCTCAGTTACGTTCGGCTCCGCGGGTCCTGGGATCAACGACTTTCAGAATTTCCTCCTCGGCGCCGTGTCCACAACGCAAGGGCAGGCGGGTTTTGCCAACGTTTATTTCCGCGCCAAAGACGCCGCAGCCTATTTCCAAGATGATTACAAGGTTTTGCCGAGACTAACGCTCAATCTCGGGCTCCGGTGGGAAGGCATGGGTTTGGCCCATGACAAGTACAACCTGTTATCGAACTTTCAGGGGCTCGGCGTGGGCACATCTCCGCTGCTAGGTATCGTCCATCCTGCGGCGACACCGAAGGTCGGCACGCCTGGGGTCAGTAGCTGCACTTTGCTACAGTGTTTCGATCCCACCAACTTCGCACCGCGCGTGGGCTTTGCGTGGGACGTGTTTGGCGACGGCAAGACTGCGCTGCGCGGCGGTTATGGGATCTACTTTGACACGGTGTCGAACCAGACCGCGCTCCAAACTTTCGGAGGCTTACCGTTCCAGGAGGCGGTCAGCGCTGCAGCCCTTTCGGTAACGGCTCAGAATCCTTTTCCAAACTTTCCTCCCATTTCGGCTTTCCCGCTTTCTACGCAAACGATAATTCCGACCTTGGCGTCGTTCGACCCTACGACCGGCGCGCCCATTTTCAATAGTCCCAGTGGCGGCCCGGTGAGCGGTTTTTACTTCTTCCCTGAACGGAACTTCAACATTCCTTACAGCGAGCAGTGGAATCTTACGCTGCAGCGAAGTTTCAAAGGTTGGGTGGCCGAAGTCGGATATGTCGGAAGCCGGGGAGTTAAGCTGCTCGGCCCTGGCCGCCCGTTTAACCCCGGCCAGGACTGTACAATAGCCAGCCCTTGCACGATACCGGCCACCATCGCCCAGAATGCGACGGTACCAGCCGGCACGCCGGGTACGGTCAAAAATCCGGACGGCAGCGTCACGATTACGCAAAGCACGGGAGCCAATGTAGACGCCCGCGTTCCGCCGCAATACCTGGGTCTTGCTACCAGCCGCGGCTTCTTCCAGGAAAATCAGGGACTTTCCTATTACAACTCGCTTCAGGCTTCTCTCAGCCACCGGTGGGAAAATGGCTTGTACTTGCAAGCCTCCTACACCTATTCGCGTTGTATGGATAACGGCTCTGGATCCGCATACGGTGACGAATTGAACGCTTTGACTCAGTTTGGGGACTTGTTGAATCCTTACAGTAATTATGGACCGTGCGACTTTGACCGCACGCACCGCTTTGTGGTCAGCTACAACTACATGCTGCCGTTTGCCAGAATGCTGAAAATGGCCAATCACGGCTTTGGAATACTGGCGAACGGGTGGTCAGTGAACGGCGTGTCAACGTTCCAAACCGGGCTGCCGATTGTGCTCATTGATGAGAACGCCGTGACGTTGCAGGACGCAGGCTTTGTTAACTTCACCAATTTCGCAACCCTGGCGCCCGGTATGACATTGAGCAATGTGCCGACCACGGGCAGCACGGAAAGCCGTCTGAATAATTGGCTCAATCTGAACGCCTTCCAGGCAGGCGGACAGTGCGTCAATAACCAAAACCAGGTTGTGGCCGCGTCGGATCCCACTTGCACAGGGTTTGCTGCCCTCGGCAATGTCTCCCGGAATAATTTCCGCGGGCCCTTTGAACAAAACTGGGACTTGTCTTTAATAAAAGACACCAAGCTTACTGAGAGTGTAAATCTCCAGTTCCGCGCTGAATTCTTCAACATCTGGAATCAGCCTGCGTTTCAGGATCCTTCGCCCGGAGGATATATCGGCTCATCCGCCGGAAATGCCGGCCAAGTCAACGTGGCCAGCGGCAGTTCCGCTATTACGGCAACTCTTAATGGGCCGCGCGTGATTCAGTTCTCGCTCCGGCTTAGCTTCTGAGTTTTTGGGGTTGGGAATCTGACATTTTGCTTTACAAACGGACGCGGTAACGCTTCCTGGGTGCCCGAGGGAGACTGCCCGCAATGCACCGATATCACGGCGGGGAACTGGCTGCTGTCTTCCATGGGCGCGTGGCGTCAACCACGATTCCCATGTGCTGGTTGCGGAGAGATAATTCCTGCAGATGGCTATCAGCCAGTCCAAGCTTGCCTAGACCACTCCAGGCAGAGGAGCCCTGAAGCGCGATGCGCGGATGCGTATGCGCGCCTCGTTGCTTCATCATCCAGATAAAGACCCCATTATAAACTTGACTTGACGAGGACATAGCCACCTTGTTAAGGTGTACAATGTAGTTATTACTCTGGCTCGCTATTTTGGCTGCTATTGCTGCGGTTCTTGCTGAGGAGGGAGCAGCATGATAGCGTTACCCGCTACCGAATCCAGGTCCATATTTTCTTTAGCCGAATCTGCTCTGGGGCAATTCGCTCCAGCACGGCGCTGCCAGAACGGCTTAACGATAACTTATTTGATAATACTATATAAGTTTATTAATCAAAAAGGTTATGATAGTTTATTTGGATGGCAAGGCGCACGCCGAGACAATACGAAAATTCGATAGCGGTGGGAGGAATCGCATGAGAAAAACGAAGTTGCTGCTGCTGTTGTCGATTCTCTGCCTCAGTCTGGCGGCTGCAACGCCGGTACAGGCAGACCAGTTATACGGAACAATTCGTGGCACGGTGACGGACCAATCCGGTGCGGTTATTCCTGGGGCCGCGGTGACGGCTACTGATGTGGGTACGGGAATATCCAGACAGGTGACCTCAGCCGTGGACGGCAGCTTCGAATTTCTCAACATGCTCGCTCCGGCCACTTACAACGTAGCAGTGGAACAAACCGGCTTCAGGAAATACGTGAGCAGCAACATTCAACTCAACGTGAACCAAACTTACGTGGTGAACGCAACCCTGCAAGTCGGATCTACGGCGCAGGAGATTACCGTCCAAGCGGCGCCGGCGCAAATCGAAACCACCAGCATGCAACTTGGGGCCACTATCACCGGCAGGGCGATTGTGGACTTGCCGCTCAACGGCCGCAACTGGGTCCAACTCCAGCAGCTCCAGCCCGGCGTAGTCGGGGCCACGGACCGCTTAGGCTCGGACTATTCCACCAACGGCGCTGAAACCCAGCAGAACAGTTATTTGATTAACGGCGTTGACTCAAACGAAATGGCGCTTAACACGGTGCTAGTCGTTCCCAGTCCCGACGCGATCGCCGAATTTCGCATGGTCACGAACACTATCAATCCGGAGTACGGCAGAAACTCTGGCGCCATCTTGAATGCTGTGATCAAGAGCGGCGCCAATCAAATTCACGGTGATGGGTTTGAATTTTTCCGCGACACATCGCTTGACGCCCGCGGGTTTTTCAGCCCTACGGTGGCCCCTTTTCATCAAAACCAGTTTGGCGGCACCATCGGCGGCCCGGTTCTGCTTCCTCATATCTATAACGGGAAGAATAGGACCTTTTTCTTCTTCTCCTACCAGGGCACTCGTAACGCCGTGCCTGAGAATTTCACGGACTGCGGCTGTGCGAACCCCGGCACAACGACTGTCTTTTCCCCTGCTGAGCGCACGGGGAATTTCTCAGCCGATGGGCTGGCAACCGCGGCGGGCAAATCCGCGTTTCCTCTGGTTGGCGATAATGGCGTGACTTACCCAGCCGGGACGCCGTATTCTACGATCTTCTCGAACGGCCAAATTCCCACGGCAGACTTGAATCCACTTGCGGTCAAGTTGATGAACCAGTTCGTACCCTCGCCTAACGGTCCCTCGAATCAGTATCGGTTCAATCCGACCCTCACGGGTTTAGATGATCAGTACCTCTGGCGGATTGATGAAAACATCAGGCCGCAGGATTCCGTTTGGGCGTACGGCCTATGGGAGCGGAACTTCACCTCGCAGACGCTGCCCTTCGAATTTGGGGCGACCCTTCCCGGATTCGGTGAAACGGATGGAGACCACACCCAGGAATATACGATAGCCTGGAACCATATCTTCAGTCCGAACACGCTGAACGAAGCCCGATTTGGCTACAGCCGGCTCAACTTCGTGGCAGTAAATCCTGCCAATCCCGTCAATCCCACCGCATACGGGTTCAATGGCATTTTTCCGGAGAATGCGGCCGAGGCCTCGCTTCCGGCAATCAGTGTGACCGGTTTGTTTAACTTGGGCTTCAGCACGAATGGGCCACAACCCCGAATCGATAACGTTTACGTGCTAACGGACAATCTTTCCAAGGTTGTGGGCCGGCACACGTTCAAGCTCGGCTTCAGCATGCAGCGGTTTGAGGTGTTTAATCCTTTCAATTCGGCGTTGAGCGGATTTTTTGATTTTACAGGGAGCGGCCCGTTCTCAACTGGGCTGCCGGGCGCTGATTTCCTGCTGGGCCTGCCTGGTTTTTACTCACAGGCCAGCGGGTCAATCAACAACGGACGCGCCCAAGAGTATTACTCTTATTTCCAGGACCAGTTCAAAATCCGCCCCAATTTTACGCTGACTTATGGTCTGGGCTGGGACATTGAAACGCCCTATTGGAACCTCTATGCGGGCGGCGAGGCTGCACCAGCCTTCAGGCCAGGCGTTCAGTCCAAGGTGTTCCCCACGGCGCCTGTGGGCCTCCTTTACCCAGGCGATCCAGGCATTAATAATGCGGGCGGCCCGAACATTCCCTGGCGCGACTTTGCTCCGCGTTTGGGATTTGCATGGAGTCCTGGAAGTTCTGGCAAGTGGAGCCTGCGCGGAGGGTTTGGTTTGTACTATAACAGGACGGCGGAGGAGGCTGCTTTGCAAAATTTCCTAACACCTCCGTTTTCGATTTCATCAATAGGAGTTGGTTCCATTGGAGGGAGTCCGAGTTTTGCTGCGCCGTTCAGCGGTTGGTGTCCGGGTTCAGGCGGAGGCGCGCCCACTCCGTGCTCGACCGCAAATGTATTCCCATTCACGCCACCAGCGCCTGGCACGCCCGTGAATTTTGCTCCTTACGAACCCTTCAGCGGACTGAACGTGTTTAGCCCCAATTATGGGGTGCCCATGGCAGAGAACTATAACCTGACTCTTGAACGCCAGTTGACGAATTCCACGGTCCTGTCGATTGGATACGTCGGCAGCGCCGGGCATCACCTCGAAGGAATCTATGAGGGGAACCCGGCTGGGCAATTTTCCGGAGTCAATCCCAGCGCCGTGGCGTTGGGCTGTAGCGCTACAAACCTAGGCTCGTGCGATCCAGCGTCTTTCCGGTACAATCCGGCCATCTATGGGTCCATCGGATATGAGGCGACAAGCTTCAATTCCAACTACAACTCGCTTCAGGTCAGCTTGAACAAGCGCTTCAGCCATGGGCTTGAATTCCTGGTTTCCTACACCTGGTCGCGCTACTTTGATTACACCTCAAGTTTTGAAGGCGGCGCTGGCGCACCCTATTTCCCGACAGCGGCGATTAACCCGCTCGACCTCAATTCAATGTATGCCCCTTCGGTTAATGACGCTCCGCAGCGCCTAGTGATAAGTTATGACTACACCTTGCCGTTCTATCACTTTGTTCACCGGTTCCGCCGGCTGACAGACGGGTGGAAAATCGCCGGAATCACGACTTTTCAACACGGAACCCCCGTGGCAGTTTACGACAGCGCCTTCTCCTCTCTCACCTGCAACTTAAGCTTCACCTTTTACGGTTGCCCGGATCGTCCCAATCAGGTTGCGCCTGCCGCCAGCGGCAATCCCCGCACGTACACGATTAACGGCGGTTCCAACTATTGGTTCAATCCGGCCTCGTTTGCTGCTCCGGCTCCGGGAGTAATCGGCAATGCCAGCAGGAATCCGCTTTACGGGCCGGGAATTAATAACTTTGACCTTTCCTTGATCAAAGATATTCCTCTTGCCGGAGAAGACAAATACATAGAACTCCGCTTGGAGGTTTTCGACGTCTTCAACCACGCTCAATTCGCGAATCCTATTGGAGACTTCAACGCCCCCAATTTCGGCCAGGTCACTAGCGTGAACCAGCTCATCTCCAGCGAGTCCGGCGCGCGCGTGCTTCAGCTTGCCGGAAAAATCTACTTTTAATCCCCCTCCTTCGACTAATGGCAGGAGGCGCACGCCTCCTGCCCATTGTTCTGCCGGTAGTGACTCAGTTTGCCGTAGCGCCGACCTTCAGAGTCTGTGTGACAACTGCGGCTGTAGCGGCGGTCTGTGACCGCCGGTCTTGATTTTTCAATAGCTTCGGCGCTCATAGAGCGCCGCTACAACTCAAACAGGCAGTTTTCACACAGACTCTTCAGGTCGGCATTTTGAAGGCTGTGCCGGGCTGAAGCCCGGCGCTACAAAACCAAAATGAGACACTGCCGTTCTGCCCGGTTTTTTGACAAAAGCATATCCCCTCCGTTAGACTAATTCCTTCGGCTTATGCGGCTCGGACCGGCGCTCGACATGTCCTGGCCCGCCTTAAAGTACCCCCGAAGCAAACCACAATTTCTGGCGAGGGGAAATCACCCATGCGTGGAATCACTAAAGAAAGATTGTTCACCCCAGGGCCGACCCCCGTCCTGCTCGAAGCGCAGATTCGCGCTGCGACACGGGACCTGCACCATCGAACAGAAGACTTTCGCCGGGTAGTGAAGGAGACCGTCGAGCTCTTGCGCTATTACTTCAACACGCAAAACGATGTCCTGCTGTTTGCGAGCTCCGGGACCGGCGCTATGGAAGGATCGGTAGTGAATCTGCTCTCGCCGGGTGACCGGATGCTGGTGGGAACGGCCGGAAAGTTTGGCGAGCGCTGGCTCAACCTGGCTCAGGCATACGGCATCGAGGCAGTGAAAGTCGAATCCCCATACGGCCAGGAAGTGAACATTGACGAGATGAAACGGCAGCTTTCGAGTGCCGGGCCATTCAAGGCTGTCTTCATTCAGGCGACCGAGACCTCAACCGGCGTCAGCCATGACGTGAAGGCGTTGGGCGAGGCGGTGCGCCAAGCCCCCGATACGGTCCTGGTAGTGGACGCGATTACCGGGCTCGGAACCACGGATCTGCGTCCGGACGAGTGGGGGCTAGACATCGTTATCGGCGGCTCGCAAAAGGCCACCATGATGCCTCCTGGCCTTGCCTTCACTTCCGTCAGCGAGAAGGCGTGGAAGGCGATCTCGAAATCCAAGTGCCCGCGCTTCTACTTCGATTTCGCCAAGGAACGCAAGAACCTGGCCAACGGCGAGACCAGTTACACCCCGGCCACGTCGCTTGTGGTCAACCTACACGGCGTTCTTACTTACATCAAGCAGATGGGACGCGAAAACCTGATCGGGAATGCGGCCATGCTGGCGGACTCCACCCGCCAAGCCGCGAAGGCCATGGGCTTGAAGCTTTTTGCCAACTCTTCGCCTGCCAACGCGGTCACGACCGTCTGCTCGCCCGAAGGGCTTGACTCCGGCGCGGTCATCAAGGAATTGCGCTCCCGGTTCGGCGCGATCATGGCTAACGGGCAAGGCTCAATGAAGGGCAAAATCTTCCGCTTGGCGCATCTTGGATATTACGACGCGATGGACTTGTTCGGCATTGTCGCGGCCCTGGAGATCGCTTTGAGCAAGGTAGGCCATAAAGTGCAATTAGGCTCCGGAGTGCGCGCCGCGCAGGAGACGTATCTGAAACATGTGGATGGCGAAGCCGGGCAGCGCGCAGGCGCGCAGTAAGAGTATCTCAGCCGAAGGCCCGGGGCTGAATCCACCCAAGCGCTTTTCTCGCTACCGCAGGGCGCAATCAAAACTAGTTGAGAGGTCTCATGAAGATTCTTGTTTCTGACAGCGTTTCAGACCGCACTTTGGAGGTGCTACGATCCGAGGCGTCGTTCAACGTGGTGTATTTGGCGGGTAAAAAAGACGGCGTAGCCAAGGAAATCGTGGACGCCGACGCGCTGGTGGTGCGCAGCGCCACGAAGGTCAACGCGGCGCTGCTGGCGCAAGCTCAGAAACTGAGAGTCATCGGCCGGGCCGGAGTTGGCGTGGATAATGTAGACCTCGGCGCCGCCACCCAAAAAGGCGTGGTGGTGATGAACACCCCCGGCGGAAACGCTACGAGCGTCGCCGAGCAAACCTTGGGCTTCATGATCAGCCTGGCCCGCCATATTCCTCAGGCGGACGCCTCCATGAAGCAAGGACAATGGGAAAAGAAGAAGTTCATGGGAACTGAGCTGCGCGGCAAGACGCTTGGCCTGATCGGACTGGGCATGATCGGCATGGAAGTGGCGCGGCTGGCGCAAGCTTTTCAAATGGAGGTGATCGCCCACGATCCCTTCGTCTCTTCGCTGGTTGCCGGGCAGCAAAACGTAAAGCTGCTTTCACTCGAAGAAGTTTTGAAGCACAGCGACTTCCTCAGCCTGCACTGCTCCGCTACGCCCGAAACCCAACACCTGCTGAATGCCCGCACGCTGGCTATGACCAAGCGCGGGATTCGCATCGTCAACTGCGCGCGCGGCGAACTGATTTCCGAGCCGGACTTGCTGCAGGCACTTGAGAGCGGCCAAGCGGCGGGCGCCGCGCTCGATGTTTTTGAAAAGGAGCCGCCGGCCGATGCGCGGCTGATCGCGCATCCCAAACTCATCGCCGCCCCCCACGTCGCTGGTTCCACCGAGGAGGCGCAGGAAATCGTCGGCATTCGCATCGCCGAGCAAGTTCGGGATTACCTGCTGCGCGGCGTGGCGCGCAACGCCGTTAACATGCCCGCCATCTCGCCCGAGGAGTACCGGAAGCTCGATCCTTACATCCAGTTGGGCGAAAAGCTCGGCTCGTTTATTTCTCAGCTCGTGAGCGGCGGGCTGACCGAGGTGAGAATCAGCTATGATGGCGGCCTCGCGGAGCTCAACACGCACCTCGTGAAGAATGCGGTGCTCAAGGGGATTTTGAACCACGTTGTTTCCGAGGAGGCGCAGGCCAATCTGATCAACGCAGGGGCCATCGCGCAAGCTCGCGGGATCGAGGTGGCGGAAGTTCGCAGCGCGCGGCGGGCGGCATTTTCCAATTCGCTCGGCATCGCTTTGCGCACCGATTCCGGATCAGGCTCCGCGCTTGGCATGGTGGGGCCGCGCGATTCGCTGCGCATTCTCGGCATCGATGATGTTGATATTGAAGCGCCTCTGCGGGGCGTGTTGCTCATCATCCGCAACCAGGATGTTCCGGGCGTCATCGGACGTGTGGGCACTGTGCTCGGCAACGGCGGAGTCAACATTGCCAATTTCACGCTGGGCCGCGACCCGAAGCTTCACGAGGCGATAGGTATCGTCAATGTGGATCAGCAAGTTCCTACGGCGGTGTTGAAGGAAATTCAGTCCATCCCTGCGGTTCGCGCCGCCCGAATGATCCGCGTAGACTGAAACGATTTCACCGGGCTGTCTTCCTCTTGCCCGAAAGCCGTGAGAAGTACGTCGGCCTGCCTCTATCGAACTCACCCTCGACACCTGACCGCCGCGACGTTTTCTTCGAGGACGCGCGCCGCGGTCCGGTTTGCGCTCCGCCGCTTGCCGGACCCAGCCGGCAGATGCCGCTTGAGATAGCACGCCAGCAGGCTATGCAGATGAAAGAGCGTGCCCGGCCCTTCGGAAAGGCTGTGGGTACGACCTGGGTACTCCATAAAGTCAAACTGCTTGCCCAGCTCGACGAGCCGGTTGATGAGCAACTGCGATCCTTGAATGTGAACATTGTCGTCATCGGACCCATGCACCAGCAAGAGGTTCCCGCGCAGCCCCTGGGCGAAGTTGATTGACGAGCCAGCCCGGTAACCCTCCACGTTGTCTTGCGGCAATCCCATATACCTTTCCTGATAGATTGAGTCGTAGAGCCGCCAGTCGGGGACCGGAGCGACGGACATTCCCGCGCGATACAACTCCGGGTACCGGAACATGAGGTCGAGCGTGTGCGAACCGCCTTCGCTCCATCCCCAGACGGCCACGCGTCCCGAATCAATATACGGCCGAGTGCGCACCAAGGCCCGAAGCGCAGCGGTCTGATCTGCGGAAACCGGGCCGCCGAGAGAGCCGAAGATATACTTGCGCCAGGCCCGGCCCCTCGGCGCCGGGGTGCCGCGATTGTCAATGCTCGCTATAAGATAGCCCTCATTGGCCACCAGGCGGTGAAAGAGCACGCGATCCTCGCCCCACTCATCAAGCACCGTCTGCACAGCAGGTCCGCCATAAACGTAGATGAGCAGCGGATAGCTCTGCGCCGGATCGAAATTCTCCGGCTTGATCATCCACGCGTCCAGGCTCACGCCTTTCCCGATTTCAACGGGAAAGAATTCCACGGGTTCAGAGCCCAAGGCGCTCACCTTGGACTTGAGCGCCGCATTTTCTTCCAGGATGCGTTCCGTCTGATGATCCGGGAGGCGCACCAGGCTGGTGACGGGCGGCGTGTCAAACCTGGAATAGGTGTGGAAAGCCCAACCGCCATCGGGCGAAATGTCATATTTGTGCGTCCCGGGGGCGTTGGCGGGCGTCAGGCGTTCGGGTGTGCCCGCGCCGTCCAGTCGCGACCGGTACAGATAGCTTTGTGTGGCATTCTCCGGCGACGCCAAGTAGTAAAGCCATTCTCCCCGGCTGTCCGGGTGCAGCATTTCGATCACGTCGAACGCGCCTCGGGTAACAAGCCGGGTATGCTCTCCGTCGCGTGAGATCACATAAACGTGCCGCCAGCCGTCGTGCTCGCTGACCCACAGAAACTCGGCCCCGCCGTGAAGCCACTGCACGTCGCCGTATACATCCACCCAGGCGCGATCCTGATCCCGGTGCACGCGCCGGACCTTGCCCGTGCGAGCTTCAGCCAGCAGGACATCATTTGTGTTTTGCAGGCGGTTCAGGTGCTGCAAAACAAGCTCTTCCGAATTTCCCGCCCAATCCATTCGCGCGATATAGTGGTTGCGCGGATCGCCCGGCGTTTCCATCCATTGCGGCGTTCCTCCCGCGGCGCTCACCACGCCCGCGCGCACGGCTGAATTGGTAGTTCCTGCCTGGGGGTAGGCGACGTGCCTGATGAAGGGATAAACGCCGTACTCCGGGTATGGAATGTGGGTGACCACGTCGTAGGGGCCGCCGGTGTTGTAGTCCAAAGGGAAGTCGCCCACGCCGCTCGTATCAAACTGCCAAAAGGCGATGCTTTTTCCGTCCGGGCTCCATCGGAACCCATCCCGGATGTCCAACTCTTCCTCGTTTACCCAATCCGAGGTCCCGTTGATGAGCGTTGCCGAGCCGTCCTGGGTGAGCTGGATGATGGCTCCCGAGCTTAGGTCTTCAACATAAATGTTATTTGCATGAACGTAGGCCGCTTTTGACGCATCGGGCGAGAACTTGGCAAACATCAAGGTTGCAGGGGGAACTTCACCGCCCAGCTTGTGCAGCTTTCCGGAATCCCGGTCGAGCGCCCAATAATCTCCCCTGGTGTTCTGCCGCCACACACGGCGCGTGTTGGTGAAGATCAAAAGCCGCTTCATGTCTTTCGACCACGAATAGTCGTCGATGGCGAGCGGAGCGCTGCCGCCAGGTGGCACGAGCTGCGAAGCGGAAACCAACACTTCCCGCCGCCCCGTCGAGGTCTCGTAGCGCACGATGTCGCGCCTTTTTTCTTCCTTCGCTGCGGAGGAGGCTTCGACTGTTGTGTAAGCTTCTCCGCCGTTCAGCCAGCGCGCCGGACCGAACGGCTTTGCGGTGAACTCCTTGGCCGCAAAAATGCGGTGCAGCATCTTGCCCAGACGGGTCGTCTCCTGAATGTCCGCCGGAGCGGCTGTTTCCTGCAGCGCGGACGACGCGGCTTTCGAGGACGGATTTTGCCAGTCATTCGAATCTTCTCCGCCCACGAGGGGTTTTGCCGAAGTTATGGCAACTCCGCCCAGACTTGCCGCCGCAGCTTTTGCGAAATCTCGCCGGTTGATGCGCTTCATTTGGAAACCTCGAAGTGGAATGAAACGGCTAAACGGCTACTTCACTCCTTCCATCAGCCGCACGATGGGAGAGGCCGCGAGAAAGAATAACACGCCGGCGCCGATGGCGAACCCTCCCGTGATCCCGAAAAGCCAGGGAAGCGAAACCGTCGTGTAAAGCGACGCTGAGACGCCCCCCAGATAGCTTCCCACCGCCATGGAGAGGAACCAGAAGCCCATGATGAAGCCCGCCACCCGCTCCGGCGCGAGTTTCGTGGTGACGCTGAGGCCCACCGGGCTCAGGCACAACTCACCTAGCGTCAGGAGAAAGTACGTGCCCGTGAGCCACAACGGGCTGTCGCCGGTCCTGGCCGCGACCGGAACGAGCACGATGAACGACAGACCGGCGAAGACGATCCCCGCCGCGAATTTCGACGGCGTTGAAGGATCGCGTTTGCCGAGCTTCACCCACAGCCAGGCGAATACCGGCGCGAGCAGGATAATGAACAGCGGTTCTTCGGACTGAAACCAACCCGCCGGAAAGCCGCCGAACAGGCTCCTGTCCGTATTTCGCTCCGCAAAGAGGTTCAGCGTCGAACCGGTCTGCTGAAAGAGCGCCCAGAAGAGAGTTGACGCGAGGAAGAAGGCGAAGATCGCATACAGCCTCCTGCGCTCAACCGGCGTCCAGTGGCGCGATGTCAGCAGCCAGCCGAACATGCCAATCACCACCAAGGCCAGGGCTGTTCCAAACGCCCGGGACACGCTCTGCGCGGAGACTTTTATGGCCCCGTGGCTGACTACCGCCGCGCACGAAGCGCCAACGAGAAGAAAAATTCCGAGCGCCACCGCCAGCTTGCGCCTGGCCTGGCCGTTCCCTTGCGGCGGCAGCCCGATTTGCGCCAGATGCTTCCAGCCCATTACGTACTGGATCACGCCCAGCGTCATGCCCACGCCCGCAAGGCCAAATCCGTAATGCCAGTTGATTTCCTCGCCCAGATAGCTGCAACCGAGTGGCGCGATAAACGCCCCCAGGTTGATTCCCATGTAGAAAATCGAAAAGCCGGCGTCGCGGCGCACGTCATCGGGCGTGTAAAGCTGTCCGACCATGGTGCTGACGTTGGGTTTCAGCAAGGCGGTGCCGGTGATGATCAGCCCGAGGCCCAGATAAAAGGTCTTGAGGCTGGGAAGAGCCAGGCAATAGTGGCCGCTGGCGATGATCATTCCGCCGTATAACACCGATTTCCGCTGCCCAAGCACGCGGTCGGCAATCCAGCCGCCGGGCAACGCGCCGAGGTATACCAAGGCCACGTAGACTCCGAAAATCGCGCCTGCCTTTGGAATGGGGAATCCGAGTCCGCCACGCGCCGCCGGGGCGGTCATGAACAGGATCAGCAGGGCGCTCATGCCGTAATAGCTGAACCGCTCCCAGAACTCGGTCATGAAGAGAGTGGCTAGACCGCGCGGGTGTCCGAAGAATTCGTTCATAGAGGCTGCGGCTGTTCAGTCTTTGGTTTGGAAATTCAAGCTTATCGTGGAAGCAGATCCGCAAGGTCCTGGAGCGCCTCATCTGCTTCCAAGGAAGGCTGCGGGCGAGAAGCCGGAAGTGGCGGTTGGAAGCAAGCGCGTTTCGCGCCCGATGGACACGCCGTCTTCCGGCATATCCCTAAAACCGGAAGTCTTGAAATAGCATCTTGTTTCACGCATTGTCAACCAAGTTCCAGCCCGCCAGGTTAATTCCTGGAGCCGGCAATCGCGACGATCTGTTCCAGCCCGTCGTCGCCTACCGCGGGGCGTAGCTTTCAAGCCCAATGGGTTTGCTTTTGCGCTGAAACGCGGAACAAATTCAAGAGTGGCCCCATCTAATTGATTTTGGGCTAGATAATTGGCTTTGCTTGATAAATGCACGTTATTGTTGTGTTTTCAATAAGTTAAGTGATTAGCAGTGGCTTTGCTTAGTGGCTTTGAATGGCTTTGCTTTTCTAATGTTTATTTGTTTTCAATGAGTTATGGCGATAATTGTCCTAAAAAAAGGAATCCTTTATTTTCTTGGTGTTGTTCCTTCTCTTGCATGCGCCTTTCCGCAAGCCTAATACCCATATTTTCAATGCATTATGCCCCACGCCGCACCGCGCAGCCTGCGAAACGTGCATTTTGGCACAATTTGCGTTTGGTCGAAACCGGCTCATCACACTGGGCTTAGTCTAGTACACTAGGCTAAATACGTCAAGATGCTCCCGGTGCGACCGCGTCAATGAACGAGGCTGTAGCGCAGGGTCCGTTTTTGTGACCCTGCGGCATGTCCAGGCCAATCATTCGCACAGTAAACAGCCGCAGCGTTCAACGGCGAGCGCTGCGCTACAACGCTGCGGCGGGAGCTGCCTCCATTGGCGGGGTAATCAGAGAGCCAGAAGCCATGGCTGCTGTCGGACGTGGACGTGGTGAATCCGGAAACGATTCGGGCCGTAAATGCGGTGTGGCGGAGCGGTCTTAGCTACATGGCCCGCCATCGGGCGAGCGTGAGGCCTTGCGCCGTTCCGGGAACTGCCCTTGCGTAATTCACAGACATGCTGAGAAGCTGCATGTCTGCGCCACCCGCTAAGTTTTCGGCGGCGGGGCCATTGAACGCCTGAACGCCGCCGCAAATCCTATTGGCATTCCGCAGCAGAAGGTGTAATCTTTGGCCGCTATGCGTAGATTTGCGGTACTTTACATCAATCCGTATCTGAAGTCTTGGAAGTACCGTCGCAAATGCCGCATTCTCGCGCTTGTGCTTGGTCTCTCCTTATCGGCGGTCTCCGTGCGCGCCCAGAAACCAGCCCATCCACTTACGGTAGGCGACGTGATTAACTTGCTCAAAAAACGTGTTCCCCCGGAGCGGATCATATTTTCTGGCGAAAAATACCGCCTCGGATTTCAGCTGAGTCCAAAAATCGAACGTGAGCTTCGCCAGGAAGGGGCCACGAGCGAGCTCTTGCAAGCGCTGAAGAATCTTTCTGATGTCCCTCCGGCCACGCCCGTAGCGCCTGGCTTGGGGGCGGCCGACACTGCACTGCTCTTGGGGGCAATGAATCCAGCACAGGTCGCCAAAGAGCATTTTAGCCGTGGTGACGAGTTCTTCGCTAAAGCGGACTGGCGACCAGCGATCGCGGAGTACTGTGAGGCGTTTCAAATAAAGCCGGATCTTAATGAGACACGCCTTAGCTTGGCCCATGCGTTTGAGAACGCTGAGGATTGGCAGGATGCGGGAGATGTGTATCGAGAGATAGTCAGCTTGGAGCCGTCGAACTCCGAGATACATTTGCTGCTGGGCATCGCGTTACGAAAGGCAGGAGACTGGAATGGGGCCATTCTAGCAGAGAAAGAGGCGATTTCTCTAAAGCCAGACAGCGCCGAAGCACATCACCAATTGGGCATCGCTCTTCGTACGATCGGCGACTGGGACGGTGACATTGCGGAGCAACAACTAACCGTTAGACTCGACCCGAAGCATTACGCCGCCTATCAAGAGCTAGGCGTCGCACAGGGTATCCTCGGACGGTGGAATGATGAAGTTGCTGACGAACGAAAGGCGATTCAACTGCAACCAAGTGATGTCCAGGCGCATGTTGCTCTGAGTAAGGCGCTTATGCGGAGGGGTGATCTTGGTGGGGCCAGCGCGGAGTTGCGAAAAGTGGCTGATCTAAAACCGGCTAATGGTGCAGCTCATGCGGCTCTGGGTACTGCGCTCGAAATCGAAGGAAATAAACAAGGTGCTCTCAACGAGTACCGTGCCGCCACTAAACTAGATCCCACAAACGTGCGTTTTCAGCGCCTGTACAAAGGTTTGGCTCAAGCTCTAGGTGTGGGCGGTCGTTCGGACAACGCACAAGAACATCAGCCGAACAACATCGTTGAAACACAAGCGCTGCCTCTTTATGTACCCAATCCGCCATACACCGATCAGGCTCTCAAGGCGGGGTTTCATGGTAGCTGTACCTTTGAGCTTAAAGTTGAGAAGAACGGTAACGTAGCCAGTGTTAAAGAAACTGGCAAGAAGCTTGGGAACGGTATAGACCAGCAGGTCATTGCGACAGGTCGAACTTGGAAATTCCGCCCAGAGATGCGCAACGGAGTGCCGGTTTCCTCCGTGGTTCACACGACGGTGGAGTATATTCCCGGCGATGTCGAGCCGGAGAGTAAGCCGAGTCGAGGCACATCAGGCGCCGAGTACCAGGATCCCTGCTCTACTCGCGCAATAGGTAAGGAGCCCGGGCAAGTGTTCTCATTTAGGGCAAACGACCTGACGTCCGAGATTCCCCCGCCGACTCTAATCTTTGCCCACGATCCACCGTACACAGAGGAAGCTCGCAAAGATAAAATTCATGGGGCCGCGATCCTTTCGATTGTTGTCGATAGCAAGGGGAATGTCGCTTATGTACGAGAGGAGCCGCCTATATTGGGCGGAGGTCTTGAGGAAAGCGCAATGCAGACTGTGTTTTCATGGAAATTCAAGCCGGGAACCCGAAACGGTAGGCCGGTTGCCGTGCAAGTCATGGTTCAGGTCAACTTTCGTCTCTTTGACTAAGCCCTGCGTGGCCCAATCATGGGCGGCGTGAAGCCGCCTCTACATTCCGATAAACCCAGTAGTCGCGAAATAATAAATTTCTTGTAGTCTTGCCCGGCGTCGATGCTCGCCTGTACCACTAGTTGTCCCTGGCTCGCTGGCTGCTGCGGTTGGTCGCGGCGTAGCGGTATGCTTAAGTCCCTCACCCGGCTCGGCGAGGCGAGCCACCCTCTCCCCGCTGACGAGGGGCGAGGGGTTAGAATGAAAGGTCATGCGAAGCAGGCGACGAAGAGCAAAGGGTTAAACCAATTATTGAGGTTTACAAATTATAGTGACAACATCCGTTGTAGCGGCGCTGTCCCTTCGCTTCGCTCAGGGCAGGCTCTCAGCGCCGAAAGACGCCGGTGGGGGCACTGGCGCACCAGGAAAATCCGTCACTATAATTTATAATTCTCAATTAGGTTACGCTGCTTCGGAGAGGCTGATGTTGGCCCAATATTCCAAACGGAGCAGGGAAGCAATGGTGATGGCGAGAAAGTTCGCGTTCTTCTTGGCGCTGACGGGTGCAGTTACGCTTAACGCATTTTCGCGAGCGAGCGCGCCCCTTAAGCTGGTGCAGGTTATTCCGATTCCCAAGGTCAAAAGCCGTTTCGACCACTTCGGAATTGATCTGAAGGACCTCCGCCTTTTTGTTCCTGCGGAACAGGCGAAAACCGTGGAGGTTTTCGACCTGCGCAAAAACAGACTGGCTTACGCACTTGGCGGTTTTGCGAAGCCGCACGGCATCTACTACCGGCCAGAGTCCGATGAACTCTTTGTGAGCGATGACGATGGAACGGTTAAGATCTTCCGCGCCGGCGAAGGTGATTCATACAGCCTCGTAAAAACCGTGAAGTTGACCTTGAGCCGCGCAGGCGCAGTGCGCTTTGATCCGGTTGCCCAGCGCCTCTATGTAGGAAATTACCGCAGATCAGAAAGCGATAGCGGGCCCGATTATGTTTTGCTCGGCATTGTCGACGCCCGAACTGGCAGACATATCGGGGACATAAGACTACGAGGGCGGATCATGAAAGGTTTTGCGATCGAGGCGGCAGGCCCCAGAATCTTCGTCGCTATCAAGGACCGGGATGAAGTGGCTGTAGTTGACCGCCGGAGGCGTATTGAAACTGCAGAGTGGCGGCTTCACGGGGCTGACTTTCCTTATGCGGTAGCGCTGGACGAGGCTCACCATCGCCTCTTTATCGTCACGCGCAAGCCGGGAAAGTTGCTCGTCCTGGATTCGGAATCGGGCCGGCAGATTGCAAGCCTTCCTGCTCCGGCAGGCGTTGATGACGCTTATTATGACAAAGCGCATCAACGCATTTACGTTTCAGCAGGCGCCGGATTTTCTCCGGAAGGGGACATTGCCGTCTATAAGCAGCTTGACGCTGACCATTACCAGGCCATTGCAACAATTTCCACGGGCGCGGCTTCCGCCACGTCGCTTCTGGTTCCGCAACTGAACCGATACTACGTGGTAGCTCAGAGAAACGGCGAGTGCGATGCCGAGGTGCGGGTATATAAAGTAGAGCCATGACGAGGATCCTTTCACGGTAGTGGGTCAGTTCGTTGTAGCGGCGCCCAGAGGCCGCCGCTACAACAACCAAACTGGCCCACCACCCTTCACGGATTCACTTGGCATGAGAAACCTCAAGGTATAATCTTTGGGCGCTATGCGAAAACGCATTACGGCATTCTTGTTAATCATGATTTCGGCGGCTTTGGCCGTTGAGGGGTCTCCTATGCAAACTCTTCAGAAGAAAACTGTGCTTCCGCTGGACCGCTCGCAGGCCCGATCCATGGTGATGACGCAGAAGGGGATCGTCGCCACGGAGCAGGCGCTCGCTTCTCAAGCCGGTGCTCAGATTTTGGCCAGGGGCGGCTCCGCCGCGGATTCGGCGATCGCGGCCAACGCGGTGATGGGCGTGGTCGAGCCGATGATGAACGGCATAGGCGGCGACCTGTTCGCCATCGAATGGGATTCGAAAACTGGCAAGTTGACCGGTCTCAATTCGAGCGGCTGGGCCCCTGAAAAGCTGACGCCTGAATTGCTGCGGCAAAAAGGTTTCACCAACATGCCTGAGGCCGGGATCTACACGGTCACGGTGCCGGGATGCGTCCGCGGTTGGTGGGCGCTGCACCAGAAATTTGGCCGCCTTCCCTGGGCTGAGCTTTTTCAGCCTGCGATTTACATAGCGACCCACGGGTTTCCGGTGACCGAGTTCGTTGCTGCGTACTGGCAGCACTTGGAGTCCAAGATCGAAGGTGACGCGAATGCCCGCCGGGTCTTCTTGATCGACGGCCGCACCCCGATCGTTGGCGAGATATTTCGCAATCCGGAATACGCCCGCGCTTTGGAATTGGTGGCCCGCGAGGGGTCGAAGGCGCTTTACGACGGTCCCATCGGAACAGCCATTTTGGCGACTTCCAACCGCCTTGGGGGTGTGATGACGGCCAGTGACCTGCGCGATTACGAGCCGAAATGGGTGCAGCCAATTTCAACCACTTACCACGGCTGGACGGTTTACGAGCTGCCGCCCAACGGTCAAGGCATGGCCGCGCTCGAAATGCTGAACATCATGGAGCGGTTTCCTCTGGCGCAATGGGGATTTGCAAACGCCCAAGCGTTCCATGCCAAGATCGAGGCCCAGAAGCTGGCCTATACGGACCTGCGCCGCTATATTGGAGATCCGAGGTTTGCGAAAATTCCTGTCGAAGGAATCATTTCCAAGAAATACGCCACGGAGCGCGCCGCCCTGATTGACCCTAACCGCGCCAACTGCGATGTTCAGCCGGGCAATCCGGCCCGCTACGGTACCGACACCACGTATCTCACAGTGGTGGACCGGGACGGCAACATCGTTTCGCTGATTCAGAGTCTTTTTGCCGAGTTTGGCTCCGGCGTGGTGGTGGATGATTACGGGTTCGCTCTGCAAAGCCGCGGGGCGGGCTTTGTGCTTGATCCTCACAGCCCGGACGTGCTGGCTCCGCATAAGCGGCCGTTTCACACCATCATTCCGGCCTTTATGGAGAAAGGAAGTCTTCATATCGGCTTCGGCATTATGGGCGGGCTGAATCAGGCGCAAGCGCACGCGCAGTTTGCTTCCGACATCGCTGACTACGGCATGAACATCCAGCAGGCGCTCGAAGCTCCTCGTTTCACCAAGTTGAACTTCACTGGCTGCGACGCGATGATCGAGGACCGCGTGCCGGAGGCCGTTCGCCAAGGGCTAATCGAAAAAGGCCATCAGCTTGAGGTGCGCGGAGACTTTGCATCGCCCATGGGCGGAGGGCAAGCCGTCCTTCACGATTCCGCCACGGGGGTGAACTACGGCGCTTCCGACCCGCGCAAGGATGGCGAAGCGGTTCCCGAACCCGGTCCGTACTTTGAAACAAAATCGGGCCGCTAACCCCAATGCTGTTCACTTAGCGAGGACTGGAGAACAATTTGGCAAGCCACGCTGTAGCGCCGGTGTCCTCACCGGCGTCTTTCGGCGCTGGGGACAGCGC